>CAZWZC010000055.1:5697-17136 GCA_964638755.1 uncultured Aeromicrobium sp. | reverse complement strand
CACCCTCCCGCACCGAGCCTGAGAGCCTCACGGGAAAGAAGAACCCCCGGCGCTTGCGCGCCGGGGGTTCTCTTGGATCTTTCGATCAGATGTTGCCCTTGATGTACTTGATGGGCTTGATCTTGTTCGTCGCGTCGTACTCGTAGATACCGATCGATGCCGCCGTCGGGCTACCAGTCTTGCCGAGCTCGATTTCGCCGGAGACTCCGTCGTAATCGATGTCAGCATTCTTGTCGTCCTTGAGCAGCTTGGCGCAGGCGTCGAAGGAGGTGCACTTCTCGCCGCCCTTGCTTGTCTCAACCATCTTCTTGGCAATCGACTCGCCCGCGTCGTCACCGGCAGCGATTGCTGCAAGAGCCGACAGGACAGTGGCGTCGTAGGACTCGCCCGCGTACGAGTAGTCCTTCAGATCCGGGTTGACCGTCGCAAGACGCGTCTTGAAATCGTCTCCTGCTTCAGCGCCGGGGATCGTGCCCTTGGTGCCCTTCAGCGTTCCCGGGGGAAGCTGCTTGGTACCGGTCGTGCTGTAGTCGGACGTGTTGCCGTCGACGAAGTACGTCGCGACATCCTGCGGTCCGACACCAGCCTGGATGAGCTTCGGGACGATGGTGGTCGTCTCGTCGAACGCGATCAGCACGACTGCGTCGGCCTTGGCGTCAGCGATCTCGGTGATCTGGCTGTCGCCAGGACCATTCTTCTCGTCGTAGAGCACCGACGTGGCGACCTTGGAACCTGCGTCTTCGAGGTTCTTCTTGACTTCCTTGGCCAGCGTCTCGCCGTAGGCGTCCTGGCGAGCCAGGATGGCGACGTTCTGACGTCCGTCCTCGATGAGGAGGTTGGCGAGCACGGCACCCTGAAGGATGTCCGACGGCGCCGTACGGAAGTACAGGTCGGGCTTGGAGTAGTCACCCTCGTCGAACGCGGTCGACGTGTTGGCGGGCGAGAACATGATCGCACCAGCTGACATGATCTTGTCGATGACAGTCAGCGACACACCCGAAGATGCAGCACCGATGATGACATCGGACTTGGCCTTGAGCAGCTTGTCTGTCTCGGCGGGGGCAAGGGCATTGTCGGTGTCGCCTGAGTCGCCTCTGACGCCAACGACGTCCTTGCCGAGCACACCGCCGGCTGCGTTGATGTCCTTGATGGCGAGGTCAACACCAGCGAACTCGGGCGGGCCGAGGAACGCGAGGGAGCCAGTCTGCGGGAGGAGCTGACCGATAGTCAGTACGCCGTCTCCCTTGGCGTCGGATGAGCCTGAGCCTTCACTCTTGTCGCTGCTTCCACCACATGCAGCGAGCACGAGTGCTCCCGCTGCCGCAACGGCAGCAAGACGATATGTCTTGTTACTGCGCTTCATCAATCCTCCGGATAAATAGAGAGCCCACGGCACATGCGTGCCAAGGAGCGTTCTTGTACTCCCGAACGTAGTCGCAGGCGGGTTCATTTGTGCCGGAGTTCTTGGGTTGAGAGCCAACGTCATCGAGTTGTAACCAAGAAACTCCTGAGTTTTCAGCTGCCTTGGTCGGTCGCTTCGTGCAATCTGGGCCCGTTGTCGATGACGCCCTGCGCGACCTGATGCATGGGCAACCGAAGATCCATCGCCGTGCGCTGGATCCAGCTGAATGCCTGGGGTTCGGTCAAACCGAGCGCCTGCTGCAGAAGCGACTTGGCGCGTTCGACGGCCTTGCGGGTGGCCAGCTGGCCGGTGAGGTCCCCGACCTCCGCCTCCAGGGCTGTGATCTCTGCGAATCGGCTCATGGCCATTTCGATGGCCGGCACAAGATCTGACTTCAAGAACGGCTTGACCAAATAGGCCATGGCTCCGGCGTCACGGGCGCGCTCGACGAGCTCGCGCTGGCTGAACGCCGTGAGCATCACAACTGGCGCTATGCGTGCCGCGGCGATCTGCGATGCGGCAGCGATTCCGTCGAGCTTGGGCATCTTGACGTCCATCACGACCAGATCTGGACGGTGCTCCATCACCAGCGCGATGGCGGCCTCGCCGTCACCTGCCTGACCGACGACGTCGTACCCCTCCTCGCCGAGCATCTCGGCGAGGTCGAGCCGGATGAGCGCCTCGTCCTCGGCGATGACGACACGAGGAGCCGAGGGCGCGGAACTGGACACATCCGCAGGCTATCGGTTCACGCCTTGAGGCCAATGATGGCGTCGAGCCGCGACACCGCATCGCGGCGGGACACCGACAGCATGCCCGTGCGCGACTGCCGCCAAGACACCCCGAGCAGGTCAAGCGCTTCCTGGCACCAACTCATGATCTCGGCGGACTCATTGGTGAAATGCCAACGGGGATACTCGTACCTCTTGACCTCACCCGCGACGACGCCGCGCGTCCAGTTCATGGCCCGACAACCGTCGGAGTGGAACAGTCCACGCAGGAAGTCGGCTGGATTCTGGGTCACGGTCTCCCATTGCCAAGCCTGCATGCCCATTTTGCGCTCGTGCTTGCGTCCAACCCCATGCTGAGGAAATAGGCGCGGCCAATGGTTCCAACTCGACTGAACCACGATCACACCTGGGGCACGCACATGGAACACCGGGCGGGCAGGGTGTACCGCGCCCAGTAGCGCCGTCACGTCGTCGATGATCGCGCCGTACTTTGCGTCGCAGGAGATGCGCACCGTGTAGGTGCGAGACACTCTGGAAATTGACCCGTCGCCGAGATAGTAGCCGAACAGGCCTGCGTAGGCAGCTGTGTCTAGTTGTCGTTCGCCGCACCGGGGGCACTCGCGATCCCGATCAATCGTCGGCGTTGTGACCCAGTCCCTCAACGAGGACCGCGAGACGCCGGTATCTCTGCTCACTTGTGATAGCGTCGCGCCGTCTTTCAGGAGCTGAAGAGCTACGCGTCGCGCGCGGGCGGGCGGGGTACATACTTCCATCGTCGCTGTCGTCACTGACAACGTTTGAACATTGGTGTCCTGGGTGGGATTCGAACCCACACTGGATCGGGTTTGAGCCGATTTCCTCTGCCGTTGGGATACCAGGACGGGCGGCCGTACCACCCTACCGAAGGGAAAGTCAGCCCTGCGGGTCGCCGTAGGCCGGTGCAACGCGGTTGATGGCGTCACCCATGTTGTGGATGCGCAGTGCATTGGTGGAGCCGGGGATGCCGGGAGGGCTACCGGCGACGATGACAACTTGCTGACCTTCGCCGCACCGACCGATCTCGAGGAGTGCCTTGTCGACCTGCAACACCATGTCATCGGTGTGCTTCACCTCCGGCACGAGGAAGGTCTCGATGCCCCAGCTCATCGCAAGCTGGTTGCGTACCTTGGGCTCCGGCGTGAACGCGATCACAGGCACGCGAGAGCGGTACCGCGTCATACGGCGTGCAGAATCACCCGTGGTCGTGAACGCCACCAGGAATCGGGCGTCGACTGCCTCGGCCACCTCTGACGCGGCACGGCAGATCACTCCGCTCTTGGTACGCGGCTTCCAGACGAACGCGGCCATGCGCGGCAGACCGTGTATCTCGGTCGACTCGACGATGCGAGCCATCGTGTTCACGGTGTGGATGGGATATTCCCCCACGCTGGTCTCACCTGAGAGCATCACCGCGTCGGCGCCGTCGAGGACGGCGTTGGCGACATCGGACGCCTCTGCACGCGTGGGCCGCGGGGCCGAGATCATCGACTCCAGCATCTGCGTCGCCACGATGACGGGCTTGGCGTTGCGGCGAGCCTTCTCGACGATGAGCTTTTGGACGATCGGCACATCTTCGAGCGGCAGCTCCACACCGAGGTCGCCTCGGGCGACCATGACGCCATCGAACGTATCCATGATGGCGTCAAGGTTGTCGACCGCCTGCGGCTTCTCGATCTTGGCGATGACGGGGACGACGATGCCTTCCTCGTCCATGATCTTTCGGACATCGTCGTAGTCGTCGGCGGAACGTACGAACGACAGCGCGATGAAGTCGACACCGAGGTGGAGCGCGAACCGGAGATCGTCGTTGTCCTTCTCGCTCATCGCGGGAACGCTGACCTTCACGCCAGGAAGGTTGATGCCCTTGTTGTTGCTGACGGGGCCGGTGGTCTCAACGGCGCAGGTCACATCGGTCGCGGTGACCGCGATGGCCCGCAGGCGCATCCGTCCGTCATCGATCAGGATGTCGTCGCCGACACTGACGTCACCCGGGAGCCCCTTGTACGTGGTCGAGCAGCGAGCGGCATCGCCGAGGATGTCGTCTGTGGTGATGGTGAATGTCGAGCCCGCCGTGAGAATCACCGGACCGTCCGCGAACATGCCAAGACGGATCTTGGGGCCCTGGAGGTCCGCGAGGATCGCAATTGCCTTGCCCACCTTGTCTGCGGCCTGGCGAACCCACTGGTAGTTCTGCTCGTGGTCGGCCTGGACGCCGTGACTCATGTTCAGTCGGGCAACATCCATCCCGGCCTCGGCAAGCTGGAGGATTTTTTCAGGACCGGCGACCGCTGGACCGAGGGTACAAACGATCTTTGCTCTACGCACGGATCCAACCTATCCAGTCACCACGCTACCCGCGAGTTACTTAGTTGTTTTAGACAACAAATCCTCAGACGGCGAGCGGACGCGCTGTCGGCGGGATGGGTGCTGGCAGACTTGTCGAGCCTGAAAGGTACGCGTCAACACCGGCAGCGGCAGATCGCCCCTCTGCAATGGCCCACACGATCAGGGACTGCCCACGGCCCGCGTCACCCGCGACGAACACACCGTCGATCGACGACATGTAGTTGTCGTCGCGCACAATGTTGCCGCGTTCATCGAGGTCGGCTCCGAGTTGATCCACGAGTCCGTCGGTCTCTGGGCCGGTGAAACCCATCGCAAACAGCACAAGCTGCGCTGGAAGTACCCGCTCTGACCCCACGACCTCAGTGAGCTTGCCCTCGATGAACTCCACCTCGACCAGGTTGAGTCCCGAAACGTTGCCGTCCTCGCCAAGGAACTCCTTGGTGGAGATCGAATAGACGCGGTCACCGGCTTCCTCGTGCGCCGACGAGATGCGGTAGATCATCGGATAGGTCGGCCACGGCTGGTTTTCCGGCCGCTCCTCCCCCGGGTTGGGCAGGATCTCGAGCTGGGTGATCGACTTCGCGCCCTGCCGGATCGACGTACCAAGGCAGTCAGCTCCGGTGTCTCCGCCACCGATGATCACGACATCTTTGTCGGTCGCAAGGATCTGGTCCTCAACCTGTTCGCCGAGGGCGACCCGGTTGGCTTGCGGCAGAAAGTCCATGGCCTGATGGATGCCAGCAAGCTCACGACCGGGTACCGGCAGATCACGACGTATGGTCGCGCCGATCGCCAGCACCACGGCGTCGTAGCGATCACGGAGCTGGGAGCCCGTCAGGGTGTCGCCGACCTGGACTCCACAACGGAACACCGTGCCCTCGCGCTCCATCTGGTCAATGCGGCGATCGACCTGGATCTTCTCCATCTTGAACTCAGGGATGCCGTACCGCAGCAGACCTCCGGGCTTGTCATCGCGCTCATACACCGCGACGGTGTGCCCCGCTCGGGTGAGCTGCTGAGCGGCCGCAAGACCAGCTGGCCCCGAGCCGACGACGGCGATCGTCTTGCCGGTCAGCCACTCGGGCGGCTCGGGTCGTACCTGACGGTCGTCCCAAGCTTTGTCGATGATTGCCACCTCGACGTTCTTGATCGTCACAGCTTCGCGGTTGATCGCCACGACGCAGGCGGTCTCGCACGGCGCCGGACACAGCCGACCGGTGAACTCCGGGAAGTTGTTGGTCGCATGCAGGCGGTCCAGAGCCTCGTCCCAGTCCTCGCGCCAGACGAGGTCGTTCCACTCAGGGATCAGATTGCCGAGCGGGCAGCCTTGGTGACAGAACGGGATTCCACAGTCCATGCACCGACCGGCCTGCTCGCTGATGATCGGCAGCAACGCCTTCCCCGGCCCGCCCGGGTAGACCTCGTTCCAGTCGTTGACGCGCTCCTCGACCGGCCGCCGCGGCGCCAGTTCGCGGGGTGTCTTGATGAAACCGCGTGGATCACCCACGTGCAGCCACCTCCATCATTCGTGCTGTGGTGTCCTCGTCGGAAAGTCCCTCGGACTCCGCATCCGCACGGGCCTCAAGAACCAGTCGGTAGTTGATCGGCATGATCTCGGTGAACCGCCCAAGGGATTGCTCCCAGACGCTGAGCAGCTGCTCAGCAACCACCGAGCCAGTCTCCTCGAAGTGCCTCTCCACGAGCGACTTGAGCGCGATCGCGGCGTCGCCGGCAACAGGCCCCAGCTCAACCATCTCGGTGTTGACCAAGTTCTCGTCCAGATCGAGCACGTACGCTTCGCCGCCACTCATGCCAGCGGCAACGTTGCGTCCGGTCGGACCCAGGATCACCACCACGCCACCCGTCATGTATTCGCAGGCATGGTCACCGACACCTTCGACCACGGCGCTTGCGCCTGAGTTGCGTACGCAGAACCGTTCGCCGACCTTGCCGCGAAGGAAGATCTCGCCGCTGGTCGCGCCGAAGCCGATCACGTTGCCGGCGACGATCTGCGCCTCAGCGGTGAACTGAGCGTTGCGCGGAGGTCGCACAATGATGCGCCCACCCGACAACCCCTTGGCAACGTAGTCGTTCCCGTCACCCTCTAGACGCAGCGTGATGCCTGCGGGCAGGAACGCCCCGAACGACTGACCGGCGGAACCGGTGAATGTCAGATCGATCGTGTTCTCGGGCAGACCAGCTCCCCGGTATCGCTTGGTGACTTCGTGGCCGAGCATCGTGCCGACCGTACGATTGACATTCCGGATCTCAAACTGTGCTCGCACGGGCTCACCGCGCTCGAGCGCATCGGCACTCAGCGCGATCAGTTCCTTGTCGAGCGCGCGGTCGAGACCGTGGTCCTGGGTGGTTGTGCGGTGCAGCGATGCACCCTCCGGCAGCTCGGGCACGTACAGGATCGGTGCCAGGTCGAGGCCGTCTGCCTTCCAGTGCTCGATCGCGCGCCGAACGTCCAGCATCTCAGCGTGGCCCACGGCGTCCTCGATCGAACGGAAACCCAGCGATGCCAGCAGCTCGCGCACTTCTTGGGCAATGTAGGTGAAGAAGTTGACGATGTACTCGGCCTTGCCGCTGTAGTGCTCGCGCAGCGCCTTGTTCTGCGTGGCGACACCGACCGGACACGTGTCGAGGTGGCACACGCGCATCATGATGCACCCACTGACGACGAGCGGTGCCGTGGCAAAGCCGAACTCCTCAGCGCCAAGCAGTGCCGCGATGACGACGTCGCGACCAGTCTTGAGCTGTCCGTCGCATTGGACGACGATCCGGTCACGCAGACCGTTGAGAAGCAGCGTCTGCTGGGTCTCGGCAAGACCGAGCTCCCAAGGCCCGCCGGCGTGCTTGAGCGAGGTCAGTGGTGATGCACCTGTGCCGCCGTCGTGGCCAGATATCAGCACGACATCGGCGTGCGCCTTCGACACGCCCGCCGCGACAGTACCGACGCCGACCTCGGACACGAGCTTGACGTGCACTCGAGCAGACGGGTTGGCGTTCTTGAGGTCGTGAATCAGCTGCTTGAGGTCCTCGATCGAATAGATGTCGTGGTGCGGCGGAGGCGAGATCAGCCCAACCCCCGGCGTCGAGTGACGCGTCTTGGCAACCCACGGATATACCTTGGGGCCAGGCAGCTGGCCACCTTCGCCGGGCTTGGCACCCTGCGCCATCTTGATCTGAATGTCATCTGCATTGGTGAGGTACTCCGACGTGACTCCGAATCGCCCGGAGGCGACCTGCTTGATCGACGAACGTCGCGTCGGGTCGTACAGCCGATCTGGATCTTCGCCACCTTCGCCGGTGTTGGACTTGCCACCAAGTTGGTTCATGGCGATCGCCAAGGTCTCGTGTGCCTCTTGGCTGATCGAGCCGTACGACATCGCCCCCGTCGAGAAGCGCTTGACGATCTCCTCGACAGGCTCGACCTCGTCGATCGAGATCGGTGCTCGCTCGCCAGCCTTGAACTCAAAGAGTCCCCGCAGCGTCATGAGCCGCTCCGACTGGTCATCGACGCGTGAGGTGTACTGCTTGAAGATCTCGTACGAGCCTGTGCGTGTTGAGTGCTGCAGACGGAACACCGTCTCCGGGTCGAACAGGTGCTGGGGGCCTTCACGACGCCACTGGTACTCCCCGCCGATCTCGAGCTGGCGACGCGGACCAGCAATTCCGCTCGTCGGATACGCCCTGATGTGACGCGAATGCACCTCGGCTGCGAGCACGTCGAGCCCGGCGCCGCCGATCTTGGACGAGGTTCCGGTGAAGTAGTCGGCGATCAGGTCGTGGGATAGACCGACGGCCTCGAAGATCTGCGCGCCGGTGTAGGACGCCACGGTGGAGACACCCATCTTGCTCATCACCTTGAGCACACCCTTGCCGAGACCGTACGCGAGGTTGCGCACAGCCTGAGCTGGCGCGACGCCTTCGACGAAGATGCGCTCGCGCGCCAAGTCCTCAGCTGACTCCAGAGCCAGGTAGGGGTTGACCGCAGTTGCGCCATAACCGATCAACAGGGCGACGTGGTGCACCTCGCGCACATCGCCGGACTCGACGATCAGACCAGCCTGCGTACGGAGCTTCTCACGCACCATGTGGTGGTGCACAGCACCCGTCAGCAACAGCGACGGGATCGGTGCGAGATCGGCGTTGGAGTGGCGGTCAGAGAGAACGATGATGCGGGCACCGTCGGCGATCGCGGCCGACACGTCGGCGCAGATCTCCTCGAGCCGCAGCTTGAGCGCCGCTCCCCCACCGTCAACCTCGTACAGGCCGCGGACCACATGCACCGAGAATCCCGGCATGTCGCCGTCCTTGTTCATGTGGCGGATCTTGGCCAGCTCGTCGTTGTCGACGACCGGAAACGGCAGCTGCAGCATGCGGCAGGACGCCGGTCCGGGGGCGAGAAGGTTCTTCTCGGGGCCGATAGTGCCGGCGAGTGAGGTGACAACTTCCTCGCGAATCGCATCCAGCGGTGGGTTGGTCACCTGCGCGAACAGCTGCGAAAAGTAGTCGAACAACAGGCGGGGACGGTCCGCGATCGCCGCGATGGGTGTGTCGGTACCCATCGAGCCGATCGCCTCGGCCCCGGAGCGCGCGATCGGAGCGATGAGGATCCGAAGCTCCTCTTCGGTGTAGCCGAACACCTGCTGACGTCGGGTGACCGAGGAATGAGTGTGAACGATGTGCTCGAGGTCGGGCAGGTCCTCAAAGCGCACGAGCCCGCTGTAGAGCCACTCGTCGTACGGGTGTTCGCCGGCGAGCGTGTTCTTGATCTCGTGGTCCTCGATGATGCGGTGCTGGTCGAGATCGAGGAGGAACATCTTGCCAGGCTCGAGTCGACCTTTGCGGGTGATGGTGCTCTGGTCGATGTCGAGCACACCTGCTTCGGAGGCGAGCACGACGAGACCGTCCTCGGTCACCCAGTAGCGGCCGGGGCGCAGGCCATTGCGGTCGAGCACGGCGCCGATCTGGTTGCCGTCGCTGAACGTCACACACGCGGGACCGTCCCACGGCTCCATCACCGAGGAGTGGAACTCGTAGAACGCGCGGCGATCGGCCTCCATGTCGGTGTTGTTCTCCCACGCCTCAGGAATCATCATCATGACCGCGTGCGGCAACGTACGGCCACCGAGGTGGAGCAGCTCGAGCACCTCGTCGAACGACGCGGTGTCGCTGCCGTCCGGGTCGCAGATCGGGAAGAGTCTGGCCAGATCGCCCGGGACCAGGTCGCTCTCGAGCAGTGCCTCGCGGGCGCGCATCCAGTTGCGGTTGCCACGCGCGGTGTTGATCTCGCCGTTGTGCGCGATGAAGCGGAACGGGTGCGCCAATGGCCAGCTCGGAAACGTGTTGGTCGAGAACCGACTGTGCACGATCGCCAGAGCCGACTCCATACGTTCATCGACGAGATCGGGAAAGAAGTTCTCCAGCTGCCCGGTCGTCAGCATGCCCTTGTATACGAGTGTGCGGCTCGACAGCGACGGGAAGTAGACGTCGAGCTCGTGCTCGGCACGCTTGCGCAGGCAGAACGCGACACGGTCGAGGTCGACACCTGCCAACGGCTCGCCTTCGGCGGCTACGAACATCAGTGCGAACGTCGGCATGGTGCTTCGAGACATCGAGCCGAGTATCTCGGGATTGACCGGCACTTCGCGCCAACCCAGCACCGTGAGCCCTTCCTCGACCGCGATGGCCTCGATCCGCAGCTTCGCCGCCGCTGCGGCTTTCTCGTCGAGGGGCAGGAACGCCATGCCCGCTGCATACGAACCCAGTTCGGGTAACTCGACGCCGCCCACCGCACGAAGAAACTTGTCCGGAACCTGCATCAGGATGCCCGCTCCGTCGCCGGTGTCGGGCTCGCCCCCCACAGCTCCTCGATGGTCAAGGTTGCGCAGCGCTGTCAGGCCCATGGCAACGATGTCGTTGCTCGCGACACCCGTCAGCGTCGCCACGAACGCGACACCGCAGGCGTCATGCTCGTTGGCCGGGTCATACAGACCCTGTGCTGCGGGGAGTGCTGAAAAAAACTTGCCAGTCATGCCGGGCCCTTCTCACGTCATCACGGGTGGACTAGTCACACTCAAAAACTAGGCACACCGGGGACGACGTTGGCCTCGGGCAGCACGCACAGTTTACACGGCTCACCCGAGACTGCGGCCCACCGCCTCGCCCACGAGGTAGGTCAGCCCGGCAGCAGCGCCGCCCAGCAGCAGCTGGCGAACACCGCCGAACCACCACGAGCGCGCCGTGAGCCGCGTGACCACCGCGCCGCAGGCGAACAGCGCAACCAGGGACAACCCGATCGCCAACCAAGGCGACTCGACGCCGAGCAGATAGGGAAGCAGCGGGATGAGCGCCCCGAGGCCGAATGCGAGGAACGAAGAGATGGCGGCGAGCATCGGTGAGGCGAGGTCGTCGACGTCCACGCCGAACTCCTCGCGCGCGTGAACACGGACAGCCTGCTCAGGATCTCGGTGGATCTGTGCTGCCATGTCGCGGGCCGTCTCCTCGTCCGCGCCCTTCTCCACGAACATGGCGGCAAGCTCTGCCGTCTCCCCACGGCTGTTCGCCAGGATCTCCTCACGTTCGATGTCGACCTGTGCCAGCGCGAACTCCGACTGGCTGGCGACCGATGTGTATTCGCCAGCGGCCATCGAAAAGGAACCAGCGGCGAGGCCGGCAAGTCCAGCAAGGACGATCGGTTTCGTGTCATCGGCGGACGATCCTCCGACGACGCCCATGATCAGCGCAAAGTTGGAGACAAGCCCGTCCATCGCACCGAACACCGCAGGTCGTAGCCATCCGCCGGTGACGTCAGGATGCTCGTGGTCAACGTCTTCGGGTTCGGGTAGCGGTTCATCGATCAGATCAGGCATGCGTTGACCGTACGACGGCATGCCTACCTAAGTCATCGAA
>CAZWZC010000055.1:0-5687 GCA_964638755.1 uncultured Aeromicrobium sp. | reverse complement strand
GGTCAGGCTGGCCTACTCGCAACGAATGTGACCCATGTGGCATCCCGATGCCGATACGGTGTCCTCAACTCAACCGAAACATCAACCGGAGATCACATGAACCTGCAAGAAGCTGTCCGCAGCGTCCTTTCCCAGTACGCCGGATTCACCGGTCGCGCACGTCGTTCCGAATACTGGTTCTGGACACTCGCTGTCATCATTGCCTCGATCGTGGCATCAATTCTCGACGGCATCATCGGTGCCCAGATCTTTGGCATCGTGCTCATTCTCGCCACCATCGTTCCTGGTATCGCCGTGGGCATCCGCAGACTGCACGACATCAGCAAGAGCGGTTGGTTCCTGCTGATCGGGCTCATCCCGCTCGTTGGTGCGATCGTGCTCATCGTGTGGTTCGTCGGTGACAGCCACCCGGACAACGAGTACGGCCCCAACCCGAAGGGCGTGGCGGCGGCCTGACCTCACCACTTCACAGTTCGGCTCGCAAGCGGGCCGGGTGCGGCAGGGGTTGGCGCATTCAGGGAGTCAACGCGCACGACTTGAGCGCAGCTACTCGCTGTCGGCCTCGACCTCGTCGGAGACGTCTGACTCATCAATCAGTGGGCGATTGCGCGTTGCCACGAAATAGGCAGTTGCCAGCACGAACAGGATGATCGAGGTCCACACGTTGAGCCGGAACGGTCCGATGTGGTTGACCGTGTCGATTCGCAGCTGCTCGATCCAGAACCGTCCAGCCGTGTAGAGCATCACGTACAACGCGAACGCTCTGCCTCCGGTGAGCTTGACCTTCCGGTCGATCGCGATCAGCAGTGCGGCGGCACCGAGATTCCAGAGCAGCTCGTACAGGAACGTCGGGTGGAACGTCACAAACTGCGTGAATCCGTCTGGCCTGTTTGCCACATCGATCTCAAGCCCCCAAGGCTTCGTCGTGGGCTTGCCGAACAGCTCCTGGTTGAAGTAGTTGCCGATGCGGCCAATCGCCTGTGCGACCAACAAACCCGGCGCGAGTGCGTCCGCCACTGAGGAGAACGAGACGCCGTAGCGACGGCACGCGATCAGGGCACCAACAGCTCCGCCCGCGATGGCGCCCCAGATGCCGAGTCCGCCATTCCAGATCTTCAACGTGTCAAGGACGTGCCGACCATCGCCGAAATAGAGCTCTGGGTCGGTGGCGACGTGGTAGATCCGTGCACCGACGATGCCGAACGGTATCGCCCAGATCGCGACGTCACTGATGAGGCCTTCGCGGCCACCGCGTGCCACGAACCGTTTCTCACCGATCCAGAGCGCCGCCATGGCGCCGCCGATGATGCCCAGCGCGTAGGCCCGCAGCGGAAGAGGGCCGATGTGCCAGACCCCGTTGGACGGGCTCGGGATGAAAGTTGCGATGGTGTGCACGTTCAGTTCCTCTCGACGCCTGCGCGCAGATCGCCGGCGAGTGTACGGATCGCGGCAAGTCCGGCAGCATCGTCGGGCGCGTCCAAGAGACAGCGTACGAGGGCAGACCCCACGATGACCGCGTCGGCAAACTGGGCGACTTCATGGGCTTGGGATCCGTTGCTGACACCGATGCCCACGCCGACCGGCTTGTCGGTCACGTTGCGTACACGGGCCACCAGCTCCGGGCCCAGGCTGCTGCTCACTTCACGGGCGCCGGTGACTCCCATCACCGCTGCGGCGTAGATGAACCCGCTCGCCGCATCAGCTGTCATGGCAAGTCGTTCGTCGGTTGAGGACGGTGCGACCAGGAAGATCCGGTCGAGCGCATGCTTCTGCGAAGCCGCGATCCACTCCCCTGCCTCGTCGGGAGTCAGGTCGGGAGTGATGAGTCCGGAGCCGCCGGCAGCGGCGAGATCGGCGGCGAACCGGTCGACGCCGTATCGCTCGACCGGGTTCCAGTACGTCATGATCAGCGTCGGTGCACCGGTGGCAGCACTGGCACGGACAACGTCGAGCACGTCGGCAGGCCGGGTGCCCGCGGCCAGCGCCTGACCAGCAGCGGCTTGGATGACCGGTCCGTCCATGACCGGATCGCTGTAGGGCAGGCCGACCTCCACCAGGTCGACGCCACACTCGACCATTGCCTCGATCGCGGCGATGGACCCGGCCTTCGACGGGAAGCCGGCTGGGAGATAGCCGACGAGCGCAGCACGGTTCTCGGCGCGCGTGCGCTCAAAGAGCTCGGCAATGGTGTTCATTTCAGCAAGCCAAAATATTGCGCTGCCGTGTGGGCGTCCTTGTCGCCTCGACCCGAGAGGTTGACGAGGATCGTCGAGTCCGGGCCGAGCTCCTTGGCGAGCTCGAGCGCTCCCGCAAGGGCGTGCGCAGACTCGATCGCAGGAATGATCCCCTCGGTCTTGCAGAGCAGGTCGAAGGCCGACATTGCCTCGGCATCAGTTGCGGGCACGTACGACGCCCTGCCGATCTCGGCAAGGTGTGAGTGCTCCGGGCCGACACCGGGATAGTCAAGGCCCGCAGAGATCGAATGCGATTCGATCGTCTGGCCGTCCTCGTCCTGCAGCAGGTAGGAGCGTGCGCCGTGCAGCACACCGACATCGCCCCCCGTGATCGTCGCGGCGTGACGGCCCGTGTCGACTCCGTCACCGCCGGCTTCGATGCCGACCAGCCTGACGTCTGGGTCGTCGACAAATGCCGTGAATAGGCCAATCGCATTGGATCCGCCGCCGACGCAGGCTACTGCTGCATCTGGAAGCTTGCCGGTCAACGTGAGCACCTGGGCGCGGGCCTCGTCACCAATGCCACGCGTCAGGTCTCGCACCATGCTCGGGAATGGGTGCGGTCCGGCTGCCGTGCCGAACAGGTATGACGTGGTGTCGACACTTGCCACCCAGTCACGCAGTGCTTCGTTGATGGCGTCCTTGAGCGTACGACTGCCGCTCGTGACCGAGATGACCTCAGCCCCCAGCATCTGCATGCGTGCAACGTTGAGGGCTTGGCGCGCGGTGTCGACCTCGCCCATGTAGACGGTGCACTCGAGGTCGAGGTAGGCGCATGCCGTTGCGGAGGCGACTCCGTGCTGCCCTGCGCCTGTCTCGGCGATTGCCCGGGGCTTGCCGATGCGCTTGGCGAGCAGCGCCTGGCCGATCACGTTGCGGATCTTGTGCGCACCGGTGTGGTTGAGGTCCTCGCGCTTGAGCAGGATGCGAGCCCCTGCGGCTTTCGAGAAGCGGTGTGCCTCGTACAGCGGACTCGGGATGTTCGCGTACTCGTGAAGCATGCGGTTGAGCTCGGCCATGAACGTCGGATCAGCTTTGGCGTCCGACCATGCGGTGGACAGCTCGTCGAGTGGGGCGAAGAGGGCTTCGGGCATGAAGCGACCGCCGAAACGGCCAAAGTGTCCCGCCTCATCAGGTTGTGCATACATCGGCAAGCCTCCTCAGAATGTGCCGGATCCGTGGGATCAGGGAGGTTGTATCAGACGATCGTTGAGAGCTGACTGATGCCAGCGCTAGTGGTGTTTGAAGGCCGGGGTAGGTCATCGGTGTGCTTTCGGAGAGCAGGGCTGGGACAGTGTCTGACCCTTACCACCGGTGCTGAAGCGCCGGATGCGCTCCTGCAGCCACCAGATCAGCGACACTGGCCCGCGGATCGTCGCCACGTACGAGGGTCTCCCCGACGAGCACGACATTGGCGCCGGACTTGGCGTATTCGATGACGTCGTGAGGTCCGCGCACGCCTGACTCGGCAACCTTGACGATGCCGTCAGGGATGCGCGGCGACAGGCGGTCGAACGTGCGCATGTCGACCTCGAGCGTCTTGAGGTTGCGGGCGTTGACTCCGATGAGCGTCGCTCCGGCATCGACCGCGCGGTCGACCTCTTGTTCGTCGTGGACCTCAACGAGCGGTGTCAGCCCAATCGACCCAGAACGCTCGATCAGGCTCTCCAGAACCGTCTGCTCGAGAGCGGCAACGATGAGCAGCGCCATGTCGGCTCCCGCAGCTCGCGCTTCCCACAGCTGGTAGGAGGTCGTGATGAAGTCCTTGCGGAGCACGGGGAGGTCGACGGTCGCCCGTACGGCACGCAGGTCGTCCAGCGTTCCACCGAACCGCCTCTCCTCAGTCAGCACGCTGATCGCCGCTGCCCCACCAGCTTCGTAGTCGCCGGCGAGTGCGGAAGGATCCTTGATCGTAGCCAGCTGACCCTTGCTCGGACTTGAGCGCTTGACTTCTGCGATCACCGAGACACCATCGCAACGGAACGCGGGCATTGGATCAAGTGCGGGATCACGTCGCGACGCCTGCTGCTTGAGGTCCTCCAGGGAGGTCTGCTCCATACGCCGCTGGAGGTCCTCGGCTGCGCCGGCGAGGATGTCGTCGAGCACCGACATGGAACCTCCCCTGAGCGTTGACGTCTGGGTTTCAAGAGTAGACCCGCCTCGACCGGCGCCTACGGATGGGGCTCGCCGGTCGCCCTTTGCGCCCAGCGTCACTATGCTCCCGGACATGTCCACCAATGACGATCAGAACCCGACAACGAGCGGTCTCCCGAACTACGGATCGGTACCGCCTCCACCGGCGGGCTCCTACCCGCCTCCGCCGCCACCACCGGGCGGCGCACCTGCACCGGGGGGATACGG
This sequence comes from uncultured Aeromicrobium sp., assembly GCA_964638755.1. Classification (GTDB taxonomy): domain Bacteria; phylum Actinomycetota; class Actinomycetes; order Propionibacteriales; family Nocardioidaceae; genus Aeromicrobium. The sequence continues at coordinate 1,092 of CAZWZC010000055.1, read as the reverse complement.
TGGCCCGCCACAGCAGAACAAGAAGGCGCTGTGGTCCATGATCCTCGGGATACTGGGTCTGTTGTGTTGCGGATTCTTCACAGGTATCCCGGCTCTCATCCTCGGCAATCAGGCCAAGCAGGAGATCGCTGGATCCGGCGGAACACAGTCAGGTGACGGGATGGCCAAGGCAGGCGTGATCCTCGGCATCATCGCCATTGTCCTCGGGGTGCTCGGTGTCATCTTTTTTACGACAGGACTGATGACGAGCCCTTGACGTGGTCACCATGCGCACTTGATCAGATCACTATGCTCGCTGGGTGACTCAAGATCCTGTGCCGCCACCTGTACCACTCGGCGACGGCACTGGTCTGCCAATCAACCGCAAGGCGATCTACAGCATGATCTGTGGCTTTGCGGCGTTCGCAGTGCTGTGGGTCTTCCCATTCGGTGCGTTCGCGTTGGGCATGCCGGCGGTGACGACCGGGATACACGGCCGTCGAGAGATCGCGCTGTCGGCTGGCATGGAGCGCGGCGAAACGCTTGCGATAGCCGGGCTCACAGCGGGAGCCACAACGATCGTGCTGATGGTGATCTCAGTGCTTCTGCCGAACGGCTAGGCGTCTGGCCGGTGGGTGTTGGCCGCTCAGGGCATCAACCATGATCCGGCTGGTAAGTTGCGCACGATCCCGAAGATCACGAACGCTGCCAGCACGGCAAATCCGCCCTTGGAACTCAGGACGATCATCGGGCCACCCGCGCCCTTGACCCGTCGAGCAACCCACATGACCCACGTGATCGCCAGTACGGCCACCAGCGCGACGGCCATGGCGTTGCTGCTCACAGCCGCCACGAAGTCACCACGAGTGAGGTTGTTGATCGCGCGGAGACCACCGCATCCGGGGCACGGCCTTCCGGTCAGCTCAAGGAACGGGCAGAACCCGTAGGAGCCGGCGCCGTGGGGATCATGGAAGTGAAGCAGCGTGAACGCGCCCAGACCCAGTGCACCGGCGATGGCGGGCTCACCCAGCGAGATGCGGCGCCCTACCTGCGTAGCGCGACCGAACCCACGATCTTGTCGTGAAGTGTCTGCTTCTTGTCGTCCCACAGGGG
>CAZWZC010000054.1:17377-17741 GCA_964638755.1 uncultured Aeromicrobium sp. | reverse complement strand
TCTCGAGCAGCTTGAGAAGGCGCGCTCCAAGGAGTCCTTCGGCAACATAAACCTGCTGGAGAAGAATCTCGCGTTCCACCTGGGTGGTCACATCAACCACTCGATCTTCTGGAAGAACCTCTCGCCTGAGGGCGGCGACAAGCCCACCGGCGATTTGGCTGCCGCAATCGACGACAACTTCGGCTCGTTCGATGTGTTTCGCGCACAGTTTGAGTCCGTCGCACTGGGTCTGCAGGGCTCGGGCTGGGCGATCGTCGCATGGGACTCGTTGGGTCAAAAGCTCGTCATCGTGCAGTTGTACGACCAGCAGAACAACATCCCGGCAACGCTGATCCCGATCACTCAGCTCGACATGTGGGAGCAC
>CAZWZC010000054.1:0-17367 GCA_964638755.1 uncultured Aeromicrobium sp. | reverse complement strand
GAAGCTTCACGGGGTTTCGCGCCCAACTCGCTCAGGCGACGGCCACCGTCCAAGGATCCGGCTGGGGTGCGCTGACCTGGGAACCGCTCGGCGAACGCCTGATCATCGAACAGATCTACGACCACCAAACCAACAGCGCCCAAAGCGGTGCCCCGTTGCTCGTGATCGACGCCTGGGAGCACGCGTTCTACCTCGACTACCTCAACGTCAAGGGCGACTACGTCAAGGCGTGGTGGAACATTGTCAACTGGGCCGACGCGCAGGAGCGCTTCACCGCGGCAACCAGCGGCGGACAGATTCTCTTCTGAGCAACCTCTACCAAACAGTCACAGCCTCCAGTCCAAACTGGCGGGCGGCTGTGGCTGTTTTTTGGGTTGCTTGTGCAGCCGTGAGTTTGGTCGGCGCACTCACTTTGCGAGATTCGTCGTCGCAGCGGACGTCCCTCTTCTTTGGGTTGACGGGCGTGTTCCTTGCGCTGGCAATGGCAACCTGGCGCGTCTGGCTCCCGGCTATTGCACTGAGCCTCGTTGTGCTCGGAGTCCAGTGCTTTGCGGCGGTCGGTGCTGGCTATGAACTGTTCCAGGGTGAGAGTTCGGCGAAGGCTCAGCATGTCGCTGAGGACTTCACCGTCGATCCGACGCTCGCCGTGGCGACCAACGTCGTCCTTTCAACAGCTGGATTTGGCCTGTTCTTGTGGTTCGTTTGGGACCGCCGGCGACCAATGAACATCCGGAGCTCTTAGGGTTCCCGCCGTTTGCCATGTTCGGCAAGGTCACTCAGTCGCGCGTTGTATGCCTCGAGAGCCGCGTCGCCCGTACGGTCCTCAGACCGGTCGAATCGCTTGGCCTCGCGCGTATCGCTGCGGAACCACTGCCACAGCAGCGCACCCATCACGAGGATGAGAGGGATCTCCCCCATCGCCCAGGTCATGCCGCCACCCAGGTACTGGTCGGCGAGCAGATCTCTACGGTACGGACGATCGAGAGCCTGCCAGTAGTTGCTGGCCAGCACCGTGTTGGACGACATCAACGCGATCGCGAAGAACGCGTGGAACGGGATGGTGACGATGAGCATGCCGAACCGGGCGATCGATGGCAGTGGCCTCGGGGACGGGTCGACGCCAATCAGCACGTAGTAGTAGAGCGTGCCGACTCCGAGGAAGTGCAGCTCCATGACGGTGTGGCCCCAGTGGTTGCCCATCAGGGTCTCAAAGGCCCCGCTGAAGTAGAGCCCGTACAGGCTGCCGACGAACAGCGACGGCCCGACCAGGGGGTGCGTCATGAACCGCAGGAACCGAGAGTGGAGGAACGACTGCAGCATGGCGCGGGGCGAAACCTCGCCGGGCTGACGCGGCCCCGGCAGGCCGCGCAGGGCAAGTGTCATCGGCGCGCCCAGAACTAGGAAGATCGGCGCGACCATCGAGAGCATCATGTGCGAGGCCATGTGCGCGCTGAAGAGCACGTGTGAGTAGGCACCGAGCCCGCCGAAGGTCGCCCAGGCAATGACGAGCATGCCAATGAGCCACGAGACCGTACGGCCGATCGGCCAGGCGTCCCCGCGTTTGCGCAGGGTCCACACACCGCTCAGGTACAGCGCGGTGCCAAGCCCAACGATCGCGAGGCCGACGCCATTGCCGGTCCAGCCCCAGATCAGGCGCATCGCCGTTGGAGCGGCGGGAAGTGGGCCACCAAGCAGCTCCTCGAGCGGCGTCTTGAGCACGTCGTCGCCCACGGGTGTCGGTGTGCGTGACAACGCAACAGCCAAACCGATCGTCGCGGCCATGATGAGCAGCTCCGTGGCAGCCAGACGAAGGAACCCCGCGCCCTTGGCGATGATCCGCCTGCGCTGCGCGTACCCGAACACTCCCAGGATGAGCAAAGCGGCCACCTTGAGCAGCACCAGTCGCCCGTACGACGAGCCGAACACCTCACCGAGGGAGCCGAGCCGGACGGAGGCGTTCACGACGCCGGAAACACCGATGATCGCGAACGCCCACACGGCCAGGGCCGAGAACCGGTGGATCGCGGCATCGAGACGCTTGCTTCCACGCAGTGCGACCCAGCCCAGTGCGGCGAGGCCACCCACCCACAGCGTGACGCCCACAACATGCAGCAGCAGGCTCGTCGTGGCGAGATCGTGGGAGCCAGAAGACGCTGAGTGCCCCGTGAGCGTGATGGGCGCCAACGTTGCCAAAGCCAGCCCGAGGATGCCGGCAAGCGCTCGGGAACCCAACGTCCAACGCGCAGCCAGGGCGACAAGTCCTGCGCCCAGCGCCTGGAGTATCACAGCGCGTCCGGCGGAGGTTTCCGCATATCCAGTGATGAACGGGCTCGAGAGCTCAGACAACGGTTTGGCGAAGATGTCTGCGACGTTGAGGAAGTACAACGCAATCGTGGAAACACACCATGCTGCCGCCCACCGCGAGGCGAGGCGGACAGCCTGAACAGACAGTCCCTGCACCTCGTCGTCCGACGAGGGAAGCAGGAACACTGCCGCAAGCAGGAAGCCGATGACTGCCACCGCGCTCACGTCCGTGATGAGTTTGGTGAAGGGAACCGCCCATCCCACGAATTCACCGGGTGTCGGGATGCCGCCGACTGGCGGAGCGGGCGCTCCTCCCCCGAGTTCGAGGATCGCCACCATCACGAATGCGCTCAGCAGGAACGCGACAGCCGCGTCACGCGTTGCTCTGGTCACAGTGCTCCCTCAGTCACGGGGTCTTCTCAGCGGCGACAGCAACAGGCCGATGGCGATCGTGGCTGCGAGGATGCCCCAGAACAGGTGAGCACGATGGCGGTGCACGAAGCTCTTTTCCTCGGGCGGGTCAACCTGCTTCACCGTGCGGCCCGAGGTGGTGGTCCAGTGGATGGTCCCCTCGACCGGGTGCCCGTCGGCGGAGACAACGCGATAGGACGCCGTGTAGCGCCCCTTCTGATCAACTGACGCAAGCGACGCGCTGACCTCGGAGTCGACCGCGCTCACGCCTGACAGCTTGACCCTGGTTCCGTCCGGGGCGCGCACGGCGATGTAGGCGGGATTGCCGATGTTCTCGTTGAAGGTGAACGTGACCGCCGCGGGCGCAGTCGGTCGGGTCGACCCATCCTCAGGATTGGAACCGACAAGCGAAGCATGCGCAGTCGCCGGTCCCGCCCCGAGCCCAAGACACAGCAGAGCCAGCAGGCTCACGCGAAGACCGACGTTACGCACGAGGTCGATTCTGTCGCAGCGCCACAACAAGTGCGGCTACCGCCACCACAAGTGCGCCACCGCCCAGCCAGCGTGCGGTGTTATCACCGTCTGCCGCGATCGACAGCGTGCTTGCATACGCAGCGCTGTCTTCGTCCTTCGGCGCCGCCAAGGTCAATGTCGGCGCCGGGTGCTCAGGCTCCTTGTCTCCCTTCTGGACCTCGTTCCACTCCACGACCTCGCCGTCGGTGTACGTCTGTTCCGCCGTGAAGGAGATCGTGTCGTCGTTGGGGAACGGGCCTGCGGAGATGGCGAACTCGTCGAACTGTGACGGCGGAACACCGCCGCCGGTCGAGGTCCAGGTGATCGTGCGGACAGCCTCGGTCAGGTTGAAGTCGCCCACCTTGGTCGGTGAGTCCAACTTTTCCTTCTGGATGGCGATCTTCCATCCAGGTTTCGACTGGGCCGAGACGAACGCGAACGGCGTCGCCTTCGGCAAAGTGACGACCACCTTGGTGGTCGCCGCAGTGTCGGACTCAGTCGGCACCCGGAATACCGCTTTGCCAAATCCGCCTTGCGCAGCGTCGGTTGACGAGACGGAGACGTGGGCAAATGTGGGGCCGGCAATGCCCACGAGTGAAGCGGTGAGAAGTGCAGCGCAAAGCCGCACGAAGTTTCGATTCATGAGAATTCTTTCTGGGAGATGAGCGGGCACGGGATCAGATCCCGATCGGCGGACCTCTCAGAGAACGCGAGTACGTGAGTCTTATGTCGATCAGTGACCGTGGTGCCATGACGGCCATGAGCACGGCCTGCGAGGGCATCGCACTGAGTTCGACCGACGGTCGACGTGTGCGAAGACCGAGACGATTCGCGACTCGCCATACGAAGCTCTCACCCCGCGCGAGGCCGAGCGCACTGATGGCTGTTGCGACAGCATGCATGGCCAGCATCGAGACCGACATGTGCATGGAGCCCATCGAGAACCCGAGGTGCGCATAGACCTGGCAGAGGACGAGGAGACCCACCATCTGGCCGGCCGTCACCCTGCGCGAAGACACCAGCCACGTGATGAAGGCCGCGGCGATGAACAAGATCGTGACTGCGGACGTGGGGACCACACCGCCACCCAACACGTGCGCGCCAGCGGCTGTTGTCGTGCAGATGAGAGCCACGGTGGCCGACCTGACGAGCCTGACTGCGCCATGGCCCGGGCGCATTGCGTCGAAGGGAGCAGGCTCGGTCACCACCTCAGGATATCGACCGCCATCCACGGGTGATCGTGGGCTCCTCGGTATGTACCGTGGGCCTCATGGCCTCACCCGAACTCGACACTGCGTCCTTCATCAAACTCGACGAGGAGTGGGGCGCCCACAATTACCACCCGTTGCCGGTCGTGATCGCCGAGGCCGAGGGCGCGTGGGTCACCGACGTCGAAGGCAACCGTTACCTCGACTTCCTCTCAGGCTATTCAGCGCTCAACTTCGGTCATCGCCACCCTGCGCTGGTCGACGCTGCCCGCGAACAGCTCGACCGCCTGACACTCACATCCCGTGCGTTCCACAATGACCAGTTCGGTGCGTTCTGCCAGGAGCTCGCCGAGCTGACCGGCACCGAGATGGTGCTGACTATGAATACTGGTGCAGAGGCCGTCGAGTCGGCCATCAAGGTCGCCCGCAAGTGGGCCTATGAGGTCAAGGGGGTCGCATTCGACGGCGCCGAGATCATCGTCGCCTCCGGCAACTTCCACGGCCGCACCACCACGATCGTGTCGTTCTCCGATGACCCGGCAGCTCACGACAACTACGGACCGTTCACGCCAGGTTTCGTCACGGTGCCGTACGGCGAAGCTCAGGCCGTACGCGACGCGATCGGACCGAACACTGCCGCCGTTCTCATGGAGTCGATTCAGGGCGAGTCCGGCGTCATTGTCCCGCCGGACGGCTTCTTCACCGAAGTCCGGGCGATGTGCGACGAGAACAACGTGCTCCTGGTCGTCGACGAGATCCAGTCCGGACTTGCCCGCACGGGCAAGCTGTTCGCCCTCGACCATGACAACGTGCGTGCTGACCTTTACACACTGGGCAAGGCGCTCGGCGGCGGGATCATCCCCGTCTCGGCGGTGGTCGGTCGTGCCGACGTGCTCGGTGTGCTGAAACCCGGCCAGCACGGCTCGACCTTCGGGGGCTACCCCGTCGCATGTGCTGTCGGTCGAGCGGTTGTCGAGCTGTTGCAGACCGGCGAGTTCCAAGAGCGCTCCGAGGAGCTCGGCAAGCACCTGCACAGCCGCCTCGAGGATCTGATCGGTCATGGTGTGAGCGCCGTACGTGGACGTGGGCTTTGGGCAGGTGTCGACATCGATCCCGCCGCCAAGACCGGGCGGGAGGTCTCAATGGCCCTGCGTGACCGAGGGGTGCTGTGCAAGGAGACACATGAACGTACGCTGCGCATGGCTCCCCCGCTGATGATCACCCGTGAGGAGCTCGACCAGGCCATCGATGCGTTGGTCGATGCCCTCGAAGCCTGACCCACGGGTGGGCCCCGTTGACCCCGTTGACCACGTGACGTGACTGCCCGATGCTTTCACCATGTCAACTGACCGCGTCCAACAGGTAGCCCAGCTCTTCGACCTGGTCGCGCCGACCTATGACCAGGTCGGGGTCGACATGTTCGTACCCATTGCGCAGCGCCTCGTGCAGTTGCTCGCGCCGCAGGCAGGCGAGAACGCGGTGGATCTCGGCTGTGGACGCGGTGCCGTGACGCTCCCACTCGCCGAAGCGGTGGGGCCCAGCGGCACAGTCCTGGCCGGTGACGTATCGACAGCCATGGTCGAAGCGACACGACAGGCCACAGCCCACCTGCCACAGGTGGTGGTCGAGCCAATCGATGCGGCCGAGCCGAACCTTCCCGCTCACCGGGCCGATTTGATTGCCGCGTCACTGGTGATCTTCTTCCTGCCTGACCCTGCCGACGCACTGCGACGCTGGGTGGAGTTGCTCACCCCGAACGGGCGGCTCGGTCTGACGACCTTTGGGCCGCAGGACGAGGTGTGGAAGTCCGTTGATGCGCTGTTCGATCCGTATCTGCCTGCCGAGATGCTCGACGCTCGTACCAGCGGCGCCCGCGGTCCGTTCGCCAGCGACGACGGGATGGTCCATCTGATGCGTTCGGCTGGGCTACCACTGGTCGAGAACATCGCGGAGACATTGACCGTCACATTCGACGACGTCGAGATGTGGCAACGCTGGACCATGAGCGTCGGTCAGCGCCGTATGTGGGGCCTCGTTCCCGAAATCGAGCGCCCCGAGGTGCTGGCCCGCGCGGCCATGTTGCTCGAGACTGCCCGGGACGAAGACGGCCTGATCCGACTGCGCCAAGGCGTGCGCTACACGGTCGGTGCGAAAGTCATCAGCTGAAGAATGTCGCACCGCCTTGCGGTGGAGGCGACATCTCCGTATCAGCATCGGTGAAAGGTGTCTTCCCGGCGAACCGGTCGATGACCTCACGAGGCGAAATGACCCGGTAGGGCAATGGAGAGCTCGCGGCACGCCGAGCCAGGTTCTCCCACGGAACGGGACTGAGTGATGCCACGACGAGCAGGTTGCCGAATCGTCGGCCCTTGAGGGTGGCGGGCTCGGCACTGACCATCACATTCGGGAAGTGGACGCATACTCCAGCCACCACTCGCCGAGCGTGTGCAAAGGGCGCTCGATCGGCGAGGTTCAGCAATAGCAAACCATCAGCGGCCAGCACCTTTGACATCTGCTCGAACGACTCAGTCGTCACGAGATCCCCCGGAATGCGCGCGCCGTCGAATGCGTCGAGCACGATCACGTCGGCGAAGTTCGGCCGCATCGCAGCGATGCCGGTGCGACCATCGACCGGGCGCACCTTGATACCGCTGTTGCGTGGAAGCGGAAGCCGCTCCCGCACCAAGGCTGTGACACGTTCAGCGGGTTCAAGGACGATCTGCGCCGACGTCGGGCGGGTGACGCAGACGTAGCGCGGCACGGACATCCCCGCGCCGCCGATGTGCACCAACCGAAGGGGGGCGCCGTTCTCACCGTGTGCATCGATCACGTCAACGATCCGCTGCACATAGTCGAACTCAAGCCTCAGCGGATCGTCGAGGTCGACGTACGACTGATCGGTCCCATCAATGCGTAGTGTGAAGGCGTGCGAACGGTCGCGATCCGCGATGAGCTCGATGTGGCTTTCGGCGGTCACCCGGTCACTGGGTGTCGCCCAGATTGACCACAGCGACTTTCTTGCTGACCTTCTTGCCGCTGTCGTCGACCGCTGTCAGCGTGTACGTCTGCTTGGGGCTGGGGCAGTTGTAGGCAAACGGCGAGTACCCGGCCGGGAAGTCAGACTGATTGCCCGACGAAGGTAGATTGTCGAACAGCGCTCCTGTCGACGCATCGTCGGTACTGACGCCGAAGTAGACCTGGTCGGCTGACTTCGTCGACCACCTGAAGGTCACGTACTGCGGAGACGGGTTGGGCGCCTGCGTGTTGCAGCGCACTGAGGTGGACGCGGCGAAGGTAATGATCGTCGGTCCCGTCGTAGCCGGCGGCGCAACGGTCGTCGTCGGCTCAGTTGTTGGCGGTGTCGTGCTCTCGGCCGTGGTTGTCGGCGTGGTCGGGAGTGGGGTGTCGTCCGAGACGGTGTTTGTGTCGTCCCCCCGCGAAGCCAGGAGGTAGGCAATCAGCAGCACCAGCGCAGCAACGATGCCAGCGAGAATGAAAACGATCCGCTTCGGTCGATTGTCGGGCTCATCTTGCACCGGCTGGGGATCAGGCTCTGGTTCCGGTTCGAGCGAAAACTGCTGGGTCTGGTCATCATCGCTCATGGCTGTCCCTCACGTGTGGCCCTCATCCTGGGGACTCAGGATAGGTGCGATACGACTTGAGCGACAAGATCAGCCCACCCGCGCGGCGAGCGTTTGACTTGGCAACTGCACTTCGACCAGCATGCCGCGCGCAAGTTGTCGGCCGCGACGTGTCTCGATCTCGCCGTCGACTGTGACGTCACCGCCCTGGATCAGAGCGCCGGCGGCGGCGCCAGACTCGGCAATGTTGGCAAACTTGAGGAACTGACCCAACCGGATCATGTCTCCCCTGATCTGAATCGTGGGGATGTCGTCGGTGGCCACACATGAAGCATAGAGTCGGCACATGCAAGCCACGGCACGCGCGGACGTATGGACGTCGTCGGTCCGTCTCTATCGGACCCGCTCGTTGGCGTCGGCGGCGTGCCGGGCCGGGCACGTGAGCATCAACGACGTCAAGGTCAAACCGGCGCAGACCGTGCACGTCGGTGACCGTGTGGAGGCGTTGACCGACGGCGGCCTTCGCATCGTCGTGGTGAGCCGGATCATCGTCAAACGGGTCGGCGCGGCCATCGCCGTAACCTGCTTTGTCGACCACACTCCCCCGCCGCCACCCAAGGAGGAGAGCGCCTTCATGCCACGTCGTGACCGGGGTGCCGGGCGTCCGACCAAACGTGACCGCAGGGCGCTGGATCGACTACGGCGACGCTGAAGTCAAAAGGTCGGAGCTTCGCCGCCCCACTTGTCGGCCCAGGCGCGATCGCAGGCGGATGCGGGCCAAGCTGGAAACCTGGCCCACTCGATCGACCTTGAGCTGACGCTGCCGCGCTGATTGCCACCTAGCCTCCGGCTAGGACACCACGGCCGCCCCGGCGATCAGCAGCGTGCACGCCACTAGGAGGAACACCAGCAATGGTGCGATGAACCGGAGGTACTGGTCGTAGCGCACCTTGGCCAAGGCCAGACCACCCATCACCACTGCAGACGTGGGAGTGATCAAGTTGACGACGCCCGATGCCGACTGGAAGGCCGTGACCACGATCGAGCGGGGCACGTTGGCGAAGTCGGCGAGCGGCGCCAAGATCGGCATGGCGAGCGCAGCATGGCCCGAGGTTGACGGGACCAGAAACGCCAGAGGCACGTTGATCAGGAACATCAGACCACCGAATACCCCCGATGAGGTGCTGTTCACCGCGTTTTCCATCGAGTGCAGGACGGTGTCGGTGATCTGGGAGTTGTTCATGATGACGGTGACGCCGCGGGCGAGCACGATGATCAAACCGACACCAACGAAGTCGCCAGCACCGCGCACGAGGGTGTCGGTCAGCCCCTTCTCCCCCAGCCCACCAATCATGCCCACCACGATCGACATCACGATGAACAAAGCGGCCAGCTCCGGGAAGTACCAGTCGAGTTGCCAGCCATAACTGTTGGCATTGGGCCCGTTGATCACCTGTGCCCACGGGACGATCGCGAAGATCATGAACGCGAACGTGAACGCGACCACTGCGAGTACCGCCTTCTGACGACCCGTGATCGTGGTCTCCTCGACGGCTTGTACGGCGAGGTCGGCATCACCGGGCTGAGCCGCTGTCAGCGAGGCGGCGGGCTGCGTCTTGACCTTGCGGGCGTAGCGCAGCACATACAGCACGCCGACGGGGACCAGGAGGAGATACATCACGAAGCGGAAGACGATGCCGTCACCGATCGAGATCCCGGCGGCGTCAGACGCGACACCGGTGGCGAACGGATTGACCGTTGAGGCAAGCACCCCGAGGCCGGCGCCGACCAGGATGGTGGCGGCCGCCACCATCCGGTCGTAGCCGAGGCTCAGCATCAATGGCACGACCAATGCATAGAAGCCCAGTGTCTCTTCGGCCATACCCTCCGTGGTGCCGCCGAGGGAGAACAGCACCATCAGCAGGGCGATCACCACGGCGCCTCTGTTGCCATAGCGCTGCGCCACCCGGGCTATGCCGTTGTCGATGGCACCGGTACGCATTGACATCGTGATGAAGACGCCGATCGCGAGCACGAACAGGAAGACCCCGGCCGCCCCGAAGAGCTCTCCACTCTCGTAGGGGCCAATGAAGTTCGTCGTGGCCGACTTGATTCCGTACAACCCGTTGACTGGCGACAGGAACAGCTGCATCAGCCGGTCGCCGAAGGACAGTCCGGCGTCGACACCGTGGTAGGTGCCCGGGATGGGGCCGCCGGTCTTCTCGCTGATCTTGTAGGCACCGGTTGGTACGACGAAGGCCAGGAGCCAGACCCCGACGGTCACGGCGAACAGCACGGTGAACGCGCTGGGGAATTTGAACGTGCGCTCTTTGCCGCCCTTTCCTGCTGGCGGCACATTCTTGCTGTCAGTTGTCATTTTCTTGCCCTCCACGGTGTCAGATCCAAGCGACACCAGCAAAGCAGCCGAGAAGCGAAAGCAATGCTGCCTAAGGTCCCCGAAGCCGTGGGCCTTTGGGCCCTCCTCGATTGAACCGTTCCACGACAGCGTGGAATCGACATATTTGTGTAGTCAATGACTGTGGGAGAAGACATGACGTTGCACGTGGACTCAGAGGTAGGCACACTTCGTCAGGCGATTGTGCACCGACCCGATCTCGAGCTGAAGCGGCTGACACCGACCAACAAGGACTCATACCTTTTCGACGACGTGCTGTGGGTGAAGCGAGCCAAGCAGGAGCATGACGCCTTCGCGGAGGCCCTGCGCGACCTCGACGTGCGCGTTCACATGTTTGATTCCCTGCTCCGCGAGACCGTCGCGATCCCCGAGGCACGAAAATACATCTTGGATGCCTCCTTCGACGAGCGGGTCTACGGCCCGATGGCCACCGACGCGCTCTACAACACGTTCTCGGCGATGGATGATGAGGCCTTGGTCACCACGTTGATCGGCGGCATGTCCAAGCGCGAACTGCTGGAACACGTCGAGCAACCCCCGTCGGTGGTCCTCTCGGCCCTGGATCTGGACGACATGTTCTTGCCGCCGTTGCCTAACCATCTGTTCACCCGAGACACCTCGGCGTGGATCTACGACGGTGTCGCGATCAATGCGATGCGGATGAAGGCGCGGGCCCGCGAGACCATTCACTACGAAGCGATCTACCGCTGGCACCCGCAGTTTGCCGACGAAGATTTCCACATCTGGTCAGAAGGACAAGTCAACGGCCGGGCCACCGCCGAGGGCGGCGACATGCTCGTGCTCGGGCGTGGTGCCGTACTGATCGGCATGAGCGAGCGCACAACCTCCCAGGGAGTGGAGCGATTGGCACAGCAGTTGTTCGCCGGAGGCAAGGCCACCAAGATCGTGGCGCTCTCACTGCCGGTCAAACGAGCTTTCATGCACCTCGACACCGTGATGACGATGCTTAACGAGGACACCTTCACCGCTTACGCCGGTCTGGGCAATCTGCCCTCCTACACGATCGAGCCCAGCGACGTGGCAAAGGAGCTGAAGGTCACCGAACACGCCCCCGAGGACATGTACACCGTGATCGCCAACTCGATCGGGTTGGACAAGGTCAATGTCCTGACCGCGACCCAAGACGTGAAGTCCGCCGAGCGTGAGCAATGGGACGACGGTTGCAACGTGCTGGCAGTGCGGCCCGGAGTGGTGGTTGCCTATGAACGCAATGTCACGACCAACACGTATCTGCGCAAGAACGGCATCGAGGTGGTGACGATTCAGGGCAGCGAGCTCGGTCGAGGACGCGGTGGGCCGCGTTGCATGACGTGTCCCATCGAGCGTGACGGTATCTGAGATGGCCTTCAACCTGCGCAACCGCAGCTTCATCAAGGAAGTGGACTTCACCCAGAAGGAGTGGCGCTTCCTGCTCGACCTCGCCGCCGAGCTCAAGCTCGCCAAGTACGCCGGCACCGAGCTGCCACAACTCACCCGTAAGAACATCGCGCTGATCTTCGAGAAGTCATCCACCCGTACGCGGTGCGCCTTCGAGGTGGCCGCCTTCGACCAGGGAGCGTGTGTCACCTACCTCGATCCGAGCGGGTCGCAGATCGGCCACAAGGAGTCGATGGAGGACACCGCGCGCGTTCTTGGCCGGATGTATGACGGCATCCAGTACAGGGGCTCGGCCCAGCACAACGTCGAGACTCTGGCGGCGTTCTCCGGTGTGCCGGTCTGGAACGGGCTGACCGACGACTGGCACCCAACCCAGACCCTGTGCGACATGCTCACGATGCGGGAACACTCCCGCAAGAACGACTCCGACGTCGCGTTCGCCTATGTCGGCGACGCCCGCAACAACGTCGGCAACTCGCTGCTCGTCGCCGGGGCGCTGATGGGCATGGACGTGCGAATCGTGGCACCCAAAGAACTGTGGAACCACGACGAGGTGGTCCAGCAGGCCCAGGCCATCGCCGATGACACCGGAGCACGTCTGACCCACACCGAGGACGTCGCCGAAGGCGTGCGCGGGGTTGACTACGTCTACACCGACGTCTGGGTGTCGATGGGCGAACCCAAGGAGGTCTGGGCGGAGCGGATCAACTTGCTCAAGCCGTATCAGGTCAACATGGACCTCCTCGCGCTCACCGAGAACCCTCGAGTGAAGTTCATGCACTGCCTTCCGGGCTTCCATGACCGGCACACCAAGGTTGGCGAGGACCTGTACCAAGCCACCGGGATGGAGGCCCTTGAGGTCACCGACGAGGTGTTCGAGTCAAAGCACTCAATCGTCTTTGACCAGGCCGAGAACAGGATGCACACGATTAAGGCCATCCTCGTGGCCACCCTGGGTAGCTGACGTGCGCATCGTCGTCGCGCTCGGTGGCAACGCCCTGCTGAGGCGCGGTCAGAAGCCTGACGCTGAGGTCCAGGAGCGCAACGTGGCGACAGCTGTGGCCTCACTTGCGCCGTTGGCCGACGAGCATGAGCTCGTGATCACCCACGGCAACGGCCCGCAGGTGGGTGTGCTCGCACTGCAGAGTGCCTCCGACCCGAACCTGACCACCCCGTACCCCTTCGATGTCCTCGGGGCGCAGACCCAGGGCATGATCGGCTACTGGTTGCTCCAGTCGATGCAGAACGCCCTTCCGCGCCGACAAGTCGCCGCCATCATCAATCAGACACTGGTGGAGGCTGGCGATCCGGCTTTCCGAGATCCGACAAAGTTCGTCGGGCAGGTCTACGGCGAGCAGGATGCGTGTCGGCTGGCTGCAGATCGGGGGTGGACGGTCAAGCCGGACGGAGAGTTCTGGCGCCGCGTGGTGGGCTCCCCTACCCCCAAACGCGTCGTCGAAACGAGGTTGATCCGGCTGCTGCTGGAGAGCGGAGCAATCGTCATCTGCGCGGGTGGCGGCGGCGTGCCGGTCGTCCGAAATGTGCAGGGTCTGCTCGAGGGAGTCGAGGCTGTGGTCGACAAGGACCTCACCACCTCGGTGCTCGCCGAAGCACTGGACGCAGATGCCCTGCTGGTGCTGACTGACGTCGCGCACGTGAGCCGCAACTTCGGTACCGACCAGGCCGAGCCGATCCTGCGAGCGTCGGCGGTGGCCCTTCGGCGCGAGGAGTTCCCAGCTGGATCGATGGGCCCCAAGGTCGAGGCGGTATGCCGCTTCGTTGAGGTCACCGGAGCGATGGCCGCCATCGGCAGGCTGGAAGACGCTGCTGCGATCCTTCGAGGTGAAGCCGGCACGATCGTCACCCCGGACGGAGGTTACGACGGACCCGCGGCGCTGCGTTCACACGCCCAACGCACACCCGGGACCAGCGCGCCGTGAACCCGAGCGACCTCCGCGACGCTTCTGTCCTCGACGCGTCCACCGTCGCCACCCGCCTGACTGTCAACCCCACTACAGGTCTGTCGGGAGCTGACGCTGCCAGCCGTCTTGCGAAGGATGGGCCGAACGAGCTGCGCACGGGTCCTCCGATGCCGGCCTGGCGCAAGATGCTGGCGCAGTTCCAGGACCCGTTGATCTACCTCCTGCTGGTCGCCGTCGTGATCTCCTTGCTCGCCTGGGCGATCGACGGTGCCGGGAGCCTGCCAGTCGACTCCGTCGTCATCGCCGCGATCGTCGTGGTCAACGCGATACTCGGCTACACCCAGGAGTCCCGAGCCGAGGACGCGGTGGCGGCGCTCGGCGTGATGACTGCGGCGTCGTCGACCGTACTGCGCGGCGGTCGGCTGTGCACGGTGCCCTCGGTAGCTCTGGTCGTAGGCGATGTCCTTGTGTTGGCCGAGGGAGACGCCGTGGGTGCCGACGCCCGGTTGTTCGACGCGACCGCCCTGCGCATCCAGGAGGCGTCGCTGACCGGCGAGAGTCAGGCCGTCAGCAAGAATCCGGAAACGCTGGCCGCAGCGGCTCCGATCGGCGAACGGACGAACATGGTCTTCAAGGGCACCGGCGTCGTGCAAGGTGTGGGTAGAGCGGTGGTCACAAGAGTGGCGATGTCCACCGAGGTGGGCGCCATCGCCGAGATGCTCGCGGCGACAGAGGCCGAACCGACCCCACTCGAGGTCGAGATCGCCAAGATCAGCAAGATGCTGGGCTTGGTTGTCGTCGCGATCGCCATTGTGGTCATGGTGACGATCGTGCTGGTGGATCATGTCACCAAGCCAGCCGACCTGGTCGCGGTCCTTTTGCTGGGCGTGTCACTCGCGGTGGCAGCGGTCCCCGAGGGGTTACCGACAGTCCTTTCAGTCGTGCTCGCGATCGGCGTGCAACGGCTGGCCAAGCGCAATGCGGTTGTCAAGCGACTCAGCTCAGTGGAGGCGCTCGGGTCGGCGTCGGTGATCTGCACCGACAAGACCGGCACTCTGACTCGCAACGAGATGACCATCGTTCGCGTCGTAACGGCCTCGGGCCGCGCCGACGTGACAGGTGTCGGTTACCAGCCCGACGGCACCGTCTTGGCCGAGGGCTCCGAACTATCTGGCGCGCAGCATCGTGAGGCCCAACTCCTGCTCGGTATCGGTGCGTTGACCAACGATGCCCAACTCACCGAGCTCGATGGTACATGGGAGATCCAAGGCGATCCCACCGAAGCTGCGTTCCTCGTCGCAGCCCGCAAGCTGGCCGGGACAACTGATCGGACTGCCCTGTTCGAGAGACGAGCGGAGATTCCGTTCACCTCCGAACGCAAGATGATGACCACCGTGCACCAGGAGACCCTGGAGGGCACTCATCTGCTCCTCTCCAAGGGCGCACCGGACGTCCTGCTCCCCCGGTGCACCCGGCTCCAGGTCGGCGACACCATCATCGCGCTCACCGACACCGCCCGTGGGGATCTTCTCGCCGAGGTAGAAGCGTTGTCGGCGCAGGCACTACGTACCCTCGGGCTCGCCTACCGCCCCGTCGACAGCCCAACCGACG
Source organism: uncultured Aeromicrobium sp. (assembly GCA_964638755.1). Lineage (GTDB taxonomy): Bacteria > Actinomycetota > Actinomycetes > Propionibacteriales > Nocardioidaceae > Aeromicrobium. Next base: position 2,003 of record CAZWZC010000054.1, on the reverse strand, counting down.
GGCCAGGGCCACTCGACGAGTCCTCCGAGCAAAACCTGGTGTACGTCGGCGCGGTCGGCATCATCGACCCACCACGGGTCGAGGTGTCGTCGGCGATCGCGGAGGCCAGGCGAGCCGGGATCCGGGTCGTCATGATAACCGGGGATCATCCAGCCACGGCGAGCCGCATCGCGGCCGATCTAGGCATCATCAAGTCGGCAGATCGGGTCGTCACCGGACCCGAGCTGGACACTTGTGACGAGGCGTCGCTGCGGGACCTCGTCGTCGACGTCTCGGTCTATGCCAGGGTGTCGCCGCAGCACAAGCTCCAACTCGTGGACGCTCTACAGGCCACCGGTCAGATCGTGGCGATGACGGGCGACGGGGTCAATGACGCACCGGCCCTCAAATCGGCCGATATCGGGGTCGCCATGGGGATCAACGGCACGGAGGTCACCAAGGAGGCGGCCGGGATGATTCTGGCCGACGACAACTTCACGACGATCGTCGTCGCCGTTCGCCAGGGTCGCGTCATCTTCGACAACATCAAGAAGTTCTTGCGCTACCTGCTCTCTTCCAACATGGGCGAGGTTCTCACCGTCTTCCTCGGCGTCATCGCGGCTGGCGTGATCGGTCTCGGCGTTGACAGCGGGGAGGCACTGGTGCTGCCACTTCTGGCGACCCAGATCCTGTGGGTCAATCTTGTCACCGACTCCACCCCGGCCCTGGCGATGGGCGTGGATCCCGAGATCGACGATGTGATGGCTCGCCCACCCCGGCGCTTGACCGCGCCTGCGATCGACGGGCGTATGTGGGCGGGCATCCTCTCGGTGGGGATCGTGATGGCGATGGTCACACTGTTCACGATTGATCTATTCCTGCCCGGAGGTCTAGTTGAGGGTAACGACACGCTCACCGTCGCCCGGACCGCCGGTTTCACCACACTTGTCCTCGCCCAGCTCTTCAACGCCTTCAATGCCCGTTCGGAGATGACCAGCGCCTTCCACGGACTCTTCACGAACGGCTGGCTGTGGGGCTCGATGCTGCTCAGTGCCGCCTTGCAGGTCGCCGTGGTCGAGATCCCGTTCCTGCAAGTCGCATTCGGCACAGCGGCGTTGGACCTCACCCACTGGGCGGTCTGCTTGGGTCTGGCCTCGCTCGTCCTGTGGTTCGGCGAGATTCGAAAGCTGGTGCTCCGCCGCACTCACGCACACCGCGCCTGAGATTCACCAGGACCTACCTCGACTCCTCACGTTTCCGACGAGCGACCCGCATCGCGGTAGCGCTAAGCCTTGGTGTTCGGCTACCTGCTCTCGTGGTTCAACGACATGGTCTTCGGGCAGATCACCTCGGTGACACCCACCAGCGGAGGCAAGGCCATCGCGCACGACCGCATCAACCTCTCCGGGCTCGGCGACTCCTCATGGTTCGGCCTGCCCAGCGGCAAGCTCGCAAATGGTGTCTCGGCAATCCACGGCCCAAGCATCTCGCTGACGTTCGTGTTGCTCGTCATTCCGGGTGTCATCGCTCTGATTGCCGAGAACACCGGCCACGTGCGAGCCGTCGCCGACATGACTGGCGAGGACCTTGACCCGTACGTGGGCCGTGCGCTCGGTGCCGATGGTGTTGCCACGGCGTTCGCCAGCTTGTTCGGTGCCTCGCCGACGACGACGTACGCCGAGAACATCGGTGTCATGTCTGCCACTCGCATCTACTCCACGGCGGCTTACTACGTCGCCGCCGCCTTCGCCATCGCGCTCGGATTGTGCCCCAAGTTCGGCGTCATCATCGCCGCGATCCCTGGCGGGGTGCTTGGCGGGATCACGGTTGTTCTCTACGGCATGATCGGTCTGATCGGCGCCAAGATTTGGGGCGACAATCACGTCGACTTCGGCAATCCGGTCAACATGATTCCGCTCGCTGCTGGTCTGATCGCAGGCATTGGCGGAGTTACATTGAAGGTCACCAAGGACTGAACCGTCACGGGTTCTTTGCCGCTCTCAAATGGGTTGCGGCTCTCGGTT
>CAZWZC010000053.1:0-18335 GCA_964638755.1 uncultured Aeromicrobium sp. | reverse complement strand
GACCCTCGCCGCTTAGGCTCTGACTAAGTCAGTCCAACTTCCGGGGACCAGTTCAGACGGGCGGCCCTTCTTGTTTGAGCTCCCTAGTCGTTGAGCACGTACAGGATTCCGGTGCCGAGGAGGGTGAGCCCCAGGACGAAGAACTGCCACCAATCGAGGTTGTCGGACCAGTCCAGGATCTGGATGAGGGCGGCCCAGGCTGCCACGACGAACAACGCGATGGCTGCATTTCCCTTGGCCACACCCTTCTTCGAGATCTCGTACGCCGACCATGCCAGCGCGACGATGGTTGCAAGCTGGATGACGTCGAAGATCGACGAGTCAATGTCGGACCCGCCATCTTGGAGTATCAGCAGGAGCGCGCGAAGCAGGAACAACCCAGCCGTAATGTACAACGCGAGCTTGCCGGTTGAGCTTGCGCCGACCGCGCCATTGCTTCCGGTCTCGCCGTATCCGACGAAGAAGAACGCGACACCGGCGATGGCGATACCGATCACGGTCATCCAGAAGACGTCCTTGTCACCGTTCTTGTTCAACAGGTTGGCGAGGGCGTACAGGAAGCCGCCGAGCGCAAGACCGCCTCCTCCGAGCAGGCGCCAATTGGCGGTGGACTTGTTGACTGTGTTCATGGGCTGTCTCCGATGGGTTGTTGGATGATCTCGGGAGATTGTCGCGGAAAGGAGCGCCGGACCGCTAGGGCTACTGGGGCGTCACTTCCCAGCGGTGACCGACGGCGTCAGTGGTGCGGAAGGTTTGACCGACTCGACTTGTTGACTCATGGGTGAGACTTTCTGTGCTGGATCTCGTGCCCGTTCGAACTGACCAGACGACCGGCGACGCGCTTGCCGCGACGGTAGCGATGGCCCAAGCCGCAGATCGACTCGGTTTCACCAGGTTCTGGGTCGCCGAGCACCACAACATGCCAGCGGTGGCGGCGACGTCCCCGCCCGTGCTGATCGCGCACCTTGCCGCGATGACTGACTCGATTCGGCTCGGCTCGGGTGGCGTGATGCTGCCCAATCACGCTCCGTTGGCTGTGGCTGAGCAGTTTGCGCTGCTGGAAGCGGCCCATCCCAACAGGATTGATCTCGGGATCGGGAGGGCGCCGGGCTCCGATCCGGTGACGTCGATGGCGCTGCGCGGAGCGGCGGGCCGCGACGACTCTGACATCGAGAATTTCCCGCAGTACCTCGACGACGTCATGGCGCTCATGGGCACCGACGGCGTCCGGGTTGCGGTCCCGCGCCAGAACTACGTTCTGAAAGCGACGCCATCGGCGAGCAGCGAACCGCGCATGTGGCTGCTCGGCTCCTCGATGCACTCAGCACATCTGGCCGCGGCAAAGGGTTTGCCGTACGTGTTCGCTCACCACTTCTCGGGTCACGGCACGGCCGAAGCGCTCGAGGTCTATCGCAACGAGTTCCAGCCCAGCGAGCTCACGCCTGAACCGGTGACATTCCTGACGGTCAACGCGACCGTCTCGGACAGCGCCGAGGAGGCTGCCGCGCTGATGTTGCCCAACCTGCAGCTGATGGCGCGGCTGCGCACCGGCCAGCCACTCAGCGCTCTTGACCTCGTCGAGGACGCGCAGCGGCAGACCTTGCACCCACAGCAGCAGGAATTGGTCGAAGCTGGCCTCTCGCGGGCAGTTGTCGGCACTCCAGCCGAAGCGGCTGCCCAAATCCGCGAGCTTGCTGAGGGATTTGGTGTCGACGAGGTCATGGTCAATCCTGTCGCGTCGGCACGTCGAGGCGCTGATCCACGTACGGCTCCGGGTCGCGTTCGCACACTCGAGCTGTTGGCGAAGGAGCTGCTCTAACCGGTGGCGATGCCGGCCGCAGCGAATTCCGACTGCACGTGCGGCAGGTTGTCCGCTGACACTGCGGCAGTGAGGTCGCCGAGCACTGTCACTCCGAATCCTTCGGCCGCGGCGTCGAGCGCTGTTGCGCGCACGCAGTAGTCGGTCGCGATCCCGCACACGTCCACCGACTCGATGCCGGCATCACGCAACCAGTCGCCGAGCCTCGTCCCGCCGGTTGAGGCACCTTCGAAGCCAGAGTAGGCGGCGGCGTACTCGCCCTTGAAGAAGATCTCGGTGAACATCGACGGCTCCAGCGGTGAGTGGAACTCCTCGCCGGCGGTGCCGACCACGCAGTGCGGTGGCCACGAGTCGATGAAATCTGGTGTCTTGGAAAAGTGCGATCCGGGATCGATGTGGTGGTCGCGGGTCGCGACGACGATCTCGTACGCACCCGACTCGATCAGCTCGGCCACGTCGGAGGCGACCTGAGCACCGCCCTCGACCGCGAGCGAGCCCCCTTCACAGAAGTCATTCTGCACATCGACGACGATCAGTGCGCGCGTCAGGCCGTCACATCCTCAAAGATCGTCTCGATCACCGGTTCGCCGCGGGAGAGCTGCTTCGCGGCCGCAGGCAGCTCCTCGAGCGCGCTCTGGAGTCGCGTGCGGGCGGCTTCAAGAGGCTCGTCGTGCACCCGTCTGCCGTCTCGAACCAGTTCGACCAGGAGTGGGCGGCCCGGCCCCTTCGGCTCGCCGCCAATGCCGATGACCTCACTCATGGCGACACCTGCCTCGGTGTGGCGGCGCAACGCATATTTGCGTCCGCCGACCGAGATCTTGTCCTTGCTTGCCTTGGCCACAGAGACCATCTCGCCATCATCGCCTGCACGGGCAACGAGCTTGTAGACGAAGCTGCTCGTCGGCACGCCCGAACCCGTCACGAGCGCGGTTCCGACCCCATACCCGTCGACCGGCGCCGATGCGAGCGCGGCGATCGCGTGTTCGTCGAGGTCGCTCGTCACGGTGATCCTCGTCGAGGTGGCACCGAGGTCGTCGAGCTGCTTGCGCACGGTCTTGGCGAGCGACACCAAGTCGCCTGAATCGAGTCGCACCCCGCCGAGCTCGGCGCCGGTGACCTCAACGGCGAGCCTGACGCCGTCGGGGATGTCGTAGGTGTCCACCAGAAGCGTCGTTCCTGGTCCGAGCGCACGCACCTGTGCCTCGAAGGCATCCTTCTCGGTGTCGTGCAGCAGCGTGAATGAGTGCGCGCTGGTGCCGGTCGTCGGAACGCCGTGGCTTCGACCTGCCTCGAGGTTGGAGGTTGCGGCGAACCCGGAGATGTAGGCAGCACGCGCGGCCGCCACCGCTGACTGCTCGTGCGTACGTCGCGAGCCCATCTCGATACAGGGACGACCAACAGCCGCGCTGACCATTCGTGCAGCAGCCGATGCGATTGCCGAGTCGTGGTTGAGGATCGACAAGAACACCGTCTCGAGGATCACGCACTCGGCAAACGTTCCCTCGACGATCAGGACAGGTGAGTAGGGAAAGTAGATCTCGCCCTCGGGATAGCCCCAGATCGAGCCGCTGAACTCATACGACGCGAGCCAGCTGATCGTGGCATCGTCGATCACGTCGGCTTCGCGGAGCCAGCCGAGGGCGGACTCATCAAAACAGAAGTTCTCCAATGCCTCGAGGAGACGGCCGACCCCGGCGATGACGCCGTATCGGCGGCCACCTGACAGCCTTCGGGCGAACAGCTCGAACACGCACTGGCGTTGCGCCGTCCCGTCGTGAAGAGTTGCCTGCAGCATCGTGAGCTCGTAGTGGTCGGTCAGCAGCGCCGTGCTGACCGTCGAGGGCGCTGTCATGGGGCCAGACTATGCCTGCGTGCATCGGCCTATTTCGCCGCGCGACGGGGCTGCGCCACAATGGGGAGGTGACCACGCCAGCCCCGATCGAGATTGCCGAGTCCGATGTCGACGACATCGTCGAGCTCGAAGATCCCTGGGTGACGATCGTCTGGAACGACCCGGTGAACCTGATGTCATACGTGGCGTATGTGTTCCGCAACTACTTCGGTTACACCGACGAGAAGGCCCATGAGCTGATGCTCGCGGTGCACCATGACGGCAAGGCCGTCGTGTCGAGCGGCAGCCGTGAGCAGATGGAGCGGCACGTGCAGGCCATGCATGAGTACGGCCTCTGGGCATCCCTCGAACGGCAGGACGCCTGAATGAAGCCGTTCAAGCGTCGACGTCGTGGGAGAATCTCCGCTTCCTTCACCTCCGCTGAGGCGCACCTGCTGGCCAACCTCGCGGGTCAGGTGGTCGAACTGTTGCGTGATCGCAACGGTGCCGCGGAATCCGACGCTGATCCGTTGGCCGTGCAGCTCGGCATGGGCGGATCGGCTGTACCTCCAGAGGATCCAGTGCTCGCGCGCCTGCTACCCGATGCCTATCGCGGCAGCGAGGAGGACTCAGGGGAGTTTCGACGGCTGACCGAGCGGTCGCTGACATCGACCAAGGTGCATCACGCCGAGGTTGTCATCGGATCGTTGATCGATGGCGGGCTGTCGTTCGAGACCACCGATGATGAGGGCGCCGATATCGAGGTCGAGCTCGACACCGACGCCGTGCAGTCGTGGCTGAAGTCGCTCACTGACATCCGGCTGTCTCTCGCTGTGCGCCTGGGCATCGAGAATGAGGAAGACGCAATGCTGGTGGGCGAGTCCGCCGACGAAGCCATCGTTGCGATGTCGGAGATCTACGACTGGCTCGGCCACGTTCAGGAGACCTTGATCTCCGCTCTGGACTGAGGCGAGCTACGAAAGAATCGACGTTGCGCCGGCACGGGTCACCGGCATGTCGATGCCGTCGTCCCTCCGGTGTCTCAGCAGGCGGTTGGCGCCGCGATGCCGGTGTCAGGGCCGATAAACTCGGTGGGTGCTGACGATCGACCGAGCCACGCGTGACGCGATCATCGCGCATGCGCGACGCGACCACCCCGACGAGGCGTGTGGTGTCGTCGCAGGTGCGATCGGGTCGGACTTGCCGACTCGCTTCATCCCCATGCTCAATGCTGCGATGTCGCCAACGTTCTACGAGTTCGACTCCGGCGACCTGCTCAAGCTCTATCGGGAGATGGACGACAACGACGAAGAGCCGGTCATCGTCTATCACTCGCACACCGCGACCGAGGCCTATCCGTCGCGTACCGACATCAGCCTTGCTGGCGAGCCGGGTGCTCATTATGTGCTCGTGTCGACGCGCGATGGCGCGCACGAGAGCGGCACGGTCGACTTCAGGTCCTACCGGATCGTGGACGGTGAGGTCGCTGAGGAAGAAGTCAGCGTCGTGGACGGTTATGAAGTTGCACCCAACGAGCAGAAGGCAGAACACTGATGGCCATCGAGGTCCGCATTCCGACGATCCTGCGTCCCTACACCGGCGGCGAACGTGCCGTTGACGGCGCCGGCAGCACGGTCGCGGAGCTGATTGACCAGCTTGAGACCAATCACGCCGGGATCAAGGAGCGGCTGGTCGAGAATGACGAGGTGCGGCGATTCGTCAACATCTATGTCAACGACGAAGACATCCGGTTCACTGGTGGACTCGGTACCCCCGTCACCGACGGCAACACTGTGGTCATCCTGCCCGCGGTTGCCGGCGGCGCCGCGGCCTGATTGGCGTCCCATGCGTTTCGACTCGCTGATCGACTCCGTCGGCGGCACTCCGCTCGTTGGCCTCCCCAAGCTCTCGCCGAACAACGACGTACGGCTGTGGGCGAAGCTCGAGGATCAGAACCCGACAGGATCGATCAAGGATCGTGCAGCTCTGGCGATGATTCTCAAGGCCGAGGCCGATGGTCTGCTCACGCCTCGCGCAACGATCCTTGAGCCCACGAGTGGCAACACCGGCATCTCACTCGCGATGGTGGCGAGCCAGCGCGGCTACAAGCTCGTGTGCGTTATGCCGGAGAACACCTCGATCGAACGCACCCAGCTCCTCACCATGTGGGGTGCCGAGATCATCGCATCTCCTGCTGCCGGTGGATCCAACGAGGCCGTGCGCGTGGCGAAGAAGATCTCTGCCGAGCACCCCGACTGGGTGATGCTCTACCAGTACGGCAACCCGGCCAACGCCGACGCGCACTACCTCGGAACCGCCCGGGAGATCCTCGCGGACCTGCCAGAGGTCACTCACTTTGTCGGCGGTCTCGGCACGACGGGAACGTTGATGGGCGTCGGGCGGTTCTTCCGCGAGCGCAAACCCGAGGTGCGGATCGTGGCCGCTGAGCCACGCTACGGCGAGCTGGTTTACGGGCTGCGCAACATCGACGAAGGGTTCGTTCCCGAGTTGTACGACGAGTCGCTGATCGACTCTCGCATCTCCGTCGGACCGCGCGATGCCGTGCGCAGGGTGCGAGAGCTGATCGCCGCCGAAGGCATCTTCGCAGGCATCTCCACCGGAGCAATCTTGCACGCCGCCCTTGCCCAGGCCGCCAAGTGCGTGGCCGCCGGAGAGTCGGCTGACATCGCTTTCGTCGTCGCTGATGGCGGGTGGAAATACCTGTCGACGGGCGCGTACGAAGGCACCCTCGACGAGGCTGAGGACAAGCTCGACGGGCAGCTCTGGGCCTAGCCCGCAACACCTGTCACAAGATTCCCAGCAGGTCCCTGAAAACTGTCACTCATCCCTCGTTGCAACAGGGGTGGAGTGCAAGTTTTCAGGGACCTGTTGGGAAACTGCAAGCCATGGTCGATTGGTAGGTCATCGTCGGCTAGCCTCAGTGCTGTGAGCGAGATCGTCGTCTTCTCAGGAAGCGCGCATCGCCCGTTGGCTGAGAAGATCTGCTCAGAACTCGGCCAGCCGCTCTCAGCGTCCGAGACGGTCAGGTTCAGCAACGACTGCCTGCAGGTTCAGCTCTTGGCCAACTGCCGCCGCAAAGACGTCTACATCATCCAGCCGCTGGTGCCCCCCACGCAGGACCACCTGATGGAGCTGCTTCTCATGATCGACGCCGCCCGCGGCGCATCCGCAGCCTCGGTCACTGCCGTCATCCCGCACTACGCGTACGCGCGATCGGACAAGAAGGACGCCTCGCGCATCTCGATCGGCGGACGGCTTGTCGCCGACATGCTGACCACTGCTGGCGCCGACCGTGTCGTCACGATGACGCTGCATGCTCCGCAGGTGCACGGATTCTTCAGCGTGCCCGTCGACCACCTCACCGCGATCGGCGAGCTCGCCGATCACTATCGCGGCCGCGATCTCAGCAATGTCGTCGTGGTCTCGCCCGACCTGGGCAACGCCAAGACGGCGTCGCTGTTCGCGCGCCTGCTCGGTGTCCCGGTAGCGGCTGGCAGCAAGCAGCGTCAGGCCGACGACAAAGTCGTCATCGACGCGATCGTCGGCGACGTAGCTGGCAAGACAGCGATCGTGCTTGACGACGAGATCGCCACCGGTGGGTCGATCATCGAGCTGATGAACAAGCTCGAAGAAGAAGGCTGCGCCGAGGCGTCGGTCGCGTGTACGCACGGCCTGTTCACCGGCAAGGCTGTCGAACGACTACGCAACCACCCCAGCATCACCGAGGTCGTCACGACTGACACCGTTCCGCCGCCGGCCGACTGGCCCGAGCTCCAGGTACGATCAGTTGCTGGCTTGTTCGCGGAGGCCATCGCTCGGATTCACGCTGGGGAGTCTGTTTCCTCACTCTTCGACGGCGTCGATCCCGCGCACGCCCCGCCGCAGCCCAAGCTCCCGCTCTGACATACCCGTGGGATGTGATCTTGGGCCCGTTCGCTTTGTCGCGTCAGTCGGCGCACGTACCCTTTTCCGTTGTGAGCAGCGCACCCATCGGCATCTTCGACTCAGGCTTCGGTGGCCTGACGGTGGCTCGCGCCGTGCTGGATCAGCTGCCGCACGAGCCGGTTCTCTACCTGGGTGACACCGCGCGCCAGCCATACGGCCCAAGGCCGATCTCAGAGGTTCGCGAATTTGCCCTCGAATGCCTCGATCACCTCGTCGATCAAGGCGTGAAGGCACTCGTCATCGCCTGCAACTCGGCCAGCGCGGCGGTGCTGCGCGACGCGCGCGAGCGCTACGCCGTGCCGGTTGTCGAGGTCATCGTGCCGGCCACCCGCCGCGCCGTCAGTGCAACCCGCAACGGCCAGATCGGCGTCATCTGCACCACTGCCACCGCGACATCGCGCGCGTACGACGATGCGTTTGCTGCCAACCCCAGCATCACGCTGCACACGCAGGATTGCCCTCGACTCGTCGAGTTCGTCGAGACAGGCATCACCAGCGGACCTGAGCTGCTCGAGGTGACCCAGTCCTACCTCCAACCGCTGATCGATCTTGGTGTCGACACTCTCGTCCTCGGCTGCACGCACTACCCGCTGCTGACCGGTGTGCTGTCCTACGTCATGGGCGACGGCGTCACTCTCGTCTCAAGCGCTGAGGAGACGGCCAAGGACGTCTACGCGTTGCTCGTACGTGAGGGTCTCGAGCGTGATCCGGCCCTGGGTGCTCCCAAGCACCACTTCCTCACCACCGGTCGTCCTGAGGAGTTTCGCGAGCTCGGGCACCGCTTCCTGGGCCCGGAGCTTGAGACGGTTGACCAATTTTCGTGGGTCACGGTATGAGCCACCCCACGAAACCACTCGCTCGAATGAAGCCAGGGTTCGCGAGCCTCCGCCGTTCGCTCGCGCTTTCGCGGGGGCCCCGACCCCTGCTTCCTACGTTGCGAGGTGTGGTCGCGTGAAGCTCACCGTCGTCGGCTGTGCGGGGTCGTTCCCCAGCGCTGACTCGCCCGCCAGCTGCTATCTGATCGAGGCGCCACACCATGGGCGCACCTACCGGCTGGTCGTCGACCTCGGGAGCGGAGCTCTGGGTGCCCTGCAGCGGTACGTCGACCTGCGCGACGTCGATGCCATCGCACTCTCGCACCTGCACGCCGATCATTGCTTCGACCTCTCTGGCTTCTACGTGGTCAGCAAGTACCACCCGCACGGCGCTCTCCCGCGCATTCCCGTGCTGGCACCCGCAGGTGCAGCAGCAAGGCTTGCCCTCGCCTATGGCATCGATGAGCCAGTGGGCATGACCGAACAGTTCGACTTCCTCGAGTCCGTCGATGGCGAGGCGGTGCAGCTCGGCCCGTTCGAGGTCACGCCACGCCTTGTCGACCATCCGGTCACCGCGTTCGCACTGCGTATCGCCACCGACACGCACACGGTTGCCTACTCGGGTGACACAGGCCCCACTGAGGCGCTGGTCGATGTCGCCGCCGGTGCCGACATCTTCCTGTGCGAGGCGTCCTTCGTTGAGTCGGGCGTCAACCCGCCACATCTGCACCTCACGGGCGCCGACGCAGGCGACCATGCCACCCGGGCCGGTGTCGCTCGACTGCTGATCACCCACATCCCGGCGTGGACGGACCCCTCTGAGGTCGAGTCAGACGTGAAGAGCACCTGGGACGGCCCGTACGAGCTCGTGACGGCCGGGTCCACCTACCAGCTCTGACGTCGTTAGGCTCGCGACATGACTCGCGAAGACGGCCGCAGCGCCGACGAACTCCGCCCTGTGACCATCACCCGCAACTGGCTCGACCATGCGCAGGGCTCGTGTCTCATCGAGTTCGGCAAGACCAAGGTGCTGTGCGCTGCGAGCGCCAGCGAAGGTGTTCCGCGCTGGCGCAAGGGCTCGGGCCTGGGCTGGGTGACCGCTGAGTACGCGATGCTGCCTCAGGCGACGCATGACCGATCGGCTCGAGAGTCGGTCAAGGGACGCATCGGCGGGCGTACGCACGAGATCTCCCGCCTCGTCGGTCGCTCCTTGCGTGCCGCGATCGACTACAAGGCGCTTGGTGAAAACACGATCACGATCGACTGCGATGTGCTGCAGGCCGATGGCGGAACCCGTACTGCCGCGATCACCGGCGCCTATGTTGCGCTCGCCGATGCTGTGGAGCATCTGCGTTCAAAGGGAGCACTCGTGGGTGAACCACTGGTCGAGTCCGTCGCAGCCATCAGTGTCGGCATCATCGATGGCGTTCCGCTGCTCGACCTTCCGTACGTCGAGGACGTGCGCGCCGAGACCGACATGAATGTCGTGATGACCGGCTCGGGCACATTCATCGAGGTACAGGGAACGGCCGAGGGTGCGCCGTTCGACAAGGCTGAGCTCGACGCCCTGCTGGAGCTCGCTGGCAAGGGGTGCGCCGATCTCACTCGTATGCAGAACGAAGCCTTGGCGAAGTGAAGCAGGTAGTTCTGGCGTCGAACAACGCCAAGAAGCTCACCGAGCTGCGCCGCATCCTCGAACCTCTCGTACCCGGTATCGAGGTGCTCGGCCTGGCTGACGTGACACCGTACGACGAACCTGCTGAGACCGAGCCCACGTTCGAGGGCAACGCGCTGCTGAAGGCTCGTGCGTGTCTACGGGTGACCGGACTGCCCTCACTCGCCGACGACTCAGGTCTGTGCGTCGACGCGCTCAACGGTATGCCGGGAGTGCTCTCGGCCCGCTGGTCGGGTGTCAGCAAGGCCGACGGGGGAGACGCCGCCAACAACGCGTTGCTGCTCAGCCAGCTTGGTGAGGTGCCCGATGAGCGGCGTACAGCGCAGTTTCGTTGTGCCATGGCGTTCTGCACCCCCAACGGTGACGAGCTGGTCGAGCTCGGCGAGATGCCGGGCCGCATCCTGCGTCATGAGCAGGGCGAGGGCGGCTTCGGCTACGACCCGCTCTTTTCGGCTGAGGGCTATGACGTGTCGACTGCCGAGCTTCCCTCCGAGGAGAAGGATCGCATCAGTCACCGCGGCAAGGCACTGAACGCAATAGCCTCTGCCGTGGTTGATGCGCTCGGCAGCTAGCCCAGTGCGCTGAGCACTCGATTGGCGATCGCAACGCTGCCCAGACGGTTGGGATGGACGCCGTCGACGACACGCCTCTGTGTCAACGCGCCGGTGGTCGAGATGAACTCGAGACCGTGCTTCTCAGCGAGTGACTGGATGATGGCGGTCACGCGCTTGCCGTTCTCGGGGTCAGCAGGCCCCCACGGAGGACCCATGACGATGATTCGGGTTGATCGAGGGAGAAAAGTCCGCAGCGTGCTGAAATAGCCATCGACCGCATGCTCGATGGTCGCATCGGGAGCTGTGACGAAGTGATGGCCCTCGCACTCGGCCCAGTCGTTGCGGCCGCCCTCGATGATGAACAGTGAGGGTGCGGCGCCGGTGAAGGCGGCTTGCCGGTCGATGAAGCGGTTGCCGCTGCACATCTCGCCTGGACGCAGGTAGCCCGAACCTGATTGCGCGTACGTCGTCACCTTCGCGTCGTAGTGACGTCCGACCATGCTCCACCAACCCTGCATGCCGTCACCGGGCTGGTCGTTGTAGCGCGCCGTGATTGAGTCGCCGACCACGACGATGCCCCGCCGAGCGACAACTGAGGTGGCGCTCGCCTTGCCACCGGCAGCGTTTCTGGCCAGCAGAGGTGTGAGCACCAGAACCAGTGCTAGAAGGACGACGATCGGCGTGCGTGCGGCCGTTCGTGTGGTGGGCATGTCGCTCTTTCTTCCTCCCGAGAGAGAGACAGCCTAAATCCGCACATGAGGGCATGTCCGCAGATTTGAACAACTCCACCGCAGCACCGGCCAAACAGTCTCATTCGGGCTGTGCAAAACCGTGCTGCCGCCATGCCTCGTAGACCGCTATCGAGGCCGAATTTGCAAGGTTCATGGAGCGCCTTCCAGGCAGCATGGGGAGCCGTACCTTAGCGGTGATGCGGGGATCGTTGAGCACCTCGTCGGGCAGTCCGGTCGTCTCCGGCCCGAAGAGGAGCACGTCACCGGGCTCATAGGCGATGTCGGTGTAGAGCACATCGCCCTTGCCGGTGAAGGCGTAGACACGAGCCGGTAGGAGGGCGTCGTAGGCCGCTTCGAGATCGGCGTGCACCGTCATGACGGCCAAGTCGTGATAGTCGAGACCAGCGCGTCGCAGCTTGGGCTCATCGAGATCGAAGCCGAGCGGCTCGACCAGGTGCAGCTCAGAACCGCTGACGGCCGCGAGTCGGATCGCACTGCCGGTGTTGCCGGCGATGCGTGGCTCGAAGAACGCGATTCGGAACATTCAGCGATCTCCTTTCGGCAACCCGGTCAGGACGGCATGCACGATCAATCCAGCAAGGATCGCCCATGCGGCCGAGCTGACACCGTAGGCGGTGATCCCGGACGCTGCGACGAGGAACGTCACGACAGCCGCTTCGCGACCCTTGTGCGGCGTCATGGACCCCTCGAGAGCCGACGCGAGAGTCCCCAGCAGGGCGAGTCCTGCGATCGTGGCGATCACCCCGCCTGGAGCGACTTGCACGAGCGAGGCGAGGGCAAGCGTGGTGGCAGCAAGTACAAGGTAGGTGGCCGCCGCGGACTGGGCCGCATACCAGCGGAGCGTTTTGTCGGGGCCTGCATCAGGACCGGCGGCCAGTGCAGCGCTGATCGCCGCCAGGTTGACCGAGTGGCCGCCGGCAGCTGCACCGGCGACTGTGGCGAGGCCTGACGTGACGATCGAGTCGCGCCACGGGACGTGGTAGCCGAGCGACTTCATGATGGCAACGCCGGGCACATTCTGTGACGCCATCGTGACGATGTAGAGCGGGAGCGCGATGCTGATCACCGCTTCCCAGCTGAGCGTTGGCGACGTCCACGAAAGCTGCGGGACAAGGGAGGATGCGGCGACGCCCTCACCACTGCGGAGCATGTCTATACCGATCACGATCCCGGCAGCCAGGAACGCTGCGGGGACGGCCCAGCGCGGCGCCAGTCGTACGCCCAACAGCCAGACCAGCACGATCGGGACGATAGCGGCCGGGTTGTCGACCAAGCTGGTGACAGGTGCCAGGCACAGCTCCAGGACGACACCGGCGAGCATGGCTTGCGCGATCGGCGTCGGTATGCGCGCGATGAGTCTGCCAAGTGCGGGCCAGAGGCCGGTGATCACATAGGCGACTCCGGCGAGCATGAAAGCGCCGACGGCAGCTGACCATCCGCCTCTCACGGTGCCCATGCCGGCGAGAAGTGCCACTCCAGGCGTCGACCACACCAGCATGATCGGCACCCGGTGGTGGCGGCTGAGCCAGAAGGTGCCGATTGACTGCACAATGCAGAGTGCGAGCAATCCGGAGGCGGCCTGTTTGGGGGATGCGCCGACGGCAGCGAGACCGGTGAGAACCACGGCGAACGAGCTGGTGTAGCCGACGACTGACGCAATGATGCCCGCGCTGATCGGCTCTTGGAGCGACGGCGTCTCACCGTTGTTGTTCGGGGGCCGCTCCATGGGAAATCACCCTAGACTCTTCGTTTATGGCCACTCCGCAGCGCGTCCACGTGACGCACACGTTCAAGTCCGATCCGGCAACCGTCTTCGAGAAGCTCGCAGAGCACGAGAACCTTGGGCCCGTCTTCGGCGCCAAGATCACTCGCGTCAACGACGGCACGACGTCCCGCAACGGCGTCGGCTCGACCCGCAGCCTGAAGATCGGCCCGCTGCCGGCGTTCCAGGAGACAGTGGTGACTGCTGAGCCAAGCACGCTCATCGAGTACAAGATCAGCAAGGGCAGCCCGCTGCGCGGCCACTGGGGCAAGCAGGTCCTGACGCCGACCGCTGATGGCGGAACTCTGCTCGATTACACGATCGGTTTCAACATCGCGCCGGGCCTGTCGGGCCTCGTCGGCAAGGTGCTGGCCACCAACATTGCCAAGGGTCTCCCCAAGCTCGCCGACTAGTGCCCCGAGACTTGGATGAAGCCGCCATCTCCGGGTAGGGCTTGTTCATCCAAATCTCGGTTGGTGCCGAAGGCGGGATTCGAACCCGCACACCCTTGGGCACGGCGTCCTAAGCGCCGCGTGTCTACCGTTCCACCACTTCGGCCTGCGGGTCGATCTTAGGTCAGAGATCGAGCTTGAGGTCCTTGCGGAGCTTGGCGACATGACCCGTTGCCTTCACGTTGTACGCCGCGTACGAGAGCTTGCCCTCGACGTCGACGACGAACGTTGAGCGGATGACACCGACGACGACCTTGCCGTAGAGCTTCTTCTCGCCGTAGGCGCCCCACGCTTTGAGAACCCCGCGATCGGGGTCTGAGAGCAGTGTGATGGACAGACCGTCACGCTCTCGGAACGCCGCGAGCTTCTCCGGCTTGTCCGGTGAGATGCCGAGCACGGTGTAGCCCTCGGTCTGCAGGCGATCAATCGAGTCGCTGAAATCGCACGCCTGCTTCGTGCAACCGGGCGTCATCGCGGCAGGATAGAAGTAGACGATCACTTTTTGAAGCGACGGAGCCTGTCCCCGCAGGTCCGAAAGTGTGACCGACTCACCGGTGTCGTTGGAGAGGGTGAAGTCGGGTGCGATGTCTCCAGGCTGCAGTCGGTCGGTCATACGCACTATCCTGACGTACGAGCGCAGGCCCATACCCGTGGCCCTGCAGTAGAGACGAGTGAGGCGCGACGTGGCAAAGGCCGATTCAGACGAGCTGGTCAACGAGATCGAGCAGATCCGTGAGCGGCTGGCCGACACCGTCGATGCGCTGATCGACCGCACCAACCCCAAGACCATCGCCCGCAGAACTCTCGCCGACGTGAAGGGTCGCTTCGTCGAGCCTGATGGGTCGCCGAAGATCGGCGCAATCGCCACCGTCGCGGGAGGCATCGCAGCAGCCACAGTCGCGCTCGTAGCGCTCCGCAGACTTCTGCGCTAGACCGGCGATGAGCCCGCATCGCGACATACCGCTTCGCAGGCTGCGGTTGCGTCGCCCTGACGGCACACTCGGCGACCGGCTCCACACGCTTCGGCGGCGGTGGCGGCTGCTTCTGCGCCTCAGCTTCGCAACTGCGGGCGCGTTCTACTTCGCGACCCACGTGCTCGATCACCGGCAGGCGTTCTTTGCGCCGATTGCGGCAATCATTGTCCTTGTTGCCGGGGTGGGCCTGCGCGGCCGCATTCTCTTCGAGCTCGTGCTCGGTGTCGCGTTCGGCGTGCTGATGGGCGAGCTGATCATCCTGGTCATCGGCCGTGGTGCCTGGCAGCTCGCGCTCGTCGTGGTATTGACGATGATCGTTGGAATCCTGATCGGCCTCAAGGGGCTCGCGTTGACGCAGGCTGCGACGTCGTCCGTGCTCCTGGCCACGGTCATTCCAGTGGCGGGCAACGCCAACCCTGCAGCCACTCGATTCGTCGACGCTCTGGTGGGTGGCGTGTTCGGGCTGGCGATGATCTTGCTCATCCCGCGCAATCCGGTGCGTGACATCGACCGGGAGGTGCAGCAGTTCCTCACACAGCTCGCCAGCATCCTCAGCCGTACGGCCCAGGCCCTCAGGACGGCCGATGCCTCGTTGGCCGACATGGCGCTCGATGAGGCTCGAGCGATGCAGCCGCAAGTTGAGTCAATGACGTCGACGGCCGCCAATGTCATGGAGATCGCACGGATGGCTCCCATGCGATGGAAGCAGCGGGATCACGTTGAGACGTACGTTGCCACGGTGCATGACCTCGACAATGCCGTGCGCGACGCGCGAGTGCTGGCCCGCAAGACCTCGGCCCTGCTGCGGCACGGCGAACACGTACCGCCCGACATGGATCTGGCGATCGACGCCCTCGCCAAGGCGGTCGAGATTTTCGCCGACGATCTGTCGCAACACGATGCCTTCGACCAGGCTCGCCAAGAGCTTGTCGAGGCAGCCCGAATGGCGTCGGCAGCACTGCCTGAGGCGATGACGATGAACAGCGCGTCGGTCGCAGCCCAAGTGCGTTCCCTGGCCGCCGATCTCCTGTATGCCAGCGGATTCACTCGCGACGAGATCGACGAGCGCCTGGAGTTTTGATTGAGCTGAGGCCGCCCGCGGCCGAACGGTCAATCAGGTTGAGCGTGCCGCGCCGAAGGCGCTAGGAAGGTCGAAACCGAGTGCGTTGACACTCGGCGCGGCCGATCCGTCGCGATACCGCTCGGTGGTTGGACAACTCCGCGAGACCCGCGCTAAGTTGTCACCACTGCTCCGAACGAGCATGAAATTGACGAAGGAGGTGGGTCCATGAAGAACAACAACATCGCAACGATCGGCGTCGACAGCCGTCTCGTCGCCATGCCTTTTGCCGGTCCTACCTCCGAAGCAGTGCGCCTGTTGTAGCCATCACCTCTTGGCACTTGGCCGCTTCGGATCTCAGATCTGAAGCGGTCATTCTTGTTTTGGGCACTGTCTTGTATGTCCGACCGCCATTCAAACCCATCCATCCACACGAAAGGAGGCGCGCTATGACCACGAATCTCGAAACACGACTCATAACCGCTAAGAACCTGACCGATCACTCCTCACCGATGAACGAAACCGTTGGAGAGGGGGTGAAGTCAGTGGCAATCTTCGAAGCCCGACAGGCCCGCGGCAAGCGCGCTTGGGATGAGTTGTCCGAGATCGACCGAGCAGTGCTCCTGGAGTCGGTGCGACAGCGTCGGATACAACAGAAGCGCAAAAGGTCAATCGAGTCGAGCATCTACAGCATGCGGAGCGGCCGATAGCACCAGCAGAGGCGCCGTACGGAGAAGTCCGTGCGGCGCTTTTGTTGCTCAGCGGGCGGCGATGGCCTCAGCGCATGCGAGGATGCGGCGAGCATCACGTACGTGCAGTTCCTCGACCATCTTGCCGTTGAACGTCACGACGCCCTGTCCGGCGGACTGGCCCTCCTCAAACGCCTTGATCATGGCCTTGGCGTGTTCGATCTCGTCCTCAGAGGGACCGAACGCGGCGTTGGCCGGCTCGACCTGGCTCGGGTGGATCAGGGTCTTGCCGTCGAAACCCATCTCGCGGCCCTGCCGAGCTTCGGCCTCGAAACCTTCAGCGTTCTTCACATCGTTGTAGACGCCGTCGAGAATCACCTTGCCAGCAGCGCGGGCGGCCAGCAGCGAGATCGACAGGGCAGTGAGCACGAGCGGGTTGCGACCCGGAACGTGCAATCCATACGTCTCGTTGATTACGTCGTTGGTGCCCATCACGATCACGGTCAGTCGCTCGTGGGCTGAGCAGATCTCCTCGGCGTGCAGGAGTGCGATCGGCGTCTCGATCATGGCCCAGAGCGCCGTATGTGCGGGTGCACCGTTGGACTCCAGCGCCTCGACCAACTGGCGAACTTCATTGGCAGAGTTGACCTTCGGCACCAGCACGGCGTCCGGACCTGCGACCGCGGCCGCAGCCATGTCGGCCTCGTGCCACTCGGTGCCGATGCCGTTGATGCGGATCGCGAGCTCGCGGTGTCCGTACTCTCCTGATGCAACCGCAGCAGATACCCGCTCGCGCGCGTCGGCCTTGGCGTCAGGCGAAACGGCGTCCTCAAGGTCCAGGATCAGGGCATCTGCGTCGATACCCTTGGCCTTCTCGAGTGCCCGTTCGTTGGCGCCGGGCATGTAGAGAACCGAGCGGCGTGGCCGCAGAACGGTTTCGGGAATCTGCTCGTTCATGACTGGTCCTCAGAGGTCGTAGGCGGCGGCAAGGTCCGCATCGCGCTCGGCGAGCTGCTTGGCCAGGTCGAGCATCACCAGACACTGCTTGACCGAGGCATCGTCTTCCATCTTGCCGTCGATCATCACGGCACCTGAACCATCACCCATGGCTTCGACAACCTCCTTGGCGTGGGCCACGTCGGACGGTTCGGGGGAGAAGACCCTGCGGGCGATGTCGATCTGCACCGGATGCAGGCTCCAGGCGCCAACGCAACCGAGCAGGAACGCGTTGCGGAACTGGTCCTCGCACGCCACGACGTCCTTGATGTCTCCGAACGGTCCGTAGAACGGGAGGATGTCGTTCGCAGCACACGCGTCTACCATGCGGGAGATCGTGTAGTGCCACAGGTCTTGCTGGTACGTGGTGCGTCCTTCGCTGAGGTCGTCACCAGTTGGATCGGTACGGACGAGATAGCCGGGGTGCCCGCCGCCGACCCGGGTTGTCTTCATGCGGCGACTTGCCGCGAGGTCGGCGGGTCCAAGCGAGATGCCCTGCATCCGCGGGCTGGCGGCGCAGATCTCCTCGACGTTGGTCACGCCGAGCGCCGTTTCGAGCAGCGCGTGCACGAGGATAGGTCGCTTCAGCCCGGCGCGCGCCTCAAGCTGGGCGAGGATCCGATCGACGTAGTGGATGTCCTGGGCACCTTCGACCTTGGGAACCATGATGACGTCGAGCTTGTCGCCGATCTCGGTCACCAAGGTGGTCAAGTCGTCCAGCACCCATGGTGAGTCAAGGCTGTTGATTCGTGTCCACAGCTGGGTCTGCCCGAAGTCGGTCTTCTTGGCGATGTCGACGAGGCCCTGTCGTGCGGCCTGCTTGTTTTCCGTCTTGATCGCGTCTTCGAGGTTGCCGAGAATGATGTCGACCTTGGGCGCGATCTCGGGAACTTTGTCGGCCATCTTGGGATTGCTCGGGTCGAAGAAGTGGATCATCCGGCTCGGGCGGAACGGGATGTCAGCAACCGGCATCGGTGCTCCGACGGCGAG
>CAZWZC010000052.1:0-18592 GCA_964638755.1 uncultured Aeromicrobium sp. | reverse complement strand
TTTCGGACCAACGGTCGCGAACGGGTCTTCCACGCCGGCATGGAGCTCGGCATGGGGCTCAGCGCGACGCTGTCACGCTCGCGGGTCGTCAGTCGTGCCAGCGTGGCGACGGTCGAGGCCTTGGACGCCGAAGGATCCGACACCGCTCGTTGGGCCATGCGCCAGTTCCGCTCAAGCAGCCCTTGGGCCGTCGGCCAGGCGGTGGCGTCGCTGGGGCGCCATCATTCCAAGCTGTGGCTGTCGCGCATCGACGTCCCGGTTGCCGTGGTCGTGATGGCCAAGGACCACGTGATTCCGCCAGACCGGCAGCGCGATCTCGCGGCTCGCATTCCCGGCGCGACCGTGCACGAAGCGGCGTGTGGCCACGCTGGCTGCGTGCTCGAGCACAAAGATTTCGTACCGGTGTTCCTTGAAGCGGTCAACGCCACGGCAGCACGCATACGCGATCACCGGCTCAACGAGCAGGCAGCTCAGGCCCCGAGCACGGCCTGACGCATTGCCTCAAGCTCCACCGGGAACTGGTTGATCAGGTCCCACGGGCGCGGCATCAGCTCTTTGCAGGCAATCGCGCCAATGTGCATCTGACCGTTGTTGCTCATGACGGTGATGTTGAGTCCGGCACCGTGGAACACCGGTCCAAGCGGATAGAGCGCGGCGATCCTCGAACCGACGAAGAACAACGGGACCGGCGGTCCAGGCACATTCGATATGACCAGGTTGTGGATGACCGGCGCCCTCTCGGCAAGCCTGAGGTCCGAGACCATGCGGACCGCAAGCCCGAACGTCCGCGGTGCCGCGAACTCGGCCCATTCCTGCAATGTGTCGGCAGGGACGGCTTGGTGGTGTTCCTTCGCGTTGGCGTTTGCGGCCGCCATCGCCGTGATCCGCTCTAGCGGATCTGCGACATCGGTGCCGAGGCGGCAGAAGATCGACGAAACCTTGTTGCGGCCGGTGGTGCGCTGAGAAGTGCCATGGACCGAGACCGGCACGCTGGCCAGCAGCGATGCGTCCGGGAGCTCGCCACGCTCCTGCAGGTAGCGGCGTAGCGCGCCTCCGCTGAGTGCGAGCACCACATCGTTGACGGTCGCTCCCGGGACGGCGCTCTTGATCTGTTTGATGGTGTCGAGAGAAACGTCGGTGTATGCAATTGATCGGCGACCCGTGATGGTGCCGTTGAACGACGTACGCGGCGCAGTCAACGGAGCCGCCATCGCCGTGCCCTTTCGGGCGCGTCGTCCGCTTTCGATCAACGTTCGCGCGGTCGGCGAAACCATCTTGGCCAGGTGCCACGGTTTGGACACGGTCGCCAACACACCTCGGCCGACCAGTTGCAGATCGGACGGCGCTCGCTCGGAACCACCCGCTCCTTCGCCGCTGTCCAACGGGGGCGCATCGGCCTCAAGACTGCACAGGTACGAGATCATGTTGGATCCCGAGACACCGTCGACCGACGCGTGGTGCATCTTGGAGAACACCGCGACCATCCCGTTGGCGAGACCCTCGATCACGAACATCTCCCAAAGCGGTCGAGTTCGGTCGAGCGGAATACCAGCGAGGTGGCTTGCGACTTCCGACAGCTCCTGGTCACCACCCGGAGCAGGCACGGCGAGTCGATGGACATGCCGATCGATGTCGAACTCCTCATCGGTGACCCAGATCGGAAAATCGATGCCACCGGGTACGAGCTTGAGCTTGCGGTTGAACATCGGGATGCCAGAGACACGCTTGGACAGCTCTTCCTTGAACTTGCTGAACTCATATCCACCAGGCATCGTCGTTGGATCGACGACGATGACGCCACACACGTGCATGAGTTGCGCACCGCTCTCCAGATAAAGGAAGCTGGCGTCCAATCCGCTGAGTCGATCCATGGCCCGTATCCTAGTCCAACTAGAACATGTTCTACCCACCTTTCGAGGAGCCCCATGTCAGCCGCGTACGCTCGCCGCCAGCTCGTCCTGGCTGCGCTCGCAGCAAACGCCGTCCGTCCGATGTCACGCGGGTGGTCCTCCATCCCCGGCTTTGCCCTCGGCTGGCCCGTCAGCGAGCTCGCCCCACACCTGCTGGGCGCGGCGGCCCTCGACACCGCTGCAGAGCTGACCGTGCGCCGGGGCAAGGTGTCGCGCACCGGGCTCGTCGCGGCAGCCGCGGCTGCGGGGCTGCTCGCCTACACGATCGCCGGCGCGCGTCGTACAGGCACCGAGCTCGACGCGGCCCTTCGACAGAGCATCGGTGACGGCTACCTCGACGAGCTCGAGCTTCCCGGCCCCCTCGATCTGCGGCTTCCCCGAGGCTCGGTCGCGCGGCCATTCAGCCTCACGCAGCGCGACGTCGAGGTGCTCAGAAATGTTGCGTACACCGAAGGTGGTCGCAAGGCGCATCTCGACATCTATCGCCCCAAGGATCGCGACCTGGCCGACGCCCCGGTGCTGGTGCAGATTCACGGTGGGGGTTGGACGATCGGCAACAAGGAGCAACAGGGGCTGCTCCTGATGAACCGGATGGCGCAGGAGGGCTGGGTCTGCGTGTCGGTCAACTATCGGCTGGCACCGAAATACAAGTTCCCCACGCAGATCATCGACGTCAAACGAGCGCTCGCCTGGGTGCACGAGAACATCAAGGAGTACGGCGGCGACTCGTCCTACATCGCCGTCACTGGCGGCTCAGCGGGTGGACACCTTGCAGCGCTTGCCGCACTCACACCGGGTCTGGCGGACTATCAGCCCGGTTTTGAGGAAGCTGACACGTCGGTCTCGGCGTGCGTGCCCTTCTACGGCGTCTACGACCTCGCCGGCATCACCGAGTCACGCGCTGCCATCGACATGCGCGACCGGTTCCTCGGCCCGCGCGTTTTCGGCAAGGACCCGCGCACCGACCCCGATGAGTTCGTGCGGGCGTCCCCGCTGGCGCACGTCGCTGCGCATACGCCCGACTTCTTCGTGATTCACGGCCGCAACGACACCGTGGTGTCGGTCAACCAGGCGCGGGCGTTCGTCGCCGCACTCCGTGACAGGTCCGATGCATCGGTGACCTATGCAGAGCTGCCGGGCGCACAGCACGCGTTTGAGGTGTTCTCTTCGATCCGCAGCCAACACACCATTGCGGCGGTGCAGCGTTGGCTGCAATGGCACCGAGCGACGACGCAGAAACTCGCTCGGCAGTGAGGCCCGTGTTGGGCCCACAAGCGACACTGGAGAGGTGACGACCTACCGGGCAAGCTTCCACGGCACGGTCATCGCCGAGAGCGACCAGACCATTGTCGTCGAGGGCAATCGCTACTTCCCTCCAACGTCGCTCACACCCGGCACATTGACTCGTTCGTGGATGAAGTCGCTGTGCTACTGGAAGGGGGTCGCGAGTTATTTCGACGTTGCCGCCGGATCGGACACCCAGCGACATGTCGCCTGGACCTATCGGCACCCCACCCCGTTTGCGCGGCGCATCAAGAACCACGTCGCGTTCTGGCCCGGATCGGTCCTGGTCGAGCCGGCCCCCGGTGCCGGAGAATCAGCCGCGAGGTAGTCCGAGAACACGTTCGGCGACGACGTTGCGCAGGATCTGGGTCGTGCCGCCGGCGATCGACAGGCAGCGGTTGAGCAGCATCTCGTGCACGTCCTTCGCGATCTGCGGGTCATCTGTGGTGAAAAGCGCTGCAGGCCCATGCATGTCAACGACGAGCTCAGCCGCCTCCTGACGATTACGTACGCCAAGCAGCTTCGCGACGCTCGACTCAGGCCCGGGGCCGCGCCCGGCAATTGAGCGAAGTGTCGAGCGGACGCCGAGCAGCTGGCACAGCGTCGCCAGTGCGACTTGATGGCCGACGAGAGCCGCATCGGTGTCGGAGGTTCGATCGGCGAGCAGTCCGACTGCGCGCTCGGTGCTCACTCCGAGCTTGGAGCTGCCCATTGCCACTCGTTCGTTGGCCAGTGTCGTACGCGCGAGCTTCCAGCCGTCGTTGACTTCGCCGACGACACAGTCATCCGGAACGAACACCTCGTCGAGGAACACCTCGTTGAACATCGCGTCACCGGTCAGCTCACGCAGCGGGCGGATGTCGATGCCGCTCGAGGTCATGTCGACCAGGAAATAGGTGATGCCCTTGTGGCGAGCGTCGCGGTCGGTGCGCGCCAGACAAATTGCCCAGTCCGCCTCACGGGCTCGTGAAGTCCACACTTTTTGACCCGTGAGCTGCCAGCCGCCCTCAGTCTTGACGGCACGGGTGCTGAGAGCCGCGAGGTCGGATCCGGCGCCGGGTTCGCTGAACAACTGGCACCAGATCAGGTCGCCCAGCAGGGTCGGCTCGACGAACTTCTGTGCCTGCTCGGCGGTGCCGTGGTCGACGATCGTCGGGACCGCCCAGGCACCGATGGCCAGCTCAGGGCGGACAAGCCCCGCGCGTGCCAGCTCCTCATCAACCACCAGCTGCTCGATCGGTCCGGCGTCGAGGCCGTGGGGCTTCGCCCAGTGCGGGGTCAGGTAGCCGGCCTTGGCGAGCGCGGCGCGCTGCTCGTCGGCAGGTAGTGCGGCTATCGCGTCCACCGCACCACGCGTCTCCTCCCGAACCTCCGTGTCGGCGCCTTCGAAGTCGATCTCGAAGGAGCGACGCTGCCCTGCGAGTGCGCGGTGAGCCAACCGGGCAGCCGACTGATCGGCGCCACCTGTCATTGCTGCCACGGCCAGGTTCAATGCGACGGCCCGACGAAGGTAGAGATGGGCGTCGTGCTCGAAGGTGAACCCGATCCCGCCGAGGACTTGGATGCAGTCGCGTGCGACCGAGACCGCGCCTTCGAGGGCCACGACAGCGGCCACGTCTGCGGCGAAATCGGCTTCACCCGCTGACACGCCCGAGTCGATCGCGGCGCCGACGTCCCACGTCACCGCGGCAATCGACTCGGCGGACTCAAGCATCTGCGCGCACAGGTGCTTGATCGCCTGGAATGAGCCAATCGGTTTTCCGAACTGCTCGCGAACCTTGGCGTACTCGACCGCAGTGTCCAGGCACCACTGCGCGACACCGGCCGCTTCGGCCGACGCAAGGGCAATGAGCGCGCGCCGCACGCCATCGGAGTCGACTTCGGGAAGGAGCATCACATGATCGGGGGGTGACTCCACTCGTACGCGGCCGCCACGGCGTGAAAGGTCGACCCCCACCACGGGTTCGGCCGTCCAGCCGTCGGCCCCGATCAAGCACCATGAGCCATCGTCCGTGGGGGCAAGGAGCCAGCCGGCGTCGATCACATCGAAGGCGACCGCGATGTCGCCCCGGGCACCCGACCCGTCGACGGTGACTGCACCATCTATGGCGACCGCTGCGCTGTTTCCACCGGCAATCGCGGCAAGCACGTCCTTGTCAGCGACCAGCTGGGCAACGATCGTCGTACCCAGCAGGGGTCCGGGAACCATCGCGTAGGCGGCTGACTCCAACGCCACCATCTGGTCGAGCAGGTCGCCGTCCCCACCGCCGTGCTGCTCGCTGATCCCGATCGCGGTGAGGCCTGACTCGACGACGCCCTGCCAGATCTTGGCGAATGCGGCGGATGCCTGTGACTCGACGTCTCGCAGAGCGGCGGGACCCTCGAGCCCGCAAGCCCAGGATCGTAGGCTGGATGTCAGTTCCAGATGGTCACGCGTCACGCCGACCGGCATAGGGTCTCGCCTCCAAATCTAGAACGTGTTTCAATAATCATAGCGATGGTCAGCGGGGCCACCCTCAGCCAGCAGGCCCTGAACAGGAGACGATGCGGGATGACGAACGTGACGGAGACTCCTGGCTCCAATGCGCAGCGTGAGCGCCGGCGCCGCATCCTCGATGCCACGATCGCCCTTGCCGAAGAGGGTGGGTTTGACGCGGTGCAGATGCGAGCGGTTGCCGACGATGCAGACGTCGCACTCGGCACGCTCTACCGCTACTTCCCGTCCAAGATCCATTTGTTGGTCACCGCGCTCGGTCGCCAGTTCGAGCGTGCGGAGGAGCAGTCGCGCACTCGTCAGGTCCCCGGCGACACCCCCCACGAACGCGTGATGTTCATCCTTGGCGCAACCACCAAGGCCCTCCAGCAGCAGCCCAACCTGACCGAAGCCCTGACCCGGGCGTTCATGTTCGCCGACGCCTCGGTCGCCGACGAGATTCACTTCGTCGGTATGAAACTGACCGCCATGATCACTCGCGCGATCGATGGCACCGACGAGAACCGCGAACCGACCGACGAGGACACCGCCATCGTCCGCGTCATCAGCGACGTCTGGTTCACCGCGCTCATGGGCTGGGTCACCGGTCGTACCACGGCAGCAGACGTCACCAAGTCAGTGGACGTCGCCGTACGCCTCCTGCTCCGCTGACGCCATGACTACGTCGATCGGCGAGATCCCGGACTAGTCCTTCGAGGCGTGGCACCCGTGCAGGGTGTTGCTCCGGGTTGCTGTAGCCGTGTGGCCTTGTCTGTCGCGGACCGTGAGGACGAAGGTAGCCGGCTGTTGGGAATAGTTGTAGTAGTCAGGTGGCTCCAGAGTCCAGCCGCCGATCGCGGTGCTCCAGTGCGTCGAGTCATCCTTGTCCATACCCCCGCCGCCTGAGTGACCTTTGTACGAGAAGGTCACCTTTGCCGATGTGACGCCTGGGCCTGTGATGGTCGCCTTCAGCTTGGCGTATGTGTAGTCGTTCAGTGAAGACGCATCGTCGGTCGAGTGACACTTCGAGTTCGAGCTCGGATTCCAGGTCTCGTACATGTCGTTGGGCGACACGGTGAATGACGTGATGGCCAGCTTCTTGATCGGCGCCGGGGGAGCAATCGTTGGCGGTGCGGTGATCGGGGCCGTAGGCACTGCCGAAGGCGTCGCAATCGTCACCGGCGTCTTGATCGGTTTCGGTGTCCCTGCCGTCGCTGTCGGCGCTGTCGTGGTGTCACCGGGGCTCGGCGCGGCGGACGGATCCTCATCGCCCATCGCCTGCGTCACACCGAATGCGATCGCACCCGCGGCAACCACCCCGGCAGCGCCGATGAGGAGTCCCTTGCTGGCCAGGAATGTGGCGACGCTCATGTTGCCCCCGATTGGTAGCGATCTGTCGCGCTGATGCTACTCAGATCGAACGCTTCAGGTTGCCGTTTCAGTCACATCCGAGGACTAACGGATGTTGCCGCGGCCCGCGATCGGCGGGAGGTCGAGCGCTGACACCCATCCCGGAGGCAGCTCGTTGACGGCCGCCCGGGCGTTCATGGCTCGCATACCTGCCGCCAGACAGCCTGCCGTCGCAGCTATCTAGCGTCGCTCGCTCATGTCTGCACGAGTCCCTTGCCGGTGACGAGCGGCAGGTCGAGTGCCGTGACGAGTCCGGGCTTCGCCGCCACGACTGCCGGAACGGCGTTGACGAGTCGCATGGCTGTGGCCTTGAGCCCTGCGGTGTTGTGGTCACCGTCGGTGCCGAGCAGCTGGAGGTCGAGCGTGTAGTTGGGCTCGCCTTTGATCTCAACGCGATAGCAGCCGAGTCCTGCGGGCTGTGGCCAGTCCGGGCCGATGTCGTCGTGCACCCGCGTCACGTGCTCGAGCACGACGACCTGCTTGCCGTTGACGATGCCGCGCACCTCGAAGTGCAGTCCGGCGACGGTGCCCTCCTCGATCGTCCCGCAGTCGATGTCGAACGTCTCGGTGGCGGGAAGCCTTTCGTAGAACTCCTCGACACTGTCGAGCTCGACGCCGAGACCGGCAGCGATCTGGTGCACGACGCTGCCCCAGGCCATCGACAGGATGCCGGGCTGAAGCAGCATCGGCACGTGATCCATCGGCATGCCAAAGCCCATGACGTCAAACACGATCATGCGCTGGTTGTACGTGTTGTAGTTGAGCACCTCAGAGCAGCGCACCTGATCGATGCGTTCGCTGATGCTGGTCAGCGACAGCGGCAACCAGTCGTTGGCGAATCCCGGGTCGACGCCGTTGACATAAAGGGACACCCCACCTGCGACGGCAGCCTTCTGCACTCCTTCGGCCATGCCAAGCGCCGGGCCTGAGGGGTATTGCAGAAACACCGGGCCGCTGGAGACAACGTTGATGCCGGCAACGAGCAACAGCTCGAGGTCGGCTATCGCCTCGAAGAGCCGGTCGTCAGCCATGGCGCAGTTGACGACGCAGTCTGGCTTGAGCGCGAGGATCTCGTCGACGCTGTTGGTTGCGAGCACTCCGAGGTCTCTGCCGAGGCCGGCAAGTTGACCGGCGTCCTTGCCAACCTTGTCGGGGTTGGACACCCAGAGACCGACGAGCTCGAGATCAGGCCGGGCGTCAATGCCCGCGAGGGCGTGGCGACCGACATTGCCGGTGCTCCATTGAACGACGCGCGTGGTCACAGAATTTCTCCTAGATCGGGCATTCCCATGTCGAGGTTGGGCTGGTCGATACCGCCGTCCACCTCCAGCACCTTGCCGGTGAGGTAGGCGCCGGCAGGGCTGGCGAGGAACAGGACGGTTGCCGCGATGTCATCCGGGTCACCGATGCGGCGCAACGGTGTGTTGGCCTCCATCTGCGCCGTCAGGCCTTCGTCGCCCGTGACGATCTCAAGGGCGGACGTGGCAACTGAACCCACGGCGATCGCATTGACGCGCACGCGGGGGGCCAGGTCACGCGCGGCGAGCCGCGTCCAGTGGGCCAGTGCCGCCTTAGCTGTGCCGTATGCGAGATAGCCGCGGCCGCTGACCCGCCCCATGACTGAAGAGATGTTGACCACGGAGCCGCCGTCGCCCTTGAGTAGATGCGGGAGCGCCGACCGGGTCAGGGTGTGTGCAGTCGAGACGTTGAAATGGAACGCACCTTCCAGCGCTGTGACGTTCGTCTTGACGAACTCCTTGGGCATCGAACCGCCGACGTTGTTGACCAGCACGTCGAGGCGGCCAAAGGAGTCGATCGCGATGTCGGGCAACTTGGCCACCTGATCCAGGTCGGACAGGTCTGAGAGCACGACCACTGCCTTGCGTCCCATGGCGTCGATCTGGGCAGCAACCTCATGCAGCTGCTCCTCGGTACGGGCTGCCAGTACGACATCGGCCCCGGCTTCGGCGAGCGCGAGGGCGCTGGCGGCACCGATGCCTCGGCCTGCGCCGGTGACGATTGCTACTTGGTCATCTAGGCGGAATCTCTCAAGAACCATGCGACGGACGATAGCGCAATTTCTATAACACGTTCTAGTTGAGGGTCCGATCGTGCCAAAGGCTGAATCTGCGCGCAGGGAGGAATATGCTGCGCCGGAGATGTCAGCATTTTCGCGGGACCTACTCGGCAACCACGCCAATGTGCGGGTGTCCGCCACCGATGTGGCCAACCACGAGTCCTGCGGCCGGTCCATGGCATTGAAGATCCGGCCCGAGGTCTCGTCGGACAGATGGCAGCGATCATTCGGCTCGGAAAAGACCTTCATCCTTGGCGAGGTTGCGCAGCTTGTACGTACCGCACACACCTGTGAGGAAGCCAACTCGCCGAGCACGCTCACGGCCTGGATGCAGGAGCAGCTCGAGCGACGCAAGGTGCATCGCCTGCTGCGCCCTTACGCGATGACGGCCGTCCCCAACATCCTCGAGGCGCACTGGGAGATCGAGGACGAGATCGGTGAGCTCAGGATGATCCGAGCCGATCCGTCGATCGGCCAACCACCCAAGACGCTGTGGGCATGGGCTCCGCTCTACAGCACCGAGCACGGTATCCGTGAGATCCGCCGCTATCGCCTCGGCAGCGCGCACGACGATCCCGGCGCCGACGACCTGCTCTGGGCCCACACTGCTGCCCAGATCGCCGCGAAGTACGACGCGCAACCCGCCGCCACGCGGGTGCGCGTGGTGGAGATCGGCGCGCGTGACGGCAGCTTCAACGTCCTGTTCGACGGCGATCCCGCTCAGGCAGCCAGCGAGTACGACGCCGGTGCCAGGCACGTTGCTGCGTCGCTCGGCGACTTCGAGGACGTACGGCCTGGGTTCGGGTGCAGCTCGTGCAAGGTGGCTGGCATCTGCGAGGCCCTCGTACCCATGCCAGGGATGCTCGGCCAATCGACCAAGGGCTATGCGTCGCGATCGGTGTCACCGTCAGACCTCGATCGCTATCGCGTCTGCCCCGCCCAGTGGCTGCTTGCCTCCGACCTGCACCTGCCGCGCACCGATGAATATTCCGATGGCCAGACCCGCGGAATGCTCGTCCACCAGTGGCTTGAGGAGGCGCACCGACGTTTGACAGGTTGCACCGACGACGACCTTCCGGAGCCCGGCACCGACATGGGCTTCGCCGAGGGATTCATGAATGCCCAGGAGTATGCGATCGCGTACCCGTTCCTGCGTCATCACATCGCCACCTGTCCACTCGCCGCCGACTCGGTCGAGGTGCTTGAAGTCGAGGAGTCTTCGTTCGGGTTCGACGCTGATGCCGACGTCGTCACGGTGACCAAGCCCGACCTCGTCTACCGGGTCGGTGATCGGCTGGTCATCCGCGAGTTCAAGACCAGCAGCTCATTGCCCAAGGGCGGGGCCGAGCAGGTCTACGGACAGACGTCGCAGGTCTCGTTCCTGCTCTCGATGCTGTCGTCGGGGCTGCGGGATGCGTACGGCGCGTCGGAGGCAACCGTTGAGGTCGAGGTGCTGACGCCCGCCGCGAGCGAGATGTATGTGTGGGATCTCGAGGACGACGAGGTCCTCGCCCACGCGCAGCGGGACTTGTCGGCATCAGCGGGCACGTGGCACCTTGACTCGACGTGGGAGACCAATCCCGGAGACCACTGCCTGTGGTGCCCGGTGAGCCAATGGTGTCCTGACTCCGAGGTGTTCCAGAAAACGGCCAGCGTCACAGGCCCCGTCCTCGACCCGATCGACGATCCGCCGCCTCCCTTCTAACCTGCGCCAGAGACCTGACACTCTTTTCCCATGTCCTTGGCCATGTTCTCCCTCAAGAACGACGAGCTCGTTCCCACCGACATCTCCCGCAGCATGTGGAGCCCGGACCAGATGCACGGTGTTGCCGTCAGTGGTGCGCTGGCGCGTGGCCTCGAGACGAAGCTGGCTGAGCTCGGACGTACGGACCTGCATCCGGCGCGCTACACCGTCGACCTGTTCCAGCCGGCGAAGATGGCGCCGTGCACCGTCGAGACCGAGGTCGTACGTGAAGGTCGGCGCCTCTGCCTGATCGACGCGTCACTGATGCAGGACGGCGTACGCGTCGCGCGCGCGAGCTGCATATTTCTCAAGCCGACGGAGAACGCCGGCGGTGAGGTGTGGTCTCCTGACGACCACCCCGCTCCGCCGCCGGCGGATGTCGCTCCGGTGAGCGATGAGCCCCGCGTTCCGTTCTTCGCCAGCAATGCAGGGTGGTCCCAGTCGTTTCCAGAGCACCAGAACTCCGGTCGCAAGCAGACGTGGCAGGTCGGCTTGCCGGTTGTCGAGGGCGAGGAAGGCACGCCCTTCCAGTCTGTGGCGGCGATCGCCGACGGCACCAGCATGGTCGTGAACTGGGGTACCCAGGGCGTGCAATACATCAACACCGACATCACCCTCGCGCTTGCCCGACCTCCGGTCAGTCTCGAGGTCGGACTGTCGGCGACCGACCGCGTCGAGGTCGACGGCATCGCCGTCGGCACGGTGGAGGTCTTTGACCGGGAAGGTCCTCTTGGCACCGCCATGGTGACGTCGCTGGCCAACGGGAAGCGACCGGTCAGTTTTGAAAACATCGAGTACACCGCCGACGGCGAACGGCTCGACACCGGCAGGTGACGGGCAGTGCTACGGCAAGCGGTCGAGCCGGAAGATCCTGACGCCCCTGGCCGACACGGCAGGGGTGAACGAGAAGTCGGCGCGCAACGCTGCGGCGTGTTCCGGCACAAGGTTGTCCAGCTCGTCCTCGCGCGCTGAGGTTGTCGAGATCAACCACAGTCGGTCAATCTGACCAAGGCGCTCGACGGCTCGCTCCGGGGTCGCATCCAGGACATCCTCGAGCGGTGCAACCGAGCCCCGCGATCGGGCGTACGCGAAGGCCTCTTTCCCGTTTCCGCCGTCCTTTGCGTGCCCGGCGAACACGACGCCGTCGCCGCTTCTGATGAGCGGCGAGAACTCGGCAAATGCAACCCGAAATTCCGGCGAGGTGGGTCTTTCGTCACGCACGGTCGCCTGACCCGGCAAACCAATGACAGCCACGGCGGCGACCACGAGCAGTCCCGCCGCCGAGAGGCGCAGGGGCGGCTTCGCGTCGCCGACGGATCGAGCCATCGCGAACCCGCTGGCTGCCGCCAACAGCACCCAAGCTGGCATGGTGAAGAGCAGGTAGCGAGACAGGAACAGATGCACCAGCGGGAACGTCAGGTAGCAGAAGACCGCGGGCACGATCGCCCACGTGAGGAGCAGCTGGACCGCCCGCCGGTCGCTGCGCAGGAGTCTGGCGGCGACGAGCAGTCCGAGTCCAATGACGACGGCAGCAACTGCTCCTGAGCCGAAGACTTCTCCGGGCAACTGACGAACCGCCGCCGCGTCCCGCTGGATCCAGGCGATGACCCTGGTCTGCTGCGAGCCGATCAGCACGACTGGGGTCAGCGCAGCGACGGATGCTGCGGCAGCACGCACCCAGTGCCTCAGTTGAGCGTCCTTTCCATCCCGTACGTCATGCACCACGAGGACTGCGTGGGCAAACAACACCGTGATCGCAACGATGTGAGCCATGCCGGCCCCGACCAGTGCGATCGAATACCAGACCCACTTCCTTGTGTTCGGTGACTCAAGCACTCGCAGCAGCGCCACCGTGGCGAGCAGTGTGCCCAGCATGGCGAATCCATACGGTCGCGCTTCCTGGCCAAACCGCGACGTCGACGGGACCACCGCAAAGAGCAGTCCGGCCACCAGCCCCACAGCTGGATCGAAGAGACGCCGGCCGATCAGCGCCACGAGTCCCGCCGACACTGACATCGCGAGCAGGGATGGCATCCGAAGAGTCGTCAGCCCATCGCCGAAGACTGATATCCACACATGCATCACGACGTAGTAAGGAGCGATCACGAAGTCGTAGCTGTGGATCAGGGTGACCAGCTGACGCCACGGCAAGGTCGAGGATGTCCACGTCGCGTACTCGTCGTGCCACATGTCGCGCGAGCCGATGCCGATCATTCCGACGGCGAACATCAGGACCGTTGGAGGCAAGGCCACCAGCCACCCCGTCACCAAAGTTGGCTTGGCGACGTCGTCTCCGTCGGACCCACTCTGCGGCTCCGGAAGCAGCGACGTCATGGCGAGAGACACTAATCGATGACGGCGGCCAGCGAATGACAAATTGCCCGCCCGGCACATGGACGAGCAATCAGCGGCTCAAGTGGCCCCAGTCTGTCGAGAGCAGCGCGCGAGTCACCCGATCTGCTCGAACAAGGACACGACGATCCCTTCAGGGCCGCGCACGTACGCCATCCGAACGCTGCCCTCGTACTCGCCGATGCCGCCGACAAGCCCGTACCCGTCCACAGCCACGGCGTCCACCGCCGCCTGAAGGTCACCGACCTCGAACGACACGTTGCGCAACCCAACCTCGTTGGCCATGGATGTTGGCGATCCGAGCACGTGGTCGGGGGTGAGAAGTTGAGCTCCCGCCGGGTGCCCCCGCCAGGCGGGCGAACATCGTGATCTCACAGTGCGCGCCCGGTATCCCGCACACGGTTTCGACAAACTCGCCATTCACCGATCCGGTCCCCTCCACTTTGAGCCCAAGTCCAAAGAAGAACGCTGTCGCCGAATCCAAGTCCGCGACGATGATGCCGATGTGGTCGAAACGCTTGATGTGCGCCATGAATCTGCCCTCCGACGACTCGCTCGATTCGATGCTGACACGAGTCCATCGAGTCTGCCCCAAATGTCTTCGATCCCGCTTACACCGAAGACGAAGAACCCCCGACTTACAGTGGAAATCGGGGGTCTTCATCGTGCGGTGGCGGTGGGATTTGAACCCACGGTGGGCGTGAACCCACACAACATTTCGAGTGTTGCACCTTCGGCCGCTCGGACACGCCACCGCGGAGAACCTTACCGGACTAGCCAGGGTCGCCCGAACTCACATCAGCTCGCCCGAGGAGGGCAGGATATGACTGTGGACGCCACGCGCATGGAACTGCTCGCTACCCGCGCGACGGGACTGATTCGCCGCGGAGAGCGGGCCATCCTCGGCATCACCGGTGCGCCCGGCGCGGGCAAGACTACGCTCGCCGAAGCACTCGTACGCCGCCTTCGCGGAGACGGACTAGCCGTTGCACACGTACCGATGGATGGGTTCCACCTCGCCGACGCCACGCTGACCGAGCAAGGGACGTTGGGCGCGAAGGGTGCGATCGAGACCTTCGACCGTGACGGCTACGTCGCACTCTTACGCCGCCTCAAAAGCGAGATGACGCACAACATCTACGCACCCGGCTTTGAGCGCACGATTGAGCAGCCAGTAGCCGGCGCGATCACAGTCCAGACCGACGACGTCCTCGTCGTGACCGAGGGCAACTACCTGCTCGATGAGTCCTGGGCCGATGTCCGCGAGGCGCTCGACGAGGCGTGGTTCCTCGAGCTGGACGACGACGTACGCCGCGAGCGACTCGTGCGTCGACACGTGAAGTTCGGCAAGACCGAGCCGGATGCTCAGGCGTGGGTCGACCGCATTGACGAGCCGAACGCCCGCCGGATCATTGCCGCACGTGGCTCCGCAGACCTCGTCGTTGACGGTTACTAGACGGTCAGTCCGCGGTCGGAGGGTTTGAGATCGACAGGACCGAGAACAGTCTGGTGACCTACGGTGGGACGCATGGCTCCGGACGAATTTTGGATCTGCAGCACCTGTGCGGTCGAGCACGCCGCGATGGTCGATGTGTGCGCGATCTGCGCAGACGAACGCCAGTGGGTGCCAGCCGACGGACAGCAGTGGACGACCCCGGGCGAGCTGAGAGACGAGGGCTATCGCGCCGAGCTGTACGAGCTCGAGCCGGACCTCTACGGCATCATTTCCACGCCGGATGCCGGCATCGGGCAGCAGGCCAAGCTCCTGCGCACCACTGAAGGAAATCTGCTGTGGGACCCGATCGGCTACGTCGACGCCGACATCGCCGAGCAGGTGCTCGCCCTCGGCGATGTACGAGCGATCGTCGCGAGCCATCCACACATGTTCGGTGTCCAGGTCGAGTGGAGCCGACTCTGCGGTGATGCGCCTGTGCTCGTCGCGGAAGCCGACGCCGAATGGATCGCCCGCCCCTCCCCGGCCATCGAACTGTGGTCCGACGACCTCGAGATCCTCCCGGGCGTGCTGCTCAGCCAACCCGGAGGTCACTTCCCCGGAAGCGCCGTCGTCCATTGGGCCGGTGGTGCCGGCGGTCGAGGTGTCGTTCTCGCGGGAGACACCATCGCACCCAACCCCGACCGGACCTCGGTGACGTTCATGCGAAGCTTTCCCAACCGGATCCCGATGTCTGCCGCGGTGGTCCGAAGGGTCGCGGACCACGTGGGTCAATACGACTTCGAGCGGCTCTACGGCAACTTCGACAACGTCATCGACACCGACGCGCACGCCGCCATGCTGCGATCGGCCAATCGCTACATCGGCTGGGTCAACGGGGACTTCGACCACCTGACCTAGATTCGCTTCTGCCACTCACCCTCGGCGCCGATCGGGGTGAAGCCCATTTCGATGTTGACGCGGAGCATCGGCTCGTTCTCCTCGGCGTTGAACGTGGTGATGACAGGGGTGTCCGGCGCGTGGTCAATCATGAACTGCGTGTTGGCAGCCTTGAGGAGCATCCCGAGGCGATGGCCGCGATGCGCGCGTACGACCAGCGTGTCCTCCTGCACCGCCGGTTGGTCATCACCGACCAGGCGCCCGAGCTCGGAGTAGCCGACCAACGAGCCGGTCGGTACATGCTCGATCACCGACATGAACAGCGTCCTGCCGCTACCGTTCTGACGTTCGTCGTGCTGGCGTACGCGATCGGCGTCCCACTTGTCCACGATCGTCTCGAGACCACCGGACGGCTCATCGGTGCTCATGGCCGTCGCCAGCGCGGCACGCTGCTCGAGCCACTCCTCGGGGGTAGGCCCGATCCAGCTCACGATCCGGTAGTCCACGCCGGCCTTCTCTTGGGCGGTACGCCGGAGATCATCGAGCGAATCAGCCGCAGCGGTCAGGTCGAGGCTGCTGATGCGCGCGACCATCTCAAGTGTGTAGCCGTGATGCGTCAGGAACTGCGCTCCCGGGTCGTTCGCGGGTATGTCACCGATTCCCGTGGATGACGCGAGCCGTGCCCCACCCTTGGACGAGGTGTGAATTGCGGACGACTGAAAGATCGGCCGGCCCAGCTCGGCGGCCAAGCTCTCCATGTGCGTGAACAGTGCCGATCCGATGCCACACCGACGATGCGCCGGTAGCACATCTGCGCCGATGGCGACCCACGGCGCACCTTCCGCGGTGAGCCATCCCATGATCCCGCGAGCGACCATACGGCCGTCCTGCCGTGCAACGAAGTGCCGCCGATCCCGTTGCGGGTTGGGATGAAGTGTGGGAGCAACGACTCTGGCGTCGGTTCAAGAGCATCGGTGCCAAGCGTCCCGGTCTCCACCTCGTTGCGTACGGCCATCAGCTCACAGAACTCGTCCCAGCCCTCGCCGCCGACGATCGTGGGGAGGATGAGCTCGTCGATGACCACGTCAGTCAAGTGCGGTGCCCCTCGAAGAATTGCTTGAGCAGTGCTGAGGACTCCTCGGCGAGCACGCCGCTGACCACCTCCGGTCGGTGGTTGAGGCGGCGGTCGCGTACGACGTCCCACAACGACCCGACGGCGCCGGCCTTCTCGTCGAACGCGCCGAACACGAGCCGCTCGAGCCGTGCCGCCACGATCGCGCCAGCGCACATGGTGCAGGGCTCTAGCGTCACCACGAGCGTGCAACCCTCAAGGCGCCACTCACCACGGGTGGTAGCGGCTTCTCGGATCGCGACGATCTCCGCGTGCCCGGTTGGGTCACCCTCTCTCTCTCGGGTGTTGTGTCCCTTGCCGATCACCGTGCCACTGGCGTCGACGACGATCGCGCCGACCGGCACATCGTCGGATTCGGCCGCATTGACCGCGAGGTCGAGTGCTTGCTGCATCAGTGCGTCGTACATCAACCGATGATGGCGTCGAGCTTGTCGCCGAAGCCGATTCGGTCGGCGACATCACGAAGGATGTCCTCGGGAGAGAGGTCGTAGTCATCGCACAGCTTGGTGAGCTCGACAGCAGTCATGCCGAGATCGCTGACGATCTCGAGATCCCCGGCAGGACGCGATTCGTCGGGGTTCTCGGGATCAGGCAGGTCGAGCAGGTCCGCCACTCCCCCGGCCAAGGGCCAGTCGGTCACTGCAGTGACGTCCGAGAGCAGGGCACGCACCTGTTCGCCGCTTCGCCGCAAAATGACGAAGAAGTCGTCGTCCACCGATACCAGTCCGAGCACGCCCACGTCGGACGGGAAGCGAGTGAGTGCGTCACTCAGGTCTTCGACGTCCTCACCGATCATGGGATTGAGCTCGACGACCTGCCACTCACCGTCGTCGCGGTAGGCGGCCACCGCGAAGTCGACATCGTCCTCAGACAAGGCACACCTCCCAGGTACGACACGGGACCGCCCAACGGCGGCCTCATCTTTGATGGTGACAGACCGCGACCTCTTGTCGCTACTCTCATCGCATGCAGGTACACGTTGCCGATCACCCGCTCATCTCGCACAAGCTCACCGTCCTGCGCGACGAACGTACGGACTCACCGACGTTCAGACGCCTCGCCGACGAGCTCGTGACCCTGCTCGCTTACGAAGCCACGCGCGACGTGCGAGTGCAGCCGGTCGAGGTGAAGACGCCCGTGGCGATGGCGCAGGGCGTACGTCTCAACGACCCGCGACCGCTGGTTGTACCGATCCTTCGCGCGGGCCTCGGCATGCTCGAAGGTATGCAGCGCCTGCTCCCCACGGCCGAGGTCGGCTTCCTTGGCATGGTGCGAAACGAGGAGACTCTCGAGGCCGTGACGTATGCCGAGCGGCTGCCCGACGACCTCACCGGCCGCCAGTGCTACGTGCTGGACCCCATGCTCGCGACCGGCGGCACACTTGCGGCGGCAATCGACTTCCTGGTGAAGCGCGGCGCCGACCACATCACGGCGATCACGCTGCTCGCCGCTCCCGAAGGCATTGCCCGCATGGAAAAGGAGCTTGAGGGGATCGACGTGCCGGTCAACCTGGTCACCGCGGGGCTCGACGAGAAGCTCAACGAGCTCGGCTACATCGTCCCCGGCCTAGGAGACGCCGGCGACAGACTTTATGGCGTCGTTGACTGATCTCGATACACCCGCTCGTACCTCGCGGGCACTCGATCAGCGTGTACTCGCTGGTCGAGTTGCCCCGAGGAACGAGGGGCAGTATCGAGACCTCGTGAGGCGCAGAACTGGCTAGCGGTAGATGCCGAAGTAGAAGATTCCTACGACGACCACCGCGAGGAGCAGGAAAACCAGCGCCTTGTTGCCGGTGTTCTCGTCGTCATCGGGGCGGTCATACTCGGGCTTGTCCACAACGGTTCTCCAATGGCTCGGGGCCGACTGAGTTGTCTG
>CAZWZC010000051.1:0-18713 GCA_964638755.1 uncultured Aeromicrobium sp. | reverse complement strand
AGTCCGGTGAAGCCGTGCTCACCCGCCTCGAACTCGGTGTTGGTGACCCGTTCCGACATCTCAGCCAGGTCGGTTCCAGCGCTGAACGCCCGTCCCTCACCCGTCAGCAGCACGACTGCGATGTCGTCGGCTGCTGCAGCGGACCGCAGAGCCAGCGTCAGCTCGTCGTAGAGGGCTTCGTTGAACGCGTTGAGAGCGTCGGGACGATTCAACGTCACGGTACGAACCCGCGCACGGTCACCGATCGTCAGGATCGGGGCGTTCGTCATCGTTGCTCCCTTGCGCTTGGCTCATCGCCTTGCCACTGTTGTGCGGCCCGTGCTTCCACGATAATAGAACACGTTCTACATTGATGGCATGCGCAATGGAATCGTGCTTTTCACCTCGGACCGCGGCATCAGGCCAGCCGCGCTCGCCAGGGCCGCAGAAGGGCGCGGTTTCGACACGTTCTATGTACCCGAGCACACCCACATCCCAGTGAAGCGCGAGGCCCTGCACCCCACAGGTGGCGAGGAGCTTCCCGATGATCGCTACATGCGAACACTCGACCCGTGGACCACCCTCGCCACCTGCGCGGCCGTCACGGGGAAGATCGGCCTTTCCACGGCCGTGTGCCTGCCGGTCGAGTCCGACCCGATCACGCTCGCCAAGACCCTGGCCACCCTCGATCACCTCTCCGATGGCCGTCTGACCATCGGCGCCGGTTTCGGGTGGAACACCGACGAGCTGGAGGACCACCACGTGCCAGCGAACAAACGGCGAACGGTGCTCAGGGAATACCTTGAGGCGATGCGTGCGCTCTGGACCGAGGATGAGGCGTCATACGACGGCGAGTTCGTGTCATTCGGTCCGAGCTGGGCCTACCCCAAGCCGCCCCAAGGTCGCATCCCGGTGATCGTCGGAGCGGGTGGCGGACCCAAGACCATGAAGTGGATCGCCCTGAATGCGGATGGGTGGATGACGACTCCGATCGAGGTCGACATCGCCGCCAAGGCCGACACACTGCGCGGCGAGTGGGCAGAGGCGGGTCGCGAGGGCGAACCCGACATACGAATTCTGGTGGCGAAGAAGCCGACCGAGCAGGATTTTGCCGACTGGGTGGCGGCGGGCGCATCGGAACTGATCTGGGGTGTGCCGGACTCAGACGAGGACAAGGTTTTGACCTATCTCGACAAGCTGGCTTCACGGATGGGACTCAGCGCATGACCCTCTCGTCGATGTCGTTCTCGGAGTCGCCGCTGTCGACCGCCGAGGTTGACGCCGCAGAGAAGCTGTACGGAGATCTGGCCGGCGACATTCGTGACGTCCTCGACGTTGTCATTCGGACGCAGGTAGGGCCAGATCGCATCGCCGCCGCGCGAGCCCTGGTCCAGCAAGCAACGCTGATCCTGAGCGAAGACGCGCCGCCCGAACCAGCCGGCATCCACTACAACGCCGAGGGCAGGTCGTGGAACTGGGGCAACGCTGTCGTCGGCGTCCGCAACGCGATTGCCCCGCCGGTCGTGCTGAGCTGGAGTGATGACGAGACGGTGAGTGCTGAGGTCGACCTCGGCGTGGCGTACGAAGGCCCTCCGGGATGTGTCCACGGTGGAGTTTCATCACTCCTGCTCGATCACCTCATGGGTGAGACGGCCAGCGCTCGCCACACCCGACTCATCGTCACGGGCACACTGAGCCTCCGGTATGTGCACCCGCTGCCGCTGGGTCGGATCCGCATGCAGGCGCGCATCACGAAAGAAGATGCACGCAAGGTCACCGTCACAGCTCACATCGGTCCGGTTGACAGCGAACTGGCAGCTGTCGAGGCGACCGGACTGTTCATCGTGCCGCGCTGGGCCCGCGCAGTTTCTGAATCAGCCGGTGTCGGCTCGCTCGACTAGCGTTCGTTGAGCGCCACAGCGCCTTTCACGAGCTCGACGAATGCCGGATCGTCAAGGACGTCATCCTCATGGATGTCGATCGCTCGGCGAGTCCCTGCGTCGAGACTGGCGTTGAAGACACCTTTGGGGTCGTCGAGGGACGCGCCCTTGGCGAACGTCACCTTGACCTTGTCCTTGTAGGTCTCAACCGTGCACACCAGACCGGATCGCGAATAAGTCGGTACGCCATCGGGGTTGGAAGGCTTGACCCACTTGTTCTCCTCGACCACATCGGATGCGGCCTCGTGGATCAGGTGCCGGATCGAATCGACGGTCCCGCTGCGCCAGTCATTCATGACGGCGACAATACTGGCGTCATCCGCCGAGCGCAGCAAGCATCCGCTTTCCGACATCACCCAGAGTCCCGTGAGCGTCAGCGACCCGGCACCAGTCGCGTGTCATGTCGGCGAACTTCTGAGGGTTGTAGATGTCTTCCTCGCCGATCAGATTGCCGTCGTCATCGAACGTCAGGATCGTGATGTTGGAGGCTTCATGGACTGAGCCGTCGCCTGGATCGCCCATGATGTTGCGGATGTCGCAGATGACCCGGTTGGTCGACGGATCAAGGACATGCCATGCCGGCGGGAATCCGATCATCTCGTTGCCTGGGAACGTCGTCATGGTCTTGATGATCCACGGCCGGATCTCCTCACGGCCGGTGAAGTCGCCATACGCGTGTTCGCGATACGTGGCGTCCTCGGTGAACATGTCGGCGAATGCGGACCAGTCCCGGCTCCCGCAGATCTCCTCGACTCGTTTCACATATCGGTCGAACGCTGACTGCAACGTGTTCTGGTCCACACTGCCACCCAATCACACGTCGATTGGCTACTCGTCATCGAAGTCCGGGGTGACCCTTCGCGAGAAGTGGCAGCAGCAGGGATCGGGGCGTCACCTGGGACAGGGAGGCCGCGATCCGGTTCACCGTACCGGGGATGACGACGAGGCGACCACTGGCCATACCGTCCACCGCGCTCTTCGCGACATCCTCAGCTGTCACCCACATGATCTTGGGAAGAGCCGCTTCGGCATCTTCGACCGCGAAGCCGGCCCGCTCACCGAAACCGGTGTGGACCGGGCCTGGGCAGAGGGTGGTGGCCGTGACGTCGGTTCCGCGCAGCTCACCGGCGAGACTCTGCGTGTAGGACAGCACGAACGCTTTTCCGGCGCCATATCCGGCTTGTCCCGGCAAGGGTTGGAAAGCCGCCGTCGAAGCAACATTGAGCACTGCTCCTCGACCGCGTTCGACCATGCCCGGGAGGATCCGGCTGCAGAGGTCAGCGACCGCCACCACATCAACCTCGATC
The DNA here is from genome assembly GCA_964638755.1 of uncultured Aeromicrobium sp. Classification (GTDB taxonomy): domain Bacteria; phylum Actinomycetota; class Actinomycetes; order Propionibacteriales; family Nocardioidaceae; genus Aeromicrobium. The sequence continues at coordinate 15,487 of CAZWZC010000051.1, read as the reverse complement.
ATGTTCATCTCAGCCGCTGGGTCAGACTTGCTGACCGCGCCAAGCGTGGACAGCCCGGCGTTGTTGACCAAGATGTCGGGCACCCGGCCGCGGTCGGTCACCAGATCGAGTAGCGTGGCGCGGCTGGCCCGATCAGCAAGGTCCATCGCGATCACGTCTGCACTCGCCAATTCCGCTGCAAGCGTTTCGAGCTTGTCGGCTGACCGCGCCACCAAGGTGACGTGGTGCCCTCGTCGGGACAGGTCGCGCGCGATCATGGCGCCTATCCCCGAAGAAGCTCCGGTGACGATAGCCGTGCGGTCAGGGCCGGGCGCTGGAAGAGGCATGGGCGAAACCCTAGTGCGAGACAACGATCAGCGCGGTCTCAATCACTCGGCGAGGTGGTCACCAAACCAGTGGGTCACCAACGGCGACCGCCCTAGGATGCCTAGGACCTCGATATTCCATCGGCATCAACTCAACTCGGAGTCTTGTGATCACCAGAGAAGACGTGCTTGCCGCGCAGTCACGAATCGCGGAACACGTTCGACGCACGCCCCTCCAGCAGGCAGGCACGGCTTCCGCTCCGGTGTGGCTCAAGTGCGAGTTCATGCAGCACACCGGCAGCTTCAAGGCACGTGGAGCATTCAACCGAATCCTCACGGCGCAGTCGGGTGGCACCCTCGACTCCGCGGTCGGCATCGTCGCAGCATCGGGTGGCAATGCGGGGGTGGCCAACGCGTACGCTGCTTCGACGCTCGGCGTCCCAGCCACCGTCTTCGTCCCGCTGACGGCCCCAGAAGTCAAGGTCAACCGCATCCGCGCATTAAGCGCCGACGTGCGGCAGGTTGGGACGCAATACGCAGAGGCGTACGAGGCGGCCGTCGAGTTCGCCGAGGTTCGCGGCGCCCTGTTCTGTCACGCGTACGACCAGCTTGAGATCGCTGCAGGTGCAGGCACCGTTGCAGAGGAGATGCTCGAGGATCAACCGCAAATCGACACGATCGTGGTGGCCGTCGGCGGTGGTGGTCTGTTCGCCGGAATCACCGCTGCAGCGCATCAACGAGCCCGGATCGTAGCGGTGGAACCCCGTTCGATCCCCACGCTCCACGCCGCGATTGAAGCCAATGAGCCTGTCGACGTCGAGGTCTCCGGGATTGCGGCCGACTCGCTCGGTGCACGACGAGTTGGCGACATCGCATTCGAGATCGCGGCCCGGCATCCGCCCACATCGCTGCTGGTGAGCGATCACGAGATCGCCATGGCGCGATCTCATCTCTGGGAGGAATACCGCATTCCCTCCGAGTACGGAGCCGCCACTGCAATGGCTGCCCTGACATCGGGGACCTACCGAACCGGACCTGACGAACGCGTCGCCGTCATCATCTGCGGCGCCAACACCGACGCAGCGACCCTCGGGATCCCACCCAGCTCATTCTGACGGTGTTCGAAACCGAGGGCCGCCGGCCGGCCTACGTCGGTAGCTGCAAACTCAGGTGAGTACCTTCAGAGCTCCCGGCAACACCGTCACCACTGCCGGTCCGTCCGGTGAGGTCGGCAGCATGCCGAGTGGTTCACCGTCTCCACCCATCGGCACAGTGGGGGTTCCGCTGATCTCGATGGTCGACCCCTTCAGAACCTTCACCTGATCGAGCAGGACATGCGCTCCGTCGTACACCTTGGGCAGGGCTTTCATCATCTGACGCCGCGAAGATGCCTCAATCACGATGACATCGAGCTCGCCGTCGGTGACCGAGGCGTCCGGCGCAATGTGCATGCCCTTGCCGTAGTAACCGGAATTGGCGACGACAACAGTGGCCGCAATATACGTCTGGCGGTCCCCGTCGACAACAACCTCGAAACGCGAAGGCACATAGGTGGCCAACGCATGGAGGCTGGCATACGGATACTGCAGCTTTGTCGGCATCCAGCGAACTTTGTCGACGATCTCACTGGCCCGGGCGTCGACGCCCGAATAGACCGACCCGGCCACGAGTCGCGGCGCCTGATCAGGGAGGGTGACCGAGATCAGATCGGTCGGCGTCTCGACACCGTTGAGCAACGTCGCAGCGATCGCATCAGGCTCAGTGGGGAGTTGCAGCATGCGTGCGAAGTCATTGCCGCGACCGGCCGGAACGACACCCAACACGCCATCGAGCCGCGCGACCTGCCCGGCGATCGACGAAAGCATCCCGTCGCCACCAACTGTCACGATCACGTCGCCCCGCGCGAGCCCGGCCTTGACCAGATCCAGTGTCGCCTTGGGACCCGGCGAATAGGTCACCTCGACCTCGGCCCCAGCCTCTCGGAGCACCCGCGCAACGGGTACGACTGCCGCAGGGGCGGCCCCGCCGCCAGAGAGCGGATTGACCAGGAACGAAAATGACCTCACGGGATCAGTATCCCCGGGTTCAGGATGCCGGTCGGGTCAACGGTGGTTTTGACCCCCCGCAACATGGCGACGCCGACCGGGCCGATCTCGCGCGCGAGCCAAGCCTTGTGATCGGTGCCAACTGCGTGGTGGTGGGTGATCGTTGCTCCAGCGTCGATCATCGCGTCTGATGCCGCCGCTTTGGCACCCAGCCAGCGCGGGAGTGGCACATCACCCTGTTTTGCCGCCACCGTGAAGTAGAGCGAGCAGCCGGTTTCGTACACGTGCGAGACATGGCACAGGACGATCGTGCCCTCACCGAGGCTGGCTTCCAGAGCAGCCTTCACATCGGCGTAGAGCCGTTCGGTGTTGGACCAGAATGTCGCCGTCTCCAACGTCTCCACCAGGACGCCGACGTCGAGCATCGCGTCACGCAGGTAGGGGGCGTGGAAGCGTCCTTCGAGCCAGGCTTCCCCCCGTTCTGAGCCGAGCGGTGTGCCGCCCAGTTCGGTCAACGCCGCGGTGACGAGGTCACGACGGTCGGCAATGGCTGCGCCTTCGTGTCCAACGATCATCAAGCAGCCAGACGCACCTTCGCCCCCGACATCAGACTGGCTGGCGAGGTTCAGGGCCGTCTCGGCTTCGTCAGAGAGACGAATGATGGTAGGCAGGATCTGATTCTGTGCCAGGTGTCGCATCGCGGCCTGGCCGTCGATGAACGACTCAAAGCGCCACGCTTCGTACGCCGTCTCGGCCGCGATCGTACGGACCCGGACCGTGATCTCCGTGATGACACCGAAGGTGCCTTCTGATCCCAGCACGAGCTGTCGCAGATCAGGTCCGGCCGCATTCGCCGGCGAAGAACCAACGACCAGCTCGCCGATCGGCGTGGCAACACGGAGTCCGACGACCATCTGGTCGAAGCGGCCGAAGCCTGCGCTGTTCTGGCCGCTGCTGCGGGTTGCGGCGAAACCGCCGATCGACGCGAACTCAAACGATTGCGGGAAGTGTCCGAGTCGCAGTCCATGCTCGGCCAGAGCAGCCTCGGCTTGTGGTCCACGCATACCGGGCTGCAGGCGCGCTGTCATCGAGATCGGGTCGACCCCGAGGAGCTGGTCCATACGAATCAGGTCGAGGCTGACCACGCCGGCATACCCGTCCCTAGCTGCCACCAACCCGCCCGTCACCGAGGTGCCACCGCCGAACGGCACGACCGCCACATGGTGGTCGACAGCCCAGGCGAGCAATGCTTCGACTTCGTCATGGGTGCTCGGACGCACTACCGCGTCGGGGGCATCAGCCAGGTCACCAGAGCGAGCCTTCAACAGATCAGGCGTGGACTTGCCGCGGGTACGCACGCGTCTGCTCGCATCGTCGATGTGCACGTTTTCGGTGCCGATGATTTCGCTGAGCGATCCCACCAATTCAGTTGCCAGGCGTGATGCCGGCATCGTCACATCTTCGATCGCCGGAGTGTCAACGGCTCCGAAAGCGAGCTCGACCAACGCACGGGTGGACTCGGGAAGCGGCTCGGCGCGAGCTGCGTCCCCCCAACGTTGTGGATCCATCTCAGGAGTCATGCGTTACAGTGTGACACATGGTGTCCATTCGTCACAAGGGTCGGATTCTCGACGCAGCCCGAGAGACGATCCTTTCCGTCGGTTGGAAGCGCGCAACGCTGACCGATGTCGCACGGCGCGCGGAATTGTCTCGAATGACGGTCTATCGCGCATACCCGGACATGCAGTCGATCCTCGCTGACCTGATGACTCGCGAATGGGTCGGCCAGATCGAGCAAGTCATCTCTGATGTCGACAACAGCGGCGACAGTGATGCTGAGGTGATCGCTCGTCGCTTCGGTGCGGCCGTCGTGGCGCTTCGTCACAATGAGCTGTTCCGGCGGATCATCGAGGTCGATCCCGAACAACTGCTGCCTTACCTGATAGATCGCCGAGGGCGGTCCCAGGACGTGATCGTCGGTGCGCTTGCCGTACAGATTGCGGCGGCTCAGCCGAGCGGTGAGGTGCGAAGCGGCGATCCGGCACTGTTGGCTCGCGCGCTCATTCTGGCTGCCCACGGGTTCGCGGTCTCCGTGCACACGATGGCGAATGACGGCCTGGCGATCACCGACTTCGACGATGGCCTGGTCGACCTGACTCGGCGGTATCTCGCGCCATGACCCGTATTCAACCCGGCCTCGCGGGTGCCCCACTCGCGGTCGATCTCCTCGTGATCGGCCTCGGTGTCACCGGCTCGGGAGTCGCCCTTGACGCCGCATCTCGAGGACTCTCAGTCCTGGCGGTGGACGCCCATGATCTCGCGTTCGGCACGTCCCGATGGTCGAGCAAGCTGGTGCACGGTGGCCTGCGCTACCTGGCCAACGGGCAGATCGGTGTCGCCCACGAGAGTGCCGTCGAGCGCGGCATCCTGATGGAATCGACTGCCCCGCACCTCACTCATCCGATGCCGATGCTCCTTCCCCTGATGTCGAGCGTGTCGGTCGCCCAAGCGGCGCTTGCGGCCGCCGGCCTCCGCGCGGGTGATGTCTTGCGACTCAGCGCCAGAACGAGTGCGGCGACTCTTCCGCGCCCACGTCGCGTCTCCCGCAACGAAGCGCTTCGACTCGCGCCCTCCCTCCGGCAGTCAGGGCTACGAGGTGGCCTGTTGAGCTGGGATGGCCAGCTCGAGGACGACGCACGGTTTGTGACGTGTTTGGCAAGAACGGCCGCGAGTCTCGGCGCGAACGTACGGACCAGGGCGCGAGTTCTGTCGGCAACCGGCACCGGTGCGACGGTTCGCGATGAGCTGACCGGTACAACGTACGAGGTGACCGCGCGAGGCGTCATCAACGCGGCCGGCGTTTGGGCAGGCACCCTCGTCGACTCGGTCAAGCTGAAACCCTCGCGCGGGACGCACCTGGTTCTTCGCGCCACCACCCTGCCCGGCCTCGCGGCCGCGCTGACGGTCCCGGTCCCCGGAACGACCAGTCGGTTCGTGTTCGCACTCCCCCAACCGGACGGCACGATCTACGTTGGTCTGACCGACGAGGAGACCAATGGCGACATCCCCGACGTTCCACAACCCACCGAGGGCGAGATCGGGTTTCTCCTCGACGTGGTCGGTGCAGCATTGGAGAGGCCGCTTCGACGCTCCGATGTGATCGGTACGTATGCCGGACTTCGACCTTTGCTCGACTCGGGTGGATCGACGGCCGATTTGTCACGCAAGCATGCCGTCCTGACGTCGAGCACCGGGGTCGTGACGGTTGTGGGCGGCAAGCTCACAACCTATCGGCAGATGGCGCAGGATGCTGTCGATGCTGTTGCACTGACCCCGCAGCCGTGCCGGACACATTCGCTGCCCTTGCTCGGCGCGGCTCCTCGGGCCGAGCTAGCCCGACTCGAAGAGCCAGCGCGGCTCGTGCGCCGGTTCGGCACGGAGGCTGCGCTCGTTCTCTCGAACGCCATCGAGGTCAGCGGTTTGGACGAAGCCGAGTTGCTGGCACCCGGTCCACTCGGTGTGACGCTGGCCGAGCTGATCTTCGCGATCACCCATGAGGGTGCTGCCGATGTCGATGACCTGCTGGATCGCCGGACCAGGGTGGGGCTCGTGCCCGCAGATCGCGAGATTGCGCTCCCGATGGCCGAGCGGGCTTTCGGTTTCATCTGATGCGATGCGAGGCATCGCGAAGACCGGGCCTCAAGGCCTTGGCTCGCGTACCAGGACGGTAGATTCTCACGATGAGCACGACCCGGCGGATCTACGAAACCGTGCTGCGGCGTGACCCGAAGTCGCAAGAGGAGATGTCGGCCACCGTGCTGCGCGCGGTGCCGGGCAATGCGGTGCGGCTGGTGGGCGCAAATGCGCTACAACGTTCGGGTGATCAGACGGTCAGCGCCTCAACCGTGCTGCCGTGGCTGTTTCATGCCTTGGGTGTGCCGGTCGCCTTGGCGGGACTGCTCGTGCCGATACGGGAGTCGGGCTCGATGCTGCCGCAGGCGATGCTCACGCCGCTGGTGCTGCGGGTCGCCCGGCGCAAGCGGGTGTTCGTCGCCGGCGCGCTCGTGCAGTCTGTGGCCGTGGCGGCCATGGCGCTCGTCGCGGCCCTTGGCCGAGGCGTCACGGCGGGGGTGCTCATCCTGATCTCGCTGGCTGTGTTCTCGCTGGGCCGGAGCCTGTGCTCGATCTCCTCCAAGGACGTCCAGGGCCGCACCATTCCCAGGGGTGAACGAGGTCAGATCACCGGGCTGTCGACGACAGCGTCGGGGATCGTCGCCATCACCCTCGGCCTGGGGCTGCGTACATACGGTGGCAGCGATCTCGCTGCGAGCGTGTTCGCGTGGATGCTTGCCGCAGGTGCTGCGTTGTGGGTCTTGGCCGCCCTGATGTACGCACGAGTGCTCGAGCCTTCAGGCGAGAAATCGAACCCTGGCGCAGCTGATGATCCCGCACGAGCGCCATCGGGTTGGTGGACGACGACGGTGACGCTGTTGCGTGATGACGTGCCGTTTCGGCGATTCGTCATCATGCGCAGCTTGCTGCTTGTCTCCGCGCTGAGCCCACCGTTCATCGTGAGCTTGGCAGCGTCGTCGGGCGTCGGGGTGTTTGGCGGACTGGGCGGGTTCGTCATCGCTTCGGGCGTGTCCGCGCTGGTGGGCGGCCTGGTGTTCGGCCGACTGGCCGACCGGTCCAGCCGCACGCTCATGGCTGCGGGCGCCGGACTCGCCTCCGCGGTACTCATCGTGTTCGTCACCGTGAGCCGGCTTCCGACCTTCGACGGGGACTCTGCGTGGGGCACGGCATTGTTCATCGGCACCTATTTCGCGCTGACCTTCATACACACCGGAGTACGAGTGGGACGCAAGACCTATCTGATCGACATGGCCGAGGGCGATCTGCGTACCAAGTACGTCGCCGTGTCGAACACGGCGATGGGCGTCATCCTGCTGGTCACGGGGGCCGTCAGCGCTCTGCTGTCGACGTGGGGGCCGCATTGGGCACTGCTGTTCCTCGCCGCGTTGGGCATCCTCGGGGTGATCACCGCAGCGCGACTGCCCGACGTCTCGACCGGCTGAACGCGGAATGGTCTAGGCCAACTGCTTTCACGCTTCACCAAGTCAGAAAGACGAAGAACCGGGACCCCAGTTTCCACTGGAATCCCGGTTCATTTTCGTAGCGGGGACAGGATTTGAACCTGTGACCTCTGGGCTGAATCGGGACGCTGCCCGACGTACCCTCAGACTTCGGATCACCTCGGGAAACCTTGGATTTTCAAGGAATCCCCTTGCTGACTGGACTCCATCCTATCGGAACACTTCGGAACCGTTGCCTGTCATTTCTGATGACTTTCCGATGACCGATCAAGTCGCCGCATGACTGACGGCTGTCGGCACCACGCAGTTGATGGACGCGATCGCTCGTGGGCTTCGTTCTTCGGCGCTATCGATACGACTTAGCCGCTCACCGTGCCGCCCCAACTAAATATGTCTCACATTGCCGACGAGTCAGGTCGCCCGTGCTCGGCGCGGCACCCACCGTATGGGATCTGTCAGCGGGCCGGAGTAGAAATGTGCTTGATCAGGAGGCGGACAACATGTCAAGAAAGCTCGTCCGTACCGACGTGCTCAATGAGAGAGTTGACGGTGTGGAAGAATTTGGGCAACGGCGCCCGCCTGCCCGTCAAGACGTGCCGCAGGCGGATGCCTTGGCCCCGTCCGCCCCTGCCGTCGCGCTAGCAGAGACATCCTGATGGCGAGAAGGAAGCGGGGACGAGCAACCATCCCAAACTCGGTCGTCCTGGCCAATGCCACTGGGGACACTCGCACGTACCATGGAGCGTTCGTCTTTCGAGGTCGCGAGAAGTCCCGTGCCGTTGCAGTGCAGCCACTCCACTTCCCCTGCTGTCCCATCTGTTTCAGCACCGATGAGCTCACTGCCGAGCACGTACCAATGGCGGCTCTCGGCGGCACCGTGATGACGAGCACTTGCAAGCCGTGCAACAACATCCTTGGCTCCGTGGCTGAAGAAGAACTACGGCGGGCCTTCAACGCTGAGGTCGTCGTACGCGCGGAAGCGCTCGGAGCCAGCTCGGTTAGAGGTCCACGAAGGGCAACCGCATACCTGAGGAGGGCACGAGGCCGCGAACCCGTCCTCGTTCTTGAAAGCTCGCACCGTGAGTTCGTTGAGGTCATCGAGAGTCCTGGACCCAAGAACGTGTCATACGCGCTCCTCGATCCATTCCTGGCAGAAGTGGCACTTCTCAAATACTCATACCTTGCTTCCTGCATGAGGCTCCAAGGCATCCCGAGGTCTCCGTCGGCAGATGCTGTCAGGGCAGTGCTGATTGCAGTCCGCGACGGTCGCATCCCGGAAGCAAGGAATCTGATCGAGCGGGTTGTACGCGCCTGGCCATTCATACGTGTCGAAAATGGACACCCCGTGAGTCCGATCATTCTCGTGGAGCCGACGGTCACCCAACCCAATTGGCTGTTCGTTCTGGCAGGAAGCATCGCCGTCCGCTGGCCACTCGCAGACATTAACCCCGGCGATGGAGGTAGCGAGAATGATATTCACTAAGGACAAGCGTCTCCTGAACAAGTTGCGCACAGGCGACATTCACTTCAGATCGACTGTCGCCAGCGACGCGAACACCCCTGCGGCCGTTCTCCAGTCGCTGGCCGACGACCCGTCAGTTGACGTTCGCCTGGCGGTTACGTCGAACCGAACCGCAAGCGAGGAGACACTCTTCACCCTTGGCCATGACTCAGAGAAATCGGTTCGAGCGGCAGCCTTAAGTAGGTTGCTCGATCTCCTGGGGCTCAAGAGCGCGACGCGAGCTATCAAGCAGTCCAGTACGTCACCTCAACTGCTAGCTGTGATCGCCGAGGACCTGTCCAGCCACTCGAGCGAGATGCGCGCACTGTGTGGGACAACCCACCGCTGGGAGGACGAGAACGGCGAGTTCCCCGAGCCTCGGGTTGGCGTCTTGGCTGAAGTAGCAAAGGCGCGAAACCCCGTCGCCCGCATCGAGGTGGCAAAGAGCAACCTGGCACCTCCCAGCCTCCTTGGTTCACTCGCTAACGATTTAGATGACGCCGTCCGGCTCGCCGTTGCAGGCAATACGTCAACACCGCCGAAGGTCTTGGAAGCGCTGCTCGACGATTCATCGAGCGCGATACGAAAGAGGGCACTTGCCAACAAGAGCCTGCCGAAGCAAGCGATCGCCACCACAGCCTCGGACGAGAGCCCTGATGTCCGACAGCAACTCGCGCTCGGCGCAGAGACACCAGTCGACCTGCTGACTCAGCTCGCGAGGGACCCCGTGTCAGGTGTCCGCAAGACTGTCGCGGAGAACGCCAATACGCCAGACGCCCTCCTAGTCGAGCTCGCATCGGACGCTGACGCAGAGGTCCGGATGGCAGTTGCGCTCGGAGCAGGAACCTTCGATCTGTTCGGCGGCTTCAGCACGAGGGAGAACTACCGAAGGAAGACGCCCGCCGCGGCGTTACTCGCACTAGCTCGAGACGGCGAGCCAAATTTGCGCATGGCTGTCGCCAGCAGTCCCCGCCTTCCCCTGGATGCGTTCGTCGCACTGGCCAATGATCCAGACGCCGCCGTACGGCAACACGTTGCTCAGGTGATCAAGTCCGGGTACCACCAGCCTCTTCCCGGAAGCCGGCAGGGCACATCCCTGCGCAAAGAGGGTAAGCAGCTGGTCCTTCCTGAAGCGCTGACGTGCCTCGTGGACAGCACCTATCTGGAGATTCGAAGCGCTATCGCACAACACCCCCAGGTGCCAGCGAACTTGCTGGCGCGCCTGCTTGATGACAAGCGCGTGTTCGATTGGGACGAGGAAGACAGCGACAAGCCGTGGGGACCCGAACGCAAGCTGAGGCCGTTCAGCGTTCTGCACGAGCGCACCTGGAACAGCCCCGCCGACTGGCAGGTGCTCGTCAGGGTGTCGAACCCCCAGGCGCGTGGCGTCCTCGCCTTCTCCGACGGAACCCCCAACGGGATCGTGGATTTGCTTGCTGGAGACGCTGACGCGCACGTGCGAGAATGCGTGCTGTCCAACAGAGGCTTGCCCGCGACGGCATTGCGCCGACTCATGGACGATCCATCTGGCGACGTCACCGACAGGGCGTTTGAGGTCTTTCGGCAGCAGGCCGGTCGACTCCAGGGAGATCTCGGCATTTTCGTCGACGCGCCCCGCCCCGAAGTCCGCGCGACCGTGGCTCGCGCTGAGAAGGCCCAGCACGACTGGCTGGAGAAATTGGCGAGCGACGCCGACCCAACGGTCCGAGCTGCGGTCGCAACTAACGCCAGCACGCCCCCCGAGTTGGTTGTGCTCCTCGCCGCCGACCCGGAACCGGAAGTCGTGGACGCGATCGTGAGCAACGTTGGCGGCAACAGGCTCCCGCCAGAAACACTTGACGAGCTGTCTGGGACGCCGCACAGCAAGATTCGGGCAACTGTCGCGGTGAACCTCCAAGTTTCCGACGACGCACTCAAGGCGCTTGTCTGTGACCCCGAGGAATCTGTTCGGCTCGCGGCCGCGACCAACGGGTTCCACCATGGAGCTGCCTTTATCAGCGCAGTCATGGGAGATGACTTCCGGAAGGAACATGGCATTGGGCAGCAGAACGTCCCCCGGCTCGTCCTGCTGGCCCAAGACGAGAGTCTCGGTTCCGAGCCGCTTCACTCCCTTGCGCAATCACCCTTCGACGAGGTTCGAGCTTGTGTTGCGGCGAACCATGCTACAACCACAGCCACGACGGCGAACCTGGCACGTGACAAGAAATCAATCGTCCGCGCGGCAGTTGCGCGGCACCCCAATACACCCCAAGAAGGCTTAACAGTGCTTGCCATGGACGGGTCCCCGGAGGTACGGAGAGGTGTGGCTACCAATCCGAACACCCCCGCTGCGGCCCTTGCCTCGCTTGACCGCGACACAGACGACGAGGTCGCGCTCGCCGTCGCCCTGCGCGAGACCACCACTCAAGAATCGCTAGCCGCGCTCATGGAGGTCCACTGCGAGCCGCAAGTCAGCAACTCCAATTCGCGACTCCTTCAGTCCATGGCGGCCGGCGGCCATCCACCACAACCCCTACTCGATGCACTTGTTCCTTGGCGGAGGCAACTGCGGGAGCTGCTCTTGCGCAGTGACCATCGATGGCAACAGGGAGTGCGACAAGTCGTTGCGGCGAATCCGCTAACACCAGTCGGAACCTTGGGGAAGCTATCTCAACAACCTGACACTGCGCCCTTCGTGGCAGCAAATCCGAGCACTCCCGCGGACATACTCGTTCGACTTGTCTACAACGGTGATGAACTCGTCAGAGAAGCCGTTGCCGAGAGTCCGAACACCCCCGAAGCTGAGCTCGGGGCCCTCGCGCTTGACCAACAGGAAGGCGTTCGGCTGAGGGTTGCCTCCAATCTGCACACGTCAGTCGGAACGTTGGAGATTCTTGCGAACGACTTCTCGTCACGAGTCAAGAATGCGGCCATTGCGACGATGTCCGCTGTGCCCGACTCCTGATACCAATAGTTCACTCGGCCCCACACCTAATGTCGCCCTCGACACCAAGGTTTGCAGCAACTTCCGACCACGACACGCCGTCGAAAAACTGAGCCAACCTCACGGTGCCAGACGTGTGGCCGTTCTAAAAGGTGTGCGCCCGGGGAGGACGGGTGGAGTCCGTCGTCAGGTCTCGATCGCTGCGGCGACCTTGAGTCGAGCAATCGAATCAGAGGCGCTCGGATTCTCAAGAAGCAGTTCGCGATCCCCTTCGATCGCGGCGGCAATCCTGCGCAGCCGACGCCGGTCTGTCTTGTTCACGTCTTCACCGGCAAAGTCCCGGGCTGTGATCAGCCCAGCAAGGACCAAGAAGTCGCGGCGGTGGCGGCGCAGGTCGCCGTCATTGGGGTTGGTGTGCGCTGCGGCCTTGACGACCAGCGCGCCGACGAGATTCGGTCGGCGCACGAAACCCTCGCGCCCGTCAACGCTGACCGCGATGACCTCGGTTCGCCGCAGGGCCTGCGTGCCACCCTCCGTCGGAAGGGTCGGACTCCCGGTGACGCCGTGGCGTTCGCTGGCGTGTTCACCGATGCCTTCGGGAAGCAGCACATCGATGGATGCATCTCCGCGTTTCCAACGGTGTTGTCGACCTTCCGTAGATATCCCGGCCGCCTTGAATCCGAGATCTTCCAGCGTCTTGGTGAACGTGTGCAGGATCGTCGGGTCAGCGCGGACATCGATCACGGTGTCGGCGTCGTTGGTCGGCCTCACCGCGAACTCCCCGCGCTCAGCACAGTGCAGGTGAACGAGTTGTCCGCCGATGAGCGTCCAGCCTTCGTTGAGCCGGTCGTAGAGGTCAAGGATTCCAAGCCAGGATGCGGTCTGCTCGGGCGGCATCGCGGGAAGGACGATCATTGTTTGACCGCCTCCGCGATTTCACACAGCAACTCGGCTGCACGTAACTCCTCGCGGGGGCCCCGTTGGTCTGCGAGGTCGACTGCCAGCAACAGTCTGGAGTCGGAGTAGGCCTGCTGCCCCTCGGGGAGAACGTAGATGATGACGTTGGCCTCGCTGTCTGCTGGCATCAGCAGGAAGTCTCGCGACAAGGAGTCGATGTCGCGGCCAGCAACGTAGCCGTCGACCTCCGAGGATGCGATGCCGCTGACCGCCGGGCTGGCGAGGGACTGCCAGCGGGCGTCGTCACGAAGTCCGGGCAGGTCAGCGTCGGCGGCCTTGCGGAGTACCCGGTCCGCGCGGTTGCGGAACATCAGGCGTAACGCTGAAGCGATGCGGCGGACATCAGCTTCGCCCTGGGGTCGCTGGGCCACCAGGTCGAGCAGTTCATGGAGGCGGGACCTGGCGCGGACGCGCTCGGAGGGTGCCAGCCACGACAGTGCGTCATCGTCGCCCTCGGCCAGCGCGATGATCGCCCAAGCCGAGCGTGCCGACAGCGGCCGCCCCGGTTCACTGCGCTCGGCTACTCGAACCAGCGACAGCTCGTCGACGACCCACTGGGAGCCGATGCGCTCAGCACGCAGCGAGCCGTCCGCGATCCTCTGATGGACCCGCGGCACACCGACCCCGAGCCGCCGGGCGGCTTCGGCAACGCTGATCCTTGCCATGAACACAATGGTATAAGAACTTCTACGTTTGTGTAAACAGCTCACCCTGTCAGCGGCGCCCGGGGTATTCGAGAGTTCGGTGGAACACCCCGGGCGGGCAGTCCACGGGCGGGTTTTGGTGCGCCGTCGGAGGATCATCGTCGGCATGATCAACACGGTGGCAGCCCGGAAACTCCCGGTGGGGCAACGGCCGCGGGTCCTTCGCAGCTTTGCCGGGCCTCACCGCGGCCGCGTTGACGCTCGAGGCAGTGCTCGGCCTGAGCGAAGGAGACGGTGGTGGCGATTCGCCACCACCGTCATGCCGCGCAATGCTTGCTATCCGACTGCTCGCTTGCCCGTCCGCGGTGCGAGTGACTCCAAGATCTCGGCCGTCACCGGGTTCACGGCCTCGTCCGGCTGAATGTAGTGCTCCTTGGTGATCTTCGAGGAGGTGTGCCCGAGCATCTCCGCCGCAAGCTCTGCCCCGCTGGCCCGATCAAGGACTGTCGCCACCGTCCGCCTGAACGAGTGTGGTGTCACTCCTGAGATCCCTGCCCCTTCGAGGATCGTCCGCAACCTTCGCCGGACGTTGTTGGTCGTCAACGGGGTGTGGTTGCGGGTGAAGAAGATCAGGTGATCCGGAGGCTCATCGGCGACCATCACCAACCGCTCGCGAAGCACCTCCGCAGCGAAGCTCGGCACAGACACCACCCTCATCGACTTCGCAGTCTTCGGCTGCTGCTGTCGATACGTCGGCTTCCCTGTGGGCGACACGATGGTCCCGCAGATCCGGACTGTTGCTGGCCGCATGGTCACGTCGACGTCACATTTGCGTATGGCTAGGACCTCGCCGATGCGCGCTGAGGTGCCGAGCATGGTCTCGATGATCTGCTCCAACTGGCCGTCCGGCTTTGGCCCGGAGAGCCCGCCCTCGCGGCGCCACGATCGAACAGCGACCCGGACAGCGTCGACCTGATCGAGAGTCAATGCCATCGCTTGCGACTGCGGCTTGTGCATCCTGGCGATGTCCCGGACCGGGTTTTCCCGCATCGCGTCGTACCGAACAGCCAGTCCGAACGCGAGGCTGAGAACCGTCCGGGCCTGCTTCGCGGTGCTGTAGCTCTTGGTCGCTGCCAACGTCTTGGTGAACTGGTCGACCTTGCGGACCGATATCTCACGCAGTATGTAGTTCTCGAAAGCGGGCATCACCAGTCGACGCATGTTTCGTTCGTAGAGGGCACGGGTGCTCTCAGCGATCTTGTTCTCCAAGTCGAGATCGGCGAGCCAGACGTCGACCAGCTTGCTGAACGACATGTCCGCGGAGATCTCACCGAAGCCAGCCGCGTAACTCTCGCGCAGGCTGAGCTTCGCCTTGAGGGCTCGCTCGGCCGCTTTGCGGGACTCCCCTGTCGCCTGCACCAGCCGTAGTTGACCATCGTCGTCGCGAAACCGGACCCGCGCCTTCACCTTCCCGTTCGGCGCATCGACACACGTGAACTCGCCGAATGTACCGATCGCGGTGCGAGGCCGGCCCGACATCTCAGATCACCGTCCGGAGCTGGACTGCCCGGGTCGGGATTCGCGTATCGAGTCGAGCCATGCGATCACGTCGGCCTGTGTGAACTTCACATGGCGTCCCACGCGGAGCCCGCATGGACCTTTCCCGTCGACGCGCCAGTCGTAGATGGTCGTGACAGGGACACCGAGGTACGCGGCAAGGTCCCTCACACTGAGCAGGGGGTCGAGCCGCTTCGCAGGCTTCATGTCGGTCTTCATGATCTGTAGGTGGACACAGGACACCCAGACAGTCCACGACGACCGTCGACGATCCATGCCCACCTCCGAGAACGGCGGAAGAACGGCTCCCCTGGGCGAATAAGTGATGACTTTGTGATGATCGAGTCAAGTTGAAATGCTTTCAGGCTCGGATCCCAAGGGGATCCGAGCCTGAAATTTGTAGCGGGGACAGTGTGCTGGTTCAGGACATAGGCGACACATCTCTCAAGACATAGGAGACAC
>CAZWZC010000050.1:0-18855 GCA_964638755.1 uncultured Aeromicrobium sp. | reverse complement strand
ACGTTGAAAGGCAAACCGGTCAAAATGACGCCGACGAATATGCACTGCTGCGCTTGATGGTTCAGAATGCGGGCAAGGTGCTCACGCACCAGCAAATTCTGCGCGCCGTCTGGGGGCCAGAGTACGTCCAGGAGTCCGACGCAGGAGATCAGGCCGAGCACGAGGGCCATGAACCACCGAAGGAATCCGCCGCCTCCGCCCAACAGCTGGCCATCGGCGAGCTTCGCGATCCGGATGCCGACGATCTGCTTGCCGAAGCTCTGACCCTTGGTGCCGACCCTGACTCCGCGATTCCAGACGTCGAACGCAAGGTAGATCAGTCCGGCCGCCACCATGATCGTGATGCCCAACGGATCCACGCCTCCGGTGATCTCATCGGTAATCGGATCGGTCTCAGCGTCCTTGAATGCAAGGACCGCCCCAGCGATCAGCGGGATGATGGGCAGCAAGATGGCAAAGAGCACGTCAAGCAGCTGAGCACCGACACGGGACCACCAACTGGCGTACACACCCCACTGTGAACCCTGTGGTGTCGTCCCGTAGGGCCGCTGAGGCGGAGGCTGGTAGCCGGGCGGTGGGGGTGGCTGATAACCCGGCGGTGGCAATGGCTGCACTTCTCCGCCAGACGGCGGAGTCGCCGGTTGGTCAGGTCCGGGGTAGCTCGGGTACTGGGGAGGTTGGGTCATGACGTTCCTTCGGTAGGAGCGAGACGTTCCTGGGAGTGACTAGCCGTGGTCTGCCGCGCGGTCGACACCCATGCCGGCCGCAGCCATCACCCGCCCGACGAGCGCGGAAGCCAGAGCGACGACACAACCGATCGTGAAGAGAACCCAGTTGGGATCCGGAATCAGCGCGACCCCAGCGATCGTGATGCCGACTAGACACATCAGGACTGCGGTCCAGGCGGCTGGCGATGATCCGTGCATGGCGTGATTCTCCTCGTGGGGTCGTGAAGCTTCGCCCAGACTACTGGGTCGGATCTCGACCCTCGTCCAACGCCTTCCACATGTCGGCATCCTCGTGTGCCACCCGCGAACTCGGACGTACAGGCGGGGGGTCATAGCGGGCGCCCATTGTGGGCCACGTGCGGCCAAACCTGGCGGTGAGCATGCCAAGCCCCGCCGCCAACACAAAGGCGGCGATCGCCACAAGACGCCAAGCCGTCTGATGCACATCATCGGGCAGGTTGGATCCGGTGAAGGCCGGCGACGCCTTCACAGCTGAAGTCATCGCCTCGTTGAGTGCATCGCCTCCGAGCACGATCATCCAGATCGCAACGAGCGAGACGACGACGGTGAGGATTCCCACTGCCTGCCTCACGCGATTGGATGCCGCCGGTATCGCCAGCGCCGAAGCGATGACCACGAGCGCCAGTGCCGATGCCAACGGGTGAGCGTCCGCACCGGTCACGGATACCTTTTGCGTCGACAGGCCGTCCGCGATGACAGAGCTGTGTGCCCAGGTGCGGCCGGTCCCGGCAAACGCGAGGCCACCGGCTGCGAGCGTGCCGAGCACGACCGGCGCATAGAGGCGGTGCGCACTCACAACAGGCGGTCCGCTTCGAAGCAGGTGTGCTCACCGGTGTGGCACGCAGGGCCGGTCTGGTCGACAATCACCAGCAGCGTGTCGCCGTCGCAGTCGAGGCGCACCTCCCGAACGGCCTGGGTGTTGCCCGAGGTCTCACCCTTGACCCAATAATCCCGACGGCTACGACTCCAGTACGTGCCACGCCCAGTTGTCAGGGTGCGGTGCAGAGCTTCGTCATCCATCCAACCGACCATGAGCACGTCACGGCTCTCGGCATCCTGGACGACAGCGGGCACAAGTCCATCGGCATCACGCTTGAGGCGCGATGCGACGGATGGGTCGAGTGAGCTCACGGAGTCCAGTCTGTCAGGCCGTTTCGACAACTGTGTGCGAGGCGAGGGAGGCTTGCGCAATCCAGCTGGCATGCAGTCGCGCATAGACGCCATCGCCAGCGACGAGCTCGCCGTGTGTGCCATCCTCGACGAGCTGTCCAGCGTCGAACACGAGCACCCGGTCGGCGTTCTCTGCCGTCGACAGTCGATGCGCAATCGTGACGCTGGTGCGGCCGTCGAGCAGACGATCGAGGGCACGGGTCGCGCGCAGCTCAGTCTGCGGATCAACAGCACTCGTTGCCTCGTCGAGCACGATGAACTCGGGGTCGGCGAGCGCCGAACGTACGAGCGCGACCAGCTGACGCTCGCCGGCCGACAGGGACTCGCCACGTTGACCCACCTGGCTGTCGAGGCCGCGGGGCAGAGTCCCGGACCAATCGGCGAGGCCGAGATCAGCGATCACGGCGTTGAGCTCACGGTCGTTGGCGTCCTGTTTGCCGTAGAGCAGGTTGTCGCGCAGCGTCGCATCAAACAGGAAACCTTCTTGCGGAACCATCAAGATGTGCTTGCGGAGCTCTTCGAACGAGACCGTGCTGATGTCCTGCCACTCCCCCGACGGGATGCCGAGCTCGACGGAGCCAGTGGTGGGGTCCATGAGTCTGGTCAACAACTTGGCGAATGTCGTCTTGCCCGAGCCCGTCTCGCCGACCACGGCAACACGCTGCTGCGGATTGATCGTGACATTGATGTCTTTGAGCACGTCGGGACCGTCAGGATAGCCGAATGTGACCCCGTCGAAGTGTGCGCCGAGCGCACCTCGTGGCAGTGAGGCCCCCTGCTCCCCAGGATCCACAACATCAGCTGGGGTGTCGAGCAGCTCGATCACGCGCCGCCATGACGCAATGGCATTCTGCGCGTCAGTCAGGACCTGGGTCGCCATCTGCACCGGCCCGACAAGCAGACCGACGAGGAACGCGAAGGCGATCACGGTGCCGATCGACAGGTCCCCGCGAACGCCCAGGATCACGCCGAACGCAATGACACCTGCATTGGCCAGCCCGCCAGCCACACCCGCCGACGCAAACGTGACGGCGACAAGGCGCTGTGCCTTGACGTTGGCGTCCAGATTGCCCTTGATTCCAGCATCGACACGGTCTTGCGTGCGGCGCTCGATCGCGTAGGCCCGTACGACGGAAGCTCCCACGACGGGCTCGGCGATGACCGCCAACATCTCACCGACCGTGCGACGAACGATGTCATAGGCGCGACTCAACCGGTCGGCGAAGAACTTCAGGCTGATGAACAGTGGCAAGAATGTCACCAGGACGACGATCGTCAGCTGCCACGAGTAGTAGGCCATGATCGCGGTTGCCACGACGATCTGACCGATGCTGATGACCAGCATGATTCCGGTGAACTGCAGGAACTGGGAGACCTGGTCGATGTCGGAGGTCACCCGTGTCACAAGCACACCGCGCCGCTCTGCATTCTGGGTGAGCATCGACAGATCGTGGACGTGACGGAATGCGTCGACGCGCATTTGCGCCAGGCCGGTCTCGCTGGCGACGAACAGCCGGACGCGCATCCAATAGGAGATCAGACCGGTCGCGACGATCAGTGCGGCAGCCGCACCCAGATAGGTCGCAACGTCGCTGAGGTGCGTCTCGCCGCCATCGCCGAGACCGGAGTCGACCGTGACCTGGATAAGGATCGGGACGACCGAACCACCGATAGTGCTCAGGATCGCGAGCAGCAATGTCAGGCCCAGTCCGTCCTTGATGGCAGGAGACAGCGAAAGGCCACGCCGCACGATGGCAAGCCCCGTCAAGCGGTCGGCTTCGGTCGCCTGCTCGCTCATGACAACGCCTCCCTCGCCAGGTCGTAGGCGTTGACCAGGTTGCGGTAGTCGACGGAACGCTCGATGAGCTCCTCGTGGCTGCCGCGATCTGCGATGACACCCTCATCGAGGAACACAACCTCGTCGGCGAGCGCGATCGTCGCCTTGCGGTAGGCGACGACGAGAACCGTCGGACCGTCTTCGTCGGCGGTGTGAGCAGCAAGCGCCCTGAGAATTCGTTGTTCGACCTCAGGATCGACCGCACTCGTGGCATCGTCCATGACGAGGAGTCGGGGTCGGCGTACGAGTGCGCGAGCAAGTGAGAGCCGCTGGCGCTGACCACCTGACAGCGTGGTGCCCCGCTCGCCGAGCTCGCTGTCGAGCCCGCGCGGCAGCGCCGAGACAAATCCATCGGCCTGCACGGTTCGCAGAGCCGCCCATACGTCTTCGTCGGGGTACCGCCCGCCGAGCGTCACGTTGGCACGGACACTGTCATCGAACAAGAACGAGCCCTGCGGTACGACCGCGATCACCGTGGCCAGCTCGTCGTGCGTGAGATCGCGGATGTCGATGCCGTCCACCGAGATCGTGCCCGCGACCGGATCGACGAGGCGGGTCAAGAGAGAGGTGAGCGTGCTCTTGCCGCTGCCGGTGGCACCGACCACGGCGATGACCTTTCCCGGCGAAACCGAGAGGTCGATGCCCTTGAGGACATCGCGTTCGGCATCCTGGAACCGGAATGACGCGTTCTGTACGTCGAGCGAAACCGGCCCGGTGCCAGGAAGTGACTTTATGCCGTATGACATCGATCCTCGCTCGTCCAGCACCGACTCCACTCGATTCCAGCCGACCACGCTCCGCGGCAGCTCGCCGAGGACCCAGCCGATCGCTCGCACGGGAAATGCCACCACCGTGAACAGGTAGGCGACAGACACGACGTCCCCGGGCTCGGCCGCTCCACTGGCTACCCGTCCGATGCCGAGGAGGATGACGAGCAGGATGCCGAAGCTTGGCAGTGCCTCGAGCAACGGGTCGAACATGCTTCGGATGCGCCCGGCCTCGATGTTGGCGTCGCGGAGCTCCTCGGTGACGCGCTTGAACCTCTCGGTCTCGTCGGTCTCACGGCCCAGCGACTTCACCACGAGCGCGCCGTCGAACGACTCGTGGGCAACAGCGCTGACGGCACCGCGCAACGACTGCGCATGCGCGACCTTGGGTGAGAGCCAGCGCTGGTAGTACACGTTGATCAGGAACAGCGCCGGGAACACGACCAGCCCGACGATCGTGAGCACGACATCGGCCGCCAGCATCGCGACGATCGCCGCGACCAACATGGCGATGACGCCGATTGCCATGGGCAGCGGCATGAAAACGGCCCATGCGGCTTCCACGTCAGCGTTGGCGTTGGAGAGCAACTGACCTGTCGGATGGCGGTGGTGCCACGACATCGGCAGCGAGAGGTATTTGCGTGTGACCTTTCGCCGATATGTCGCCACCAGACGGTAGTAGACGATGCCACCAATCAGACGCCGACCTATGACACCGAGTGCGCGCAGTATCGCCACCGCCATGAACAGCCCGACAGCGACCGTCAGCGCACCGGCGGCGACATTTCCGCGTGCGAATGAGGGCCGTATGACATGGTCGGTCGCCCACCCGAGCACCCACGCATCGGCAACGGTCATGGCCCCGAAAATCACGGCGCCGGCGACCGACACTGAGAACAGCAGCTTCTCGTCGCGAATACCGCGTCCGAGCAGGCTCACACCCCGCCGGGTGACCCGGCTGTGGTCGTCGGATCCGAGGTCGTCCGAATCCGTGGGCGCCTCGATAGGACTATCGGACACTGTGACCTGCTGCCTGCAACGTGTCTTTCACCTGTCTGATCTTCAGCTCGCCGAAATGAAAGACACTTGCAGCGAGCACTGCGTCAGCACCGGCATCGATGGCCTGCGGGAAGTGCACAAGCCGGCCGGCGCCACCACTCGCAATGAGCGGCACCTGTGTAACGCTGCGGACCGCCCGAATCATTTCCAGATCGAAGCCGCTCTTTGTGCCGTCAGCGTCCATCGAGTTGAGCAGAATCTCACCCGCCCCCAGCTCTGCGGCAGTGCGTGCCCATTCGACCGCATCGAGACCTGCTGACGTGCGCCCTCCATGCGTCGTGACCTCAAAGCCACTCGCCTGATCCGAGCTGCGTCGAGCGTCGACGCTCAGCACGAGGACCTGATTGCCGAAGCGCTGGGCGATCTCTGCCACAACCTCCGGGCGCGCGATCGCGGCGGTGTTGACGGCAACCTTGTCGGCGCCGGCGCGCAGCAGTCGGTCGACGTCGTCGGGCGTACGTACACCTCCCCCGACTGTCAACGGTATGAACACCTCGTCTGCGGTGCGACCCAAGACATCGTAGGTTGTCGATCGGCTGTCCGATGACGCGGTGATGTCCAGGAACGTCAGCTCGTCTGCACCCTCGGCGTCATAGATCTGAGCCATCTCGACGGGGTCACCCGCATCTCGCAGGTCGACGAAGTTGACCCCCTTGACAACCCTGCCGTTGTCGACGTCAAGACACGGTATGACACGGACGGCAAGACTCACCTGTCGAGAGTATCTGCCACGGAGGACGACCATTCACTACCATCTACGCATGTTGACTGGATGGAACGCCAAACACACGCTGGCTGCAATCGCGATGCTGCTCGTCTTCGGACTGGTACTGGTCTTCGCCCTCAACCGCGGGGGTGACGATGACGCAACCGAGGCGACGCCCACCCCGACACCGACGGAGACGACAACGACAGCGCCGACTCCGTCGCCACAACCAGCCGATCCCCTTGTGGTCGCCCCTGGCCGAGTGGGCGCGGCACTGGTCGGGATGACCAACGCACAGGCGGCGGCGACCGGCCTGTTCGACACCAACGTCGATCACGGTGCGGACGACTGCCGCGGCGTTGTGCCCCTGGAGTGGAAGCCGTCGGTCAGCAGCGCACTTGACGTCTACACCAACGACAATCACATCACCACGATCGGCATCTCCTCGGGCCCCAAGACGGCGAAGGGGATCGGAGTCGGTAACTCGCTCGGCGCGTTGCGTTCCGCGTACGGGGACCAGCTCTCCCCCGCCGTCGATGCGGGCTTCGACCAGGCGGGCGTCTATCTTGCCGAGGATGACCAGTGGCTCGGATTCCTGTTCGACACCAAGCGGGACGCCATCACGGACAATTCCAAGATCACCTTCATGGAGGTCACCCGCGGCGAGAAGCCCGCTCTGATCCGCGACGGTTGCTGAGTCAGTCGAGGTCGCGGGTCGTACGCCGCGTCTCAGCAAGGTTGTCCGCGATGTCCTTGATCCGGGTTGTGGCGTTGTCACGGGTTGACCTGTAGCTCAACCCTGATGCCACGATCGGGATGACGGGCCAGAACGCCCACCAAGGAGCACCGGCAACACTGGTCACCAGCCAGATTGCCAGCGAGGCAACCGTCAGGGATGCAAAGCGGTTGCGAGCGTTGCGGAGCTCGCGACCGTACTTCACGACCGCCTTGGGCTGCAGATCCAGTGCGACCGGGTTGGGCGTGAAGTCGTCGGCTGCTGCCACGAGATCTGCGATCAACTCGTACACTTCGCCGAGCGTTCCGACGGCGAGTGCTACATCGAGGCGCTTGTCGTACTCCGACAGCGTGAGCCGACCATCAGCAAACGCATCGCGTAGGACCGAACCCACCGCGTCCCGATCAGCGTCAGTTGCCTTCAAGTTGTCCGACGAGCGCGGATCGGAGGAGAACGTTGCCCAGATGTCGTCTGAAGCCGTCACGCCCGTGCCTCCCTCATAGCGGTGAGCGCCTCCGCCAGGGTGAACGCCCCCGCATACAGCGCCTTGCCCACGATGCTGCCCTCAACGCCTATCCCGGTCAACGCCGCGATGGCCCGCAGATCGTCGATGCTCGAGACACCTCCCGACGCCACGACCGGCTTGTCGGTCGCCCCACACACAAGACGCAGCAGCTCGAGGTTGGGCCCGGTCAGTGTGCCGTCCTTGGTGACATCGGTGACGACGTAGCGTTGGCATCCGTCGCGCTCGAGTCGCTCGAGCACTTCGAACAGGTCACCGCCCTCCTCGGTCCAGCCTCGGGCGGCGAGCGTCTGTCCGCGCACGTCGAGGCCGACCGCGATCTGGTCGCCGTACGTGCTGATCGCCTGCGCGCACCACTCCGGGTCCTCGAGCGCGGCGGTGCCGAGATTGACGCGGGTGCACCCGGTTGCGAGGGCCGCCTTGAGCGAGGCGTCATCGCGAATGCCTCCTGACAGCTCGACCAACACGTCGAGCTGGCCGACCACGTCCGCGAGGAGCTCACGGTTGGAGCCCGTGCCGAAGGCGGCATCGAGGTCGACGAGGTGGATCCACTCTGCTCCTTCGGTCTGCCACTGCAGGGCAGCCTCCAGTGGGGACCCATAGGAGGTCTCGCTGCCGCGCTCCCCCTGCACCAGGCGCACAGCCTGACCGCTTGCAACATCGACAGCGGGAAGAAGTTCGAGAGTCACCGCAGCAGCGTATCGGTGCGGCCTGCGCCATCCCACATGGATCATCGCGACTTGGTACGGGTTAGACAGGAGGAAAGTAGGGTGGCACCATGACGACCGCAGACAAGCCGATTCGGATTGGGGTACAGATCCAGCCTCAGCATGCGGACTACGACTCCATCCGCCGGGCAGCAGCGGAGGCCGAGGACATCGGCGTCGACATCGTGTTCAACTGGGATCATTTCTATCCGCTGTACGGCGAGCCTGAAGGCAGACACTTCGAATGTTGGACGATGCTCGGCGCGTGGGCGGAGTCGACGTCGCGCGTCCAGATCGGCGCGCTGGTCACATGCAACAGCTATCGCAATCCTGAGCTGCTGGCCGACATGGCGCGCACAGTGGATCACATCAGCCGCGGCCGGCTGATCCTCGGCATCGGATCTGGATGGTTTGAGAAGGACTACGACGAGTACGGCTACACATTCGGCACCGTGGGAGGCCGGCTCGACGACCTCGCACGGGCGCTGCCCCGCATCGAGTCGCGACTCGCCAAGCTGAACCCGGCACCCACCCGCAGGATCCCGATCCTCATCGGCGGTGGTGGCGAGAAGAAGACTTTGCGCCTGGTCGCCAGGCACGCCGACATCTGGCACTCCTTCGGAGGTCCCGACGTGGTCGAGCGCAAGGTCGGGATCCTTGACTCACACTGCGCGGAGATCGACCGCGACCCGGCCGAGATCGAGCGCTCCTGTGGCGTTCAAGGAGCACCTGACGAGCTCGGACCGGCACTTGCGGCGTTGGGAGTCACGACGTTCACCATCGGCATCAGCGGACCTGACTACGATCTGAGCGCCGTCAAAGCGTGGACTGCGTGGCGCGACAAGCAGCCCAGAGCCTAACCAGCGACAACAGCAAGCGCTTCAGAGCGTGGCGCACCAGTTGCGCAGCAGCTGTGCTCCGGCGTCACCAGACTTCTCAGGGTGGAACTGGGTGGCCCACAAAGGTCCGTGCTCGACCGCCGACACGAAGCTGTCATTGCCGTATTCGGTCCACGTCACGACAGGTGGCTTCATGGACGGCGGCTGTGACAGCACCCAGTCGCGCACACCGTAGGAGTGCACGAAGTAGAACCGCTCGTCATAAATCCCAGTGAACATCTGCGTGCCGTCACCGGGCACCACGGTGTTCCAGCCCATGTGCGGAACGATCGGCGCCTGCAGCCGTTCGACGACTCCCGGCCACTCGCCGCAGCCTTCGGTGCGTACGCCGTGCTCGATTCCCTCGCCGAACAGCACCTGCATCCCGACACAGATGCCCAGCACGGGCCGCGACGCGATGAGTCGGCGTTCGATGATGCGCACGCCGTCAACAGCCACCAGTCCTGCCATGCACGCCGCGTAGGCGCCAACACCCGGCACCAGCAACCCGTCAGCCTCGGCAGCCACGTTCGCGTCGCTGGTCAGCTCGGCATCGGCTCCAGCACGCTCGACGGCACGAACTGCCGAGCGAAGATTGCCTGAACCGTAGTCAAGAACAGCGACGCGCTTACGCGTCACCGCCGCACTTTCGTATGAAATAAGGAACGGTACGAAAACGCGGCAGTGACACCCTCTCGGTGGCCTTGCTGGCGCTCGGTCACAGCGCACCCTTGGTGCTGGGGATGCCTGACTCGCGAGGATCGATCGCGATGGCGTCGCGCAGAGCACGAGCGACAGCCTTGAACTGCGCCTCCGCGATGTGGTGCGGGTCGCGGCCGTTGAGCAGGCGTACGTGCATGGTGATGGCAGCGTGGTGCGCGATCGACTCGAAGACGTGTCCAGTGAGTGCACCCGTGTACTGACCACCGATGATCGCCGTGATCTGACGATCAGGCTCACCGCTGTGGACGAAGTAGGGCCGCCCAGAGACGTCGACAACTGCCTGGGCAATTGACTCATCGAGAGGCACCAGCGCGTCACCGTAGCGACGAATGCCGATCTTGTCACCGAGCGCGTCGCGGAGTGCCTGACCCAGGCAGATCGCCGTGTCCTCGACCGTGTGATGCGCGTCGATGTGGATGTCACCCTCAGACCGGATCGTCAGATCGATCAACGAGTGACGCGAAAAGGCCGTGAGCATGTGGTCGTAGAAACCCACGCCGGTGGAGATGTCGCTGACACCGGCACCGTCGAGATCAACCTCGACGACGACGTGCGACTCAGAGGTCTTCCGTTCGATGCGTGCGGTGCGCGTCATGCCGCCACCTCCGTAGAAGAGGCACGGTACGAAGGCGCCGGCATGGCAGCCTGAACTGATCGCTCGCTCATGCAGTGACCTCCTGTAGCGCTTGTCGAAAAGCGGCGTTTTCGGCCGGTGTGCCAACAGACACGCGCAGCCATCCATCGGGTCCAGTCTCCCGTATCAGGACGCCACGGTCGACCAAGGCCTGCCAAATGGCGTGTCGATCTCCGAAATGACCAAACAGCACGAAGTTCGCGTCGGAGTCGGCAACTGTGTGGCCCCGGTCCCTCAACCACGCAGCGAGCTCGTCACGGGACGTACGAATCTCGTCGACGCGGGCGAGCAGCTCATCGCTGTGCGCCAGGGCAGTGATCGCGACGGCCTGCGTGACGGCGGAGAGGTGATAGGGCAGCCGGACAATTCGCAGCGCGTCGACGATCGCGGCGTCGGCAGCGACATAGCCGAGCCGGCCACCCGCTAGGGCGAAAGCCTTGCTCATCGTGCGCGTGACCAGAAGTCGGGGGAACTCATCGAGCACTTCGAGGGCGGTCAATGTCCCCTCCCGGCGGAACTCTGCGTAGGCCTCGTCGACCACGACGACTCCAGGCGCCGCCTCCACGACTGCGCGCACCGTGGCAAGCGGCAGGGCTGTTCCGGTTGGGTTGTTCGGCGAAGTCAGCAGGACAACCTCGGGTTGCTCGGTGGCGATCAACGTGAGTGCACGGTCTACGTCGATCGTGAAGTCGTCTTCGCGCGTTCCCGTGACCCAGCGCGTGTGGGTGTCGCGGGCGTACTCCGGATACATCGAGTAGGTCGGGGCGAACGACAGCGCCGTCCGCCCCGGTCCGCCGAATGCCTGAAGGATCTGCAGCATGACCTCGTTGGACCCGTTGGCGGCCCACACTCGGTCAGAGGTCAAGCCATGGTCGAGGTAGCTGGCCAATGCGACACGAAGGGCAGTTGCCTCACGGTCTGGATAGCGGTTGAGATCCGCAGCAGCCACACGCACGGCGTCAGCGATGTCAGCGGCGACCTGCGCACTGGGTGCGTATGGATTCTCGTTGACGTTGAGATTGATTACGTCGCGGATCTGCGGTGCACCGTACGGCTCAAAGCCGCGCAGGTCATCGCGAATCGGCACCCACTCGGGGATTGGCATGGTTAGTCGTCGCTTCGTGACGTACGGATCGACACCGCTGTCCCGTGTGAGGGCAGGTTCTCTGCCTCGGCGAGCGCGACGACGTGGTCACCGACCTCCCGCAACGCATGGGCCGAGTAGGTCACGACGTGCATGTTGCGGCAGAACGCGCGCACGGACAGACCCGATGAGTGACACGCACACGCAGCTGTGGGCAGCACGTGATTGGACCCGGCGGCGTAGTCGCCGAGCGACACCGGAGTGTGGGAGCCGACGAACACGGCGCCCGCATTGACGATGCGCGCTGCCACGGTCCCCGAGTCCGTGGTCTGGACCTCCAGGTGCTCAGCGGCGTACGCATTGGCGACCTCTACGGCTTGATCCATGTCGCGCACGAGAACCGTGGCGGACTGCTGCCCAGTCAACGCCGTACTGATGCGCTCAACGTGCCTCGCTGAGGAGACCTGGGCCAACAGCTCGTCGTCGACCTGATCGGCGAGAGTCTCGCTGTCGGTGATCAGCACGCTCGCCGCCATCGGGTCGTGCTCGGCCTGACTGATCAGGTCGGCAGCGACGAAAGCAGCATCGGCGGTCTGGTCAGCGATGATCGCAATCTCCGTGGGACCGGCCTCGGCATCGATGCTCACGGTGCCCTGAAGGTGACGCTTGGCGGCCGCGACGTAGATGTTGCCCGGACCCGTGATGAGGTTGACGGCGCGGCACTCGCCCGCGCCGTACGCAAACATTGCCAACGCCTGGGCTCCACCTGCGGCGTAGACCTCGTCTATGCCAAGGAGTGCACACGCAGAGAGAATCGTGGGGTGCGGGAGTCCGCCGAACTCTTTCTGCGGCGGACTGGCGAGAGCGATCTGCGGCACTCCTGCAACCTGCGCGGGGACTGCGTTCATGACGACGGTGCTCACCAGCGGAGCGAGACCACCGGGCACGTAGAGGCCCACGCGCTGCATCGGCACGATGCGCCGTTCGACGACCGCTCCTGGGGCGACGTCACAGCTGATCGTCTGCTCGAGTTCGGCCTCGCAGGTCTGTCGTAGTCGACGTACTGACTCCTCAAGAGCGGCCCGTACCGATGCACCCAACTCCGCGAGCGCCTCAGCGAGTGCCTCAGGCGGCACCCGAAGCCGGGCGGGGCGTACGCCGTCGAACTTCTCGCCGGCGTCCAGCACAGCATCAGCGCCACGCGTGCGTACGTCGTCGCAGATCGGGCGGACCGTCGTCAGGGCCTGGTCAACGTCGAGGGCCGCGCGCGGGACCGCAGCTCGATAGACCCCTTGACTCTCGTCCGGGGTGGGGTTGAGTTTCCTCGCGTCGAGGCGTCGCATCACGGCGCCAAGTCTACGGACGGTCTACGGTGAGGTGATGGCCGCCAACGGGAAGCCAAGCGACGCGACACCTGCGTTCGCCGCGCTCCACCGTGCCAATGTGTTCTACACCCCCCACTCCTACGTCCACGATCCGCGCGCGGACTCGTTCGGAATGGAGGCAGCCGATGCCTTGGGTGTCGATCCCGGACGCGTCTTCAAGACCCTGATGGCGCTGGTCGATGGCAGGCTCTGCGTCGGCGTCGTGCCCGTGATGGGCTCTCTCGACCTGAAGGCGCTCGCCGAAGCACTTGGCGGCAAGAAGGCCCAGATGGCCGATGCTGCGCAGGCGCAACGCGCGACCGGCTACGTCATCGGCGGCATCTCGCCGTTCGGTCAGAAGCGCCCGCACCCGACCGTGATTGACCGGTCATCAACGAAATGGCCAACTGTTTTCGTCTCCGGCGGTCGCCGGGGCCTAGAGGCCGAGCTTGACCCGGCCGACCTCGTGCGATTGACCTCAGCCGTCGTGGCGCGACTCGCCCGCTGACCCCATATGGGTTTGGGTTTCGTTGCTCATCCAGGTCGCGAGGAAGACTCCGAGCACACCAAAGAGCGGCCACACGACGAATGGTGCGACCCCGTCGATCGCGAGCTTGGACGGCAGACTCTCACCGATCGCAGGATTGACAGCTGCCTGCGGACCCACCGGACCCAGTGCCACCCCAACCCGCCAAGCGATCAGGGCTGCGACGACTGTCGTGACGACGACCAGAGGGGTGAGCCACCAGCCCAGATCGCGCAGGGTGTAGGACGTCAACCACCCCCATGTCAGAGATGCGACTGCACCAGCGATCACGAACACAACGATCACGCCGAACTGGTCACGCGCGGCGATCTCGGTCAGAACGATGTTGCCATCAGTTCGCACCACCCACTCAGCAGGCTTTGCAAGCCACAACCAGACGAGACCCGCGCCAATCCCAAGAATGAGCATGGAAGCAACGCACAACCACACCTTCGTCGAGGAAATTGGTTTCACGTCAGACAATGGGGACCCAGCAGCTCTTTGAGATCGGCGATCAGCGAGGACGACTGTGCGACGCGCAAGGTGTCGTCAAGTCGCATGACCTTGGTCGTACCGTTGCTGACCAGTCGCAGATGCACCTCGGCCCTGCCGGGGTGTGCAGCCAAAACCTGTTTGAACGAGGCGATCGTGTCAGGGGTACAACGCGCGACGGGAAGACTGACGAGCAACGGGGTGTCGGGCCGGCCCTCGCCCATCGCCGGAAGCGTGATCTCGAGAGCATTGACCTCAAGTCCGTCGTCCTTGCGCCTGATGCGGCCCCGGACGACGACGATCGTGTCCGGAATGAGCACGGGTACGGCCAGCTGGTAGGGGCCCGGGAAGACCATCACCTCAATGCCACCTTCGAGATCTTCCAGAGTGATCGAGGCCCAGCTATCACCCTTCTTGCTCATCCGCCGCTGGACTCCGGTGATCAGACCACACAGACGTACGGTGCTGCCATCTGCCCGCTCCGTGTCGGTCAACAACTCCCCGACGGTGCTGTCACTGCTCGCCTTGAGAACGTGCTCAAGGCCCTGCAGCGGGTGGTCCGACACGTACAGACCGAGCATGTCTCGCTCGTACGCCAGCAACTGCGTCTTGTCCCACTCCGGCATCATCGGCACGGCGACCGTGACGCCGGTGAACTCGTCGTCGAGTCCGCCGAACAGTGAGTCCTGTCCGATCGCCGCATTGCGTTTGAGGTCGATGTGCTGGTCGACGGCGTCTTCGGCAATCGACGCCAAGGCGCGACGTCGGTGGCCGAGAGAGTCGAAGGCCCCTGCCTTGACCAGCGAATCGAGGACGCGTTTGTTGCACACGTGGGTCGGCACCTTGTCGAGAAAATCAGCGAACTCTGCGTATGACCCACCTTGTGTACGGGCTTCAACGATGCCCGCGACGACCTGCTCACCGATGTTGCGGATCGCGCCGAGTCCAAAACGGATGTCTGAACCGACCGAGGCGAAGGTCAATACCGATTCGTTGACGTCTGGCAGCAAAACCTTGATGCCCATGCGACGGCACTCGTTGAGATAGATCGCCGACTTGTCCTTGTCGCCGCTGGTGCTTGTCAGCAGCGCCGCCATGTACTCGGCTGGGTAGTTGGCTTTGAGGAACGCCGTCCAGTAGGAGATGACGCCGTAGGCGGCCGAGTGCGCCTTGTTGAATGCGTAGTCCGAAAACGGGACCAAGATCTCCCACAGCGTCTTGACCGCGGCTGCAGAGTATCCACGCTCGAACATGCCGGCCTCGAAGCCGGCGTAGAGCTTGTCGAGCTCGGACTTCTTCTTCTTGCCCATAGCCCGGCGCAGGTTGTCGGCTTGACCGAGGCTGAAGCCAGCCAGCACCTGGGCAATCTCCATCACCTGCTCCTGGTAGACGATCAGGCCGTACGTCTCGCCGAGCACCTGCTCCAGCGGCTTGGCGAGCTCAGGGTGGATCGGATCGATCGGTTCCCGCCCGTTCTTGCGATGCGCGTACTTGTTGTGCGAGTCGGCACCCATGGGGCCGGGACGATAGAGCGCACCGACGG
The DNA here is from genome assembly GCA_964638755.1 of uncultured Aeromicrobium sp. GTDB lineage: Bacteria > Actinomycetota > Actinomycetes > Propionibacteriales > Nocardioidaceae > Aeromicrobium. The sequence continues at coordinate 3,357 of CAZWZC010000050.1, read as the reverse complement.
CGGAGATGTCCTCGAACTTGTCGGGCTTCATGCTGCGAAGCAGCGCGCGCATCGGGCCACCGTCGAGCTGGAACACGCCGAGCGTGTCGCCGCGCGACAACAATTCGTACGTCGCGGGGTCGTCGAACGTCAGATCCTCAAGGACCAGATCGATGTCGCGATTGCGCTTGATGTTGGCGAGTGCGTCGTCGAGCACCGTGAGGTTGCGAAGGCCGAGGAAGTCCATCTTGACCAGCCCGAGCGCCTCGCACATCGGGTAGTCGAACTGGGTGATGACCGCGCCATCCTGGTCGCGCTTCATGATCGGGATGATGTCGATCAATGGATCGCTCGACATGATCACGCCGGCAGCGTGCACGCCCCATTGGCGGATCTGCCCCTCGAGGCCGAGCGCGGTGTCATAGATCTTGCGGACCTCGGCGTCGGCCTCGTGGAGAGCCCTAAACTCAGCACCGTCGCCGTAGCGCTTGTTGGTCTTGTCGAAAATGTCACTGAGCCCGACACCCTTGCCCATGATGTCGGGCGGCAGTGTCTTGGTGATGCGCTCGCCCATGGCGAACGGGTAGTCCAGCACCCGGTTGGCGTCCTTGATGGCGGCTTTGGCTTTGAGTCGGCCGAAGGTGGCGATCTGGGCGACGCGCTCCTCGCCGTACTTGTTGCTGACGTACCGAATGACCTCACCACGTCGACGCTCGTCAAAGTCGATGTCAAAGTCGGGCATCGACGGGCGCTCGGGGTTGAGGAATCGCTCAAAGATGAGGCCGTGCGTGAGCGGGCACAGATCGGTGATGCGCAACGCGTACGCCGCAATCGATCCCGCTCCGGAGCCGCGACCGGGGCCGACGCGGATCCCGTTGTCCTTGGCCCAGTTGATGAAGTCTGCGACCACGAGGTAGTAACCGCAGTAGCCCTTGCCTGTCACGACCTCGAGCTCGTAGTCGGTGCGAGCCCGCACCTCCGGGGTCAGCGCATCGCCCGGGTAGCGGGACTCGATGCCCTTCCAGACCTCCTTGGCGAACCAGCTGTCCTCGGTCTCTCCTGCCGGCACCTCGAAGCGTGGCATGTAGCCGCCGTTGGACTCTGCGAACTCGACATTGCACCGCTCGGCAATGAGCAGCGTGTTGTCGCAGGCTTCCTTGAGACCTGCGCGGTCTTCCCAGAGGTCGCGCATCTCCTTGGCGGACTTGATGTAGTAGCCGCCACCATCGAGCTTGAAACGCTTGGGGTCGCCGAGCGTCGTGCCGGTGCCGATGCAGAGCAGCGCATCGTGTGCCTCGACGTCGTCGGGCGACACGTAGTGCGAGTCGTTGGTCGCGACGACCGGAAGACCGAGGTCATCCTTCAACTTGAGCAGCCCATCGCGTACGCGCGCCTCGATCTCAAGGCCGTGCTCCATCAGCTCGAGGAAGAAGTTCTCCCTGCCGAAGATGTCTTGGAACTCTGCCGCTGAAGCGCGGGCCTTCTCGTAGTTGCCGATACGCAACCAGGTCTGGATCTCACCGGACGGGCAGCCGGTCGTGGCGATGATGCCCTTGCCGTACTCCTGCAACAGCTCACGGTCTGCGCGGGGTTTGCGGTACTGCCCTTCAAGGCTGGCGTAGGACGCGATGCGGAACAGGTTGTGCATGCCCTCGGTCGACTCCGAGAGCAGCGTCATGTGGGTGTAGGCGCCTCGCCCCGAGATGTCGTCCTCGCCGCCCTTGTTCCACTGCACGGCCTTCTTCTCGTGACGCGAGATATTCGGCGCGAGGTAGGCCTCCATGCCGATGATCGGCTTGACGTCGTGCTCGCGAGCCTTGGCCCAGAAATCGTATGCGCCGTGCAGGTTTCCATGATCGGTCATTGCAATGGCAGACATTCCGAGGTCTGCGGTCCGCTCGAACAACGGTCCGAGCAGCGCGTGGCCGTCCAACATCGAGTACTCAGTGTGCACATGCAGGTGCACGAATGGCGAGTCGCTCGACATCGAAAAATGGCCTCCTCGGCACGATCTGGGGGGAAGAGCCTCAGCCTAGTCGGGCAGTCCCCACACATTCCGGACGGCTCGCCAAGAAGTTTGCCGATCCGGCACGCATTCCGCTCTACTGAGGACATGACCGACGAAAAGAAGTCCTTCACGAGCGTCGATGAGTACATCGAGGCGTCCCTGATCGACGTCGAGGATCGTCTGGTCGAGATGCGACGGGTCATCCGCGACGCGGCACCCGACGCCGAGGAGACCATCAGCTACAACATCCCGGCCTACAAGTCCGAGGGAGTTGTCATTGTGCAGTTCTCGGGCTATTCCGAGCACACTTCGCTCAACTTCTTCCCGACAGCCGGTGCGTATGCCGCGTTCGCTGACGAGCTGTCCACTTACAAGACGAGCAAGTCAGCGATCCGGTTCCCGCTGGGCAAGCCACTTCCGGTCGACCTGATCGAAGCGATCGTCCGTTTCCGCGTCACCGAGGCCGCCGAGTACGTGCGCAACAAGAAGCGCTGACCTCAATCTTTCACAAGATTCCCAGCAGGACCTCGAAATCTGGCACCTCACCCCTGTTGCAACAGGTGCTGAGTGACGGATTCCGAGGTCCTGCTGGGAAACGGGTGACGTGCGGTGACTAAGCCTGTTGGTAGCTCGACAAGAAGTTGCCCAGGCGCTGGATCGCCTCTGCCAAGTCGCGGGCCCACGGTAGCGTCACGATGCGCAGGTGATCTGGGGCGGGCCAGTTGAATCCGCTCCCCTGTGTCAGCAAGATCTTCTCCCGTAACAGCAGATCGAGCACGAGCTGCTGGTCATCCTTGATCGGGTAGACGTCCGGATCAAGGCGCGGGAAGACGTACAACGCACCGCGGGGCTCGACGAGGCTGACGCCGGGGATCTTGCGGAGCTCGGTGATGGCAGTGTCGCGCTGCTCGAGGAGGCGACCTCCGGGGAGGATCAGCTCCTTGATCGACTGGTAGCCGCCCAGGGCGACCTGGATCGCGTTCTGCGCGGGCACGTTGGGGCACAACCGCATCGACGCCAGCAGGGTGATGCCCTCGAGGTAGTCCTTGGCTTCGTCGAGCGGACCCGTCGCGACAAGCCATCCAGCGCGATAGCCGCAGACCCGGTACGCCTTGGACAGACCGTTGAACGTCATCGTCAGGACATCGGGAGCGACGCTGGCCATCGGGATGTGCGCGGCGTCGTCGTAGAGAATCTTGTCGTAGATCTCGTCCGACATCAGGACGAGGTTGTGCTGGCGGGCGAGGTCGGCCGCGAGTTGCAGCGCGAGTTCGATCGGCGTTGCAAGACCGGCTGATGCTGGTCAAACTGCTCCGCACTCACGCGGGCCCCACCCGCATCGAAGCAAGCCGCGCCCGCATGCACAATGC
>CAZWZC010000049.1:0-18911 GCA_964638755.1 uncultured Aeromicrobium sp. | reverse complement strand
ACCTTCATGGCGAAGTACAACGAGCGCGAGGGCAACTCCTGCCACATCCACCTGTCGCTGCGTGGCAAGGACGGCAAGCTCGTCTTCTGGGAGAAAGACAACAGGACGCCGACGTACGACCAGTTCATCGCCGGCATACTTGCCACGATGCGTGACTTCACGCTGCTCTATGCGCCCAACATCAACTCCTACAAGCGGTTTGCCGGCGGATCGTTCGCGCCGACGGCCGTCGCCTGGGGTCTCGACAACCGGACCTGTGCCGTGCGACTCGTCGGTCACGGCCAGAGCGCACGGCTGGAGAACCGTCTGCCTGGAGGCGACTGCAACCCCTACCTCGCCCTTGCCGCGATGCTCGCCGGCGGACTGTACGGCATCGACCACAAGCTCAAGCTCGAGCCGGAGCAGACTGGTAACGCATACGAGTCCGACAAGCCGAAGGTGCCGACGACCCTCCGGGAGGCCCGCGAAGCATTCGCGACGTCCAAGATTGCGCGCTCGCTGCTCGGTGACGCGGTCGTCGACCACTACACCAACATGGCCGACGTCGAGCTTGCTGCTTATGACGCCGCCGTGACCGACTGGGAGCTGCGCCGCGGCTTCGAAAGACTCTGATGGTGCTCGGCGCTCGCCCAACGAAGATCAAGGAGCAACGTGAGTAGTACGTACACCGTCATCAACCCGGCGACGGAAGAGCAGGTCACTGAAGTCCACTTGGCGACGCTCGAGGAGACCGACACTGCGATCGAGCGTGCCGCAGAGGTCTACCCCGCCTGGCGGGAGATGCCGCCGGGAGAGCGAGCCACCCTGCTGCGCCGGTTTGCCGCTCTGGTCGATGAGCATGTCGATGAGCTGGCGGAGCTGGAGGTACGCAACTCCGGTCATACCTGGGGCAACGCAACGTGGGAGGCGCGCAACGTACGCGATGTCCTCAACTACTACTCGGCAACGCCCGAACGGCTGACCGGTCACCAGATCCCCGTTGCCGGTGGCATCAACGTGACATTTCACGAGCCGCTCGGCGTCGTGGCGATCATCGTGCCGTGGAACTTCCCGATGCCGATCGCAGGCTGGGGCTTCGGCCCGGCGCTTGCGGCCGGAAACACCGTGGTGCTCAAGCCCGCAGAGGTGACACCGCTGACGGCGATCCGGCTCGGTCAGCTCGGCCTTGAGGCAGGGTTGCCTGAAGGTGTCTTCACGGTCATTCCCGGCAAGGGCTCGATCGTGGGTGAACGCTTCGTGACTCACCCAGCCGTGCGCAAGGTGTGCTTCACCGGTTCGACTGAGGTCGGCAAGAAGATCATGGCTGGCGCCGCTGACCAGGTGAAGCGGGTGACGCTGGAACTTGGCGGCAAGAGCGCCAACATCGTCTTCGCGGACTCTGACCTGGCCAAGGCTGCGGCCTCGGCGCCGTCATCGGTCTTCGACAATGCCGGTCAGGATTGCTGTGCGCGATCACGGATCCTGGTGGAGCGGTCGGCGTACGACGAGTTCGTGTCGCTCCTGGAGCCGGCGGTCAAAGGTGTGAAGGTGCTTGACCCGTCCGATCGTACGAGTGAGATGGGGCCGCTCATCTCCGCAGCCCAGAAACAGGCAGTGCAGGGATTTGTCGACGAGGTCGACATTGCGTTCAGCGGCTCTGCGCCTGACGGCCCCGGATTCTGGTTCGCACCGACGGTGGTGCTCGCCGGCGACACCCAGCAACGGATCTGGCGCGAAGAGGTCTTCGGGCCGGTCGTTGCCGTCATGCCTTTCGATTCTGAGGAGGAGGCGATCCGGCTCGCCAACGACACTGAGTTCGGGCTGTCTGGCTCGATCTTCACCCGCGACCTCGGCCGTGCGCTGCGCGTCTCGCGCGGGGTCGAAGCCGGAAACCTCAGCGTCAACTCGCACGCCTCGGTGCGCTACTGGACTCCGTTCGGCGGGTTCAAGCAATCAGGCCTCGGTCGCGAGCTCGGGCCCGACGCACCGCATTCATTCACCGACGTCAAGAACGTCTTTCTCTCCAACGAGTAGGCCGACCACCGGTGGTCGAGTTGCCCGAGGGACGAGGGCAGTATCGAGACCAAGTAGAAAGCAGGAACCATGGCAGGACGCATCGAAGGCAAGACGGCAGTCGTCACAGGAGGCTGCTCGGGCATCGGCTTGGCGACCGCTCGCCGGTTCGCCGAGGAGGGCGCGAACATCGTGATCGGGGACCTCGACGACTCCAAGGGTCCCGGTATCGCCGAGGAGCTCGGCGGTACGTACGTACATGTTGACGTCACCGACAAGGAGCAGGTCGACGCACTCTTCAAGACCGCCAAGGACACGTACGGCTCGGTCGACATCGCCTTCAACAACGCCGGCATCAGCCCGCCAGAGGACGACTCGATACTCGATACCGACCTCGATGCGTGGAAGCGAGTGCAGGACGTGAATCTGACCAGCGTCTACCTGTGCTGCAAGGCAGCGTTGCCCTACATGCTTGAGCAGAAGAAGGGCTCGATCATCAACACCGCCTCGTTCGTCGCCGTGATGGGTGCCGCCACCTCGCAGATCTCCTACTCGGCGTCCAAGGGTGGCGTGCTGTCGATGTCGCGCGAGCTCGGGGTGCAGTTCGCGCGTGAAGGCGTACGCGTCAATGCGCTGTGTCCCGGCCCGGTCAACACCCCGCTGCTGAAGGAGCTGTTCGCCAGCGATCCGGAGAAGGCTGCCCGCAGGCTCGTCCACGTACCCGTCGGTCGGTTCGCCGAGCCCGAGGAGATGGCCAACGCCGTGCTGTTCCTCGCCTCTGACGAGTCGTCGTTCATCACCGCCTCGACCTTCCTCGTCGATGGCGGCATCTCCGGGGCCTACGTCACCCCACTGTGAGGATCGTGCTGTGAAACCGCTGATTGGAATCACGACCTACCGTGAGCAGTCCCGGTGGGGTGTGTGGGACGAGAAGGCCGACATTCTGCACGCGGTCTACTCGCTGTCGATCGAGGCGGCGGGGGGAGTCGCCGTGCTGCTACCCCCGTCTGATGCCACAGCGGCGCTGTCTGTCGTCGCCCGGATCGACGGTCTGGTGATCGCCGGTGGTGCAGACGTCGACCCGTGGCAGTACGGCGCCGAGCCGCATGAACACACCAAGGGTTGGCGTCTCGACCGCGACACCTGGGAGCTCGCACTCCTCGATGCCGCATGGGACGCGCGACTGCCCGTGCTCGGCATCTGCCGCGGCATGCAGGTGATGGCGGTGCACGGTGGAGGAACACTGGAGCAACATGTGCCCGATGTGATCGGGAAGGAGAGCCACTCACCTGGCGCTGGTGTGTTCGGTGACATAGCGATCGACGTCATCCCCGGAACCAGGCTCGCGGGAGCCATCGGCGATCGGGGTGACGTCGCATGTCATCATCACCAGTCCGTGCGCGAGCACCCCGGTTTCATCGCCTCAGCGCATGCAGCCGACGGCACCCTCGAGGCGATGGAACGCGAAGACAGGCCGTACTGGATGGCCGTGCAGTGGCACCCGGAGACCAAGGAGGACGCGGGCTTGTTCCGAAGTCTGGTCGACGCTGCCTCCCAGTGAGTGTCGGGATCGCTCGCTACGGTTGCCGCAGGAGGTCAGGTGCGCATCAACAAGTACGTAGGAGTTGCCGTCGTCTGTGGTCTCGCAGGTGCGATCGCTGCCAAGCGACTCATCCGTCGGCGGAAGCCACGACCGCCTCGCCGCGGTGACCATGACGGCTGGCACCGCGTTCCGCTCGCCTCGCTCGACCTCGAGACCACGGGCATCGATCCGCTCAATGACCGCGTCCTCAGCTACGCGCTTCTCTCCGACGTCGGCCCCGACATCAACGGGCTCATCAATCCCGGCATCCCGATTCCGGCGTCGTCGGCCGAGGTCCACGGCATCACCGATGTCCTGCTCGCGGATGCGCCGCCCCCGGCGGTGGGCATCGCGATCGTTGCCCGTTGGGTGCAGTCGTTGATCGACCGTGGTGTCGGTCTCGTGGTGTTCAACGCCGCGTATGACCTGTCGATGCTGCACGTCGAGGCCACCCGCTGGGGTGTCAAGCAGCCTGATTGGGAGCGGCTGCTCATCGTCGATCCCTATGTCATCGACTGGGGCATCCAGCGCGGTCAGCTGGGTTCACGCAAGCTCACCGATGTCGCCGCCTACTACTCGGTCACGCTCGACAACGCGCACGACGCAGCCGCCGACGCACGAGCGGCACGCGGAGTTGCCATTGAGATTGGTGCGCGTCATCCACACATCGCGGCGAGCAGCCTCGCCGAGCTCATGCGTCGTCAACGCAGCTGGTACGCCGACCGAGTCGAGGACTGGAACTCCTACGCCTGCAGGGTTGGCCGCAACCTCGACGACCCGAACGGTTGGCCGCTCGCCTCAGCTCTGGAGAGGGCATAAAAAAAGTCCCCGCGAGTGGTGCAATATGGCTGAATTTGGGGCGCCAGACCCAATCACCTTGCGCCGTTCGGCGTTAGCCACGTACGCGCGCGATGATTGCCTCGGCGAGGGCTTCGGGCGCCTGTTCGGGGATCCAGTGGGTCACGCCTTTCAGCTCCACAAAGCGGTAGTCGGCGTCGACGAACTCAATGCACTGCTCTGCGGGAACCCGACCGATCGCCACGTCGTCGTCGCTCCAGACGTACGTCGTCGGCACGGTCACCGGCGGCAGTGCCGACAGGTTGGCGGTCATCGAGCGGTACCAGTTGAGTGCGGCGGTCAGGGCACCTGGCTCCGACAGGTGTGCGACGTAGTCCGCAGTGTGTCCGGCAGGGACGGCGTCGCCGTACATCGCGATCAGGCGCTCGCCATCGTTCTCGAGGAGCAGGTGCTCGGCCTTGCCCTCCTGGCGAAGGAGTCCGATGTATGACGCGCGCTGTTGCTGGTCCGGATCGCCCGCGAGGGCCGCTCCGTATGCGGCCAGGTGGGGCACCGACACTGCCGTCAGAGAAAGCAACCGGTCGGCGTGGTGGGCTGCTGCGACCCATGCCACCGCTGCACCCCAGTCATGACCGACCAGGTGGAACGAGCCCAAGCCGAGAGCATCAGCGAGGGCGATGGCGTCGTCGGCGAGCACACCTGTGGCGTAGTCATCTACTTCGGACGGACGGGCTCCAGGTGAATAACCGCGCTGATCGGGTGCAATGACCCGCAGTCCGGCGTCGACCAGCAGCGGCGTGACGCTCGACCATGAGAGCGACGTCTCCGGAAAGCCGTGCAGCAGCATGACCGGTGCGCCGTCTTCGGGGCCGCCAAATCGTACGTCGAAGGTCATTTCGCCGACGGTCACCGGCTTGGTCTCGTTGAAGGGCACTACTCGAACGTATCGCCTATGCGCGCCACCGCTTCGCGGTCCAGCACGGCTGCGGTCTCAGGGTCTGGTGCCGTGCCGCCACGGTCATGCGGTACCCACCAGCGGTCGGCTTCGTCGCGCGGTTTCACCGGGTAGGTGTCGATCGCCGCGCCGAGCAGCGCCTCCATCGCGGTGTGCAATCGCACTGAGAGCTGGTCGATCGTCTCACCGGCACCGGGCATGAGCGCCTCGCCGATACTCACAGTGATCGGCATCCGACGACGCAGCGAGCGGTGCCCATCGACGGTGTAGATGCGGTGCCCGCCCCATACGACCACCGGTACGAGCGGGACCTGACGGCTGACGGCGAGACCGGCAGCACCACGCTTGAACGGTTTGAGCAACCACGATCGGCTGATCGTCGCCTCGGGGAACACGCCGACGAGCTGACCCTCGTCAATCATCCGCAGGCCTTGGCGGTAGGCGCGAAACCCGGCACGCCGGTCGACCGGGATGTGCCGCATCTTGCGCATCAGCCACCCTGCGACGGGGAGGTCGAACACCGATTGCTTCGCCATGAATCGTACGAGCCGATCCCGGCGGCGAGCGGCGTACCCGATGAACGTGAAGTCAAGGAAGCCGATGTGATTGCCGGCAAGTACCCCCGCACCACTCCTGGGGATGTGCTCAGCGCCGCGTACGTCGAACCGGTATCCCATGATCGCGAACAGGGTCGCAAAGATTCGATTGACGACCCTGTAGGTGCGGTCCAGGGGACTCAGACCTTGGCGTCGGGGAAGACCGGCCAGCAGTCCGTGCGGATCGTCGGGTCAAAGCCGGGACCTGCCGCCACGGTGACCTTCTCCCGGTTGAGGATGCCGGAGGTGAGGAAGAAGATCGCGGCAATGTACGTCGCCATGATCGCCAGTCCCGTGCCGGTCGCGTCCTTGTCGATCCGATCAGCCTCGCCGAGAAGGATGATGCCGTCGGAGATCAGGAACAGCAGGCCGCCGATTCCCGCCCGAATGTCAGTTGCGAGTGAGGTCGCTGCGGTGCCGACCAGCAGCGCGGCATAGATCGGCACAACAGGCTTGAGGCCTGCGTCGAGTCCGCTCCAGCCGTACGCGAGCATCGCGATGCCCGCCAGGACGTAGACCGCAAGGATCCAAGGCTTTCCCCTGAGCTGCCCGATCGCGCCGCGAGAGACGAAGAACCGGATGAAGCAGATGTGGCCGAGCGCGAACGCTGCCATGCCCACGATGAACAGGTCGTCAAACTCGAGGAACAGGTCTCCAAGGAAGCAGAACGCCAGCGCCGCCGCGAGGAGTCGCGGACCCTTCTGCTCGATGACCCAGCCAACCAGCAAGGGGGCGAGCAGGCACTTGGAGATGCTGTCCCAGGGACTTGCATCCGCGCCGTTCAGGACGAGGTGGACCACCGTCATCACGCCGAACGCGATGATCCAGGGGCTCTTCATGGCCGTCATGGAGATCACGCTACCGCGCACCGAGCTCCTTGAGGCCGTCGAATCGACTGTGCGACGGTGAGTGCATGACATCGCGCATCTCGCACACGACAGTCGACTCTCGAAACGCATACGCCCAGTCGGCGTGGTGGGCGCAGGTCCTCGAAATGAAGGAAGACCCTGCTGATCCCAACCTCCCTGGCCACGAGGAGTGCATGATCTTCTCGCCGGACGGCCGCCAGCGGGTGCTGTTCATCGAGGTGCCCGAGGACAAGGAGATCAAGAACAGGCTCCACTTCGACCTGCGACCGATCGATCTGAGCCGCGAGGACGAGATCGACCGCGTACGGGCGCTCGGCGCAACTGAGGTGGCGGATCGTCGACAGTCTGACGGTGGTGGCTGGATGGTGCTTGCTGACCCCGAGGGCAACGAGTTCTGCATCCTGCGCGGCGATGTCGAGGGACCCGACCACTTCGCACATCTGGTGACCTAGGGCAACCTATTCTGCTCGGCCTTCGCGATTGCGTCGATGACGCTCACCGCTTCGGCCCCGGTCGCGGCGAATCCCATCGACGCACTGACACCGTGGGCGGCCATCGCGTCGAAGAAGATCCCGAAATGACCGGGCAGATCGGCGACTGGAACATCGTTCGACATCACACCGAGCTTGGTGTCGCCATAGCGCGCCAGTCGATCGCTCGATCCGGACACAGCCTTCAACGCGTTGGCCGCGCGCCTGGTGATCTCGTCACCCGTGTTCGGACCCATCGCCGCAGACGTGAGTTGGTCGAGATGGATGATTGCCACTGCGACGGGATCACCGTGTGCATCGACGCGCTCCTGAGCTTCCGCGACAAGAAGGTCCCACCCGGTCCGATTGGTCAGACCGGTCAGGGGATCTCGCTGCGCCAGCGCCTCGGCGATCTCTGCCTCTCCCACGGGACCATTCTCACCGATGCAGGCTCAGTATGGGTGGGTCAGACCGTGTAGCCGCCGTCGATGTCGAGCTTCTGGCCGGTGATGAAACCGGCCCGGTCCGATGCCAGGAAGCACACGGCCTCGGCGATGTCGGTGGCGTTTCCGAATCGGCGGAGCGGGATGTTGCCGCGGGTGATCTCGAGGGCCTTGTCATTCAGCTCACCCGACTCGATCAGTCGAGCGGCCATGCCGTCGGTGAGCATCCCGGGACCGACGGCGTTGACGCGTATGCCGAAGCGCCCTTCCTCGGCGGCAAGCCCGCGCACGAGCTGCTCGACTGCCCCTTTGGGCGCCGACGACAGCCCATCGCGTACGGGGAACCGAGCTGTTGCCGCGGTGGTCACCACAACGATCGAACCTTTGGTCTCGCGGAGCATCGGCAGCGCCGGGTGCGCGAGGTTGAAGAACCCGACAGCGTCCTGGGTGAGCTGCTCGGCGAAGTCTGCGGGTGACACCTTCGACAGGTGGACCATCGGGACGTGGGGCCCGGCAGCGTAGACGAGGGTGTGGAGCCCGCCATACGTGTCGTTCACGTCACCGAGCAGGGCTGCACACTGCTTGGCCGAGGTGACGTCCAGTGCGTGTGCCGATGACCGCACGCCCAGCTGGGCGACGCGGGTAGCGACTGCATTCCCGGCGTCTTCATTCCGGCGAAATGTCACGGCGACATTGCTGCCCCTAACGGCAAGCATCTCGGCGATGGCGGCGCCCAGTCCGCCACTGCCGCCGACCACCAGCGCGGTGCCGGTCGCGCCTGCGAACTCGGTGGAAAGGTCAGTCGTCATGAGGACCCAAACTGTACCGAGTGGTTGAGGATTACACGGGAAACTGGTAGAACGTGTTCTAGATTTGCTGAGGTTGAGGCCGCCCGCGGTCGAACGCCGAAGCAAACTAGGGAGCGAAGCGACCGTGAGCGTGCCGCGGCGTAGCCGCTATTTTGCGAAGTTCACCGTGGAGGTGTCATGAGCGATGGTGCTTCGGAGGTGGTCTCCGGACAGGCTTGGACCGACTTCTGCCGTGCCTTGGAGCAGGCCGGCGAGGTGATCCTTCGAGACACCGCACCATCGACACCGCTCGACCGTGCCGAGGGTTATCGCTATCTGACTCGACTGCTCCGCGAGATGCTGTACTCGACGATCGAGAACTCTGACCCCGATTTTCCGCGCCTGCACGAGCTAGACCGGGTCAAGCTCGGAGCCGACAACCCGGACAACGTCTACCTGTCGGCCAACATCCGTGGCGACCGGACGTACAAGATCACCGGCACCCGCGGCAGCATCCATTACTTCAGCATCGGGTCGAAGGCCAACCGCTATGCGATCGACGGCACCATGGCCTCGACCGGCGAACTGGGCGACTCAGACCTCGTCGTCGACGCCGACGGCACCGTCGAGATCATCGCCAGCGCCACGCCGCACGGCAAGAACTGGTTGCCGCTCGCCCCGGATTCGACCGGGCTGGTCGTTCGCCAGACCTACATGGACCGCATCACTGAGGTCCCCGGGCTGTGGCACATCGAACGCATCGGCGAGCCGGTCCAGCGCAAGGAGCTCAACCCGGAGCACTTTGCCAAGGCGCTCGCGACAGCCGCATTCTCGTTGCACGGCACCGCAGCCATGTTTGCCAACTGGACTGAGATGTTCATGGCGCAGCCCAACGAGATGCCCGACTTCGGCCAGGAGTTTTTTCAGAAGGCCGGCGGCGACCCGGAGATCTTCTACGCGCACGGCTATTGGACGCTCAAGCCCGGCCAGGCCTGGGTCATCGAGACCGAAGTTCCCGACTGCCCGTACTGGAACTTCCAGCTCGACAACTGGTGGATGGAATCGCTTGACCACGAGCGCAAGATGACGATCAACAAGCACACTGCCAAGCTCAACGACGACGGAACGCTGACGATCGTCGTCGCGGATCGCGATCCGGGTATCGGCGCAGTGCCATCCAAGAACTGGATCGACACTTGCGGCCACGAGAGCGGTACGGCACTGCTGCGCTGGCTCGGCGCGGTGCACCACCCATTGCCGACCTGCACAGTCATAGATCCTGAGAACATCGACCTGGAGGGGCCATGACCACCGCCGATCCTGCGAGCATTCTCGATGTCGATGGGTTGCTGACCGCCGCGCAAAGCAAGACCGGTCTCAGCCACTATGGCGACGAGTGGTTCATCGAGCCGCTCACGGTCCTCACCGATGCCCTGGTCGGCGAGGCCAAGCTGTCCGAGCTGGGCCTCAGCATGACGAGGAGCCGCCTCGTCGCATCCCTCGCCGACCGCCTGCGACTCAAGCAGCTGCAGACCGAGCACCCTGAGATCCTCGAGGAAGACGTCAAGGTCGCTGCCGAGATCTGCGGATTGCCGCGTACGGGTTCAACGCTCCTGCACCGACTGCTCGCATCGTCGCCTGAGGTCACCTCGACCTTGTCGTGGGAGACCTCATACCCGTTGCCCTTCCCGGGCGAGGGTCCGGATGCGGAGATTCGTAAGAAGCGTGCGCGTGACCGCTACGAGATGTTCCTGGAGATGGCTCCGGACTTCGGCGACATCCACACGATCGAGTGGGACGGTCCTGAAGAGGACGTCATACTGCTCGACCGCACGTTCACGTCAATGAGCTACGACTCGTTCTACTGGGTCCCGTCCTACGGTCTGTGGCTGCGCGAGTTCGACCAGGCTCCGGCATACCGCGACCTCAAGGAGTGGCTGCAGGTCCTGCAGTGGCAGAGTCCCTACCGCCACGGTCAGCCGTGGATGCTGAAGTCGCCGCACCACCTCACTGCCGTCGACACGGTCCTGGACACATTCCCTGATTGCAAGATCGTCATGACACACCGCACGCCGACAAAGGCTGTGCCGTCGTACGCGTCGATGGTCTGCGCGATCTCCAGCCAATACAGCGACCAGGTCGATCCGTTGGAGGTCGGGCCCTACTGGCGTGACCGTTTCATAGGCGCGCTCACCCAGTTCTCCGACGTTCGCGCCAAACGCCCCGACCGATTCGTCGACGTGTTGTTCCAGGACGTCGTCTCCGATCCGGTGGGCACCGCGACGAGGGTCATGGGCGAGCTCGGTCTGCCGGCCGACGGCGAGGCGCTCGAGGCCTACATGGCTCGCAACGAGGAGCAGCGTCACGGCTCTCACACGTACACGGCCGAGGACTTCGGGCTCACCGAAGCCGGGCTGGAACAAGATTTTGCGTTCTACGAGAGGGAGATTGCACAGTGATTCTCAAAGATGAGGTCGTCATCGTGTCGGGGGTTGGCGCAGGACTCGGCGCCAAGCTGGCCATTCGCGCAGCCAAGGAAGGTGCGAAGGTCGTCATGTCGGCCCGCTCGGCTGACGTCATGGCCGCCACGCTCGGGGAGATCACTGCTGCAGGCGGCGACGCCATCGCGGTGCAGTGCGACGTACGCAAGACCGACCAGGTCGAAGCAGTCGCGGCTGCAGCGGTCGAGAAGTACGGCAAGATCACCGGCTTGGTCAACAGCGCGTACGGGCACCCCGGCTTCACCGACCTCCTCGACACAGAGGACAAGGCGCTGCGCCGGGCGATGGACATCATCCTCTACGGATCGCTGGGCATGAGCCGCGCGGTGGTGCCGCACATGACCGACGGCGGATCGATTGTCAATGTCGGCACGATGTCGACGCGCGTACCGCTGCGTGGTGAGGGCGGCTACGCCATTGCCAAGGCCGCGATGGGGTGTGCGACGCAGTACATGGCGCTCGAGCTCGGCGAGAAGGGCATTCGGGTCAACCAGGCGATTCTCGGTTGGCTCGATGGCCCGGGCGTGCGGTTCTACCTGACGATGACGGCTGAGGAGAAGGGCATCACCGAGCAGGAGGTGTACGACGACATCGCTTCGCGCAACCCGCTGGGCCGCATCCCGACGGACGAAGCCTGTGCTGGCGGCATCCTCTATCTGCTGTCGAAGTACGCGTCCGAGGTCACCGGCGCAACTCTCGATGTCAACGGCGGGGAGCACATGCCAGCGTGAGCACCCCACGGTGTTCTTTACCTCCTCCGCTTCGCTCCTCCGGCGAACAACACCGCAGGGACCCGGCGTGACAACACATCTCGTCACCTCGGTCACGGTGCGGATCAGTGCACCGGCGGCGTTCGTGTGGGACGTGTTGGTCGACTACCCGAGCTATCCCCAGTGGAACCCGTACACGATTGCGGCGGAGACCACTCTGGAGCTCGGTGACCGGATCGATCTGACGCTTCCCCAGGTCGATGGCTCAGACTCGACGTTCATCAACCGCGAGTTCATCCGCATCGTCGACGCGCCCCACCACCTGCGCTACGACACAGGCGAGGAGATGCAGGGCATCCACGGGCAGCGTGATCAGTACATCGTTGAGACCGGCCCCGAGAGCTGCGAGTACTTCACGACCGACACGCTGAGCGGCGAGCTCGCAGATCTCGTCATGGAGACGACCGGCGACTGGATCAAGGCCGGGTTCGACTCGGTCGCGCATGGTCTGAAGGCACGGGCCGAGTTGTTGTACGCCGCGCGCTGATCCGGTCCTAGGACGCGAAACGGTCGGTTGCCTCGATGATGGCGTCGAGGATTCCGGGTTCGGTGAAGGCGTGACCGGCGTCGGGGATCATCCGCATCTCCGCCTCGGGCCAGGCGCGGTGCAGGTCCCACGCGGTCACAGCCGGCGTACACATGTCATAGCGACCCTGGATGATCACGCCAGGAATGCCCTTCAGCTTCGTGGCCTCGTCGATGAGTTGGTTGTCAGAGAACCAGCCAGCGTTGATGAAGTAGTGGTTCTCGATCCGAGCAAAGGCAACGGCAAATGCGTCCTCGGTGAAGTGTGCGATCACCTTGTTGTCGGGGAGCAGGGTGATGGTTGAGGACTCCCATCGAGACCAGGCCGTGCCGGCGTTGATATGGACCTTGGGGTCCGGGTTGGTGAGAAGGCGGCTGTATGCCTCGATCAGACTGTGGCGTTCGCCCTCGGGCACGGGCGCGAGGAATCCCTCCCAGAGATCTGGATAGACGTTGGCGGCCCCACCTTCATAGAACCAGTCGAGCTCGCTCTTGCGGAGCGTGAAGATGCCGCGCAGCACGAGTTCGGTCACCTTGTCGGCGTGGGCCTCCGCGTACGCGAGCGCCAGGGCTGAACCCCACGAGCCGCCACACACGAGCCACGTGTCGATGCCGAGGTGTGAGCGGAGGGTCTCGATGTCGGCGACGATGTGCCAGGTCGTGTTGGCGCTCAGATCGGCATCGGCCGTACTCGCGTGCGGGACGCTGTTGCCGCAACCCCGCTGGTCGAACAGCACGATGCGGTATTTCGAGGGGTCAAAGACACGTCGCTGATCCGGGCTGGACGCACCGCCCGGGCCGCCATGGAGATAGACGGCGGGCTTGCCGTCGGGGTTGCCGGAGACCTCGTAGTAGATCTGGTGTCCGTCGCCGACGTCGAGCAGTCCGGTGTCGAACGGTTCGAGCTCTGGGTAGAAGGTGCGCATCCCGGAAACCCTAGCGATGCGCACTCCGACAAGAACAAGAGCGTCGGGGAGCCACGTCGAAGTGGGCCCTGTGGGACTCGAACCCACAACCCGCGGATTAAAAGTCCGCTGCTCTGCCAATTGAGCTAAAGGCCCTGCGGCCAAGTCTGCCAGTCCAGTGCGCAAACTCCTGCGCCGGGACGACGTAGGGGCTAGCCTCATAGCAGGGGATGATCGACGGTCGTGGCAGCGGGAACTGAACTTGGCTCGCGGCTACGATGGCCGTTTCGTGACGGAGTACATCACCACTGGGAGACCACGAATGCCAGAACCCTTGGACAGTCGCCTCCGCGACGATCAGGCACTCGACGAGATCGAGTTGACCAGTCGACTCATGATCGCGGCCTCCGCCCGGGAGGGTCACCTTTCACAGCGCGAGGTTGACGAGCTTCTGGGTGTGGCCCAAGCCGGGTGACGCCCGGTGGCACCCGCGATTGACACTCTGCGTCGTCGTGCATCTAGCATGGGCGTGCCCTATCCAGCATTGACGGGAGTTCGTCGTGCGTTTTCGCATTCGACCAACTGAGACATCGTTTTACGACTTGTTCTCCGAGATGGCAGCTCATCTCGTGACCGGGGCAAACCTGCTGGCGCAGATGCTCGACTCTGACACCGACAAGGCAGCTCTCGGCGAGCAGATGCGTGAGGCCGAGCACCAGGCCGATGAGACCACGCACAGGATCATCAAGCGCGCCAACAGCACGTTCATCACACCGTTCGACCGCGAGGACATCTACCGCCTCGCCAGCAGCCTCGACGACGTCATGGACTTCATGGAAGAGACCGTCGATCTGATCGGTTTGTATGAGCTCGGCGAGCTTCCCGCCGACTTCGCACCTCAGGTGGAGGTGCTGCAGCGCGCCACCCAGCTCACGGCTGAGGCGATGCCTCGTCTGCGGACCATGAAGGACCTCGACGAGTACTGGATCGAGATAAACAGGCTCGAGAACCAGGGCGACCGGTCATACCGTCGGGCTGTCGCGAAGCTCTTCAGCGGTAGCTACAAGTCGCTTGAAGTGCTCAAGCTCAAGGACGTCGTCGACTCCCTCGAACACGCCATCGACGCGCTGGAGTCCGTCGCCAACACGGTGGAGCAGATCGCCGTCAAGGAGTCCTGAGTCGTGGACCTCACCTTGGCGTTGGTGATCACAACTGTCGCCATTGCACTCTTCTTCGACTACACCAACGGGTTTCACGACGCCGCAAACGCCATCGCAACCTCAGTGTCCACCCGCGCACTGACGCCGCGCATTGCCCTGGGAATGGCCGCGATCCTCAACTTCGTCGGTGCACTGCTCGGCGTCGGGGTGGCAAAGACGATCAAAGACATCCTCACGGGATTTGACGGCCTGACAGCCAACCACGCCCTGACCGTTGTGCTCAGTGCACTGGTCGGCGCCATCGTGTGGAACCTCATCACGTGGTATTTCGGCATCCCGTCCTCGTCCTCTCACGCACTGATCGGCGGCCTCATCGGGGTCGGCCTCGCCGCCGGTGTCTCGGTCGACTGGGACAAGGTCATCGACAAGGTCGCGATCCCGATGCTTCTGAGCCCGGCCATGGGCTTCTGTGGCGCGTTCCTGGTGATGCTCTCGATCATGTGGATCTTCCGCAGAGCCAACCCGCACACGGTCAACCGCGGGTTCCGACATGCCCAGACCGTCTCGGCGGCTGCCCTGTCATTGGGTCACGGTCTGCAGGACGCCCAGAAGACCATGGGCGTGATCGTCCTTGCCCTGATCGCCGGCGGTGAACATACCGGCGACGACATCCCACTGTGGGTCATCCTCGCTGCGGCCGGAGCCATCTCGCTCGGAACCATGTCGGGTGGCATGCGCATCATGCGCACCATGGGCCGACGCATCATCGCTCTTGATCCGCCTCGGGGCTTCGCCGCCGAGACCACGGCGGCCATCGTTCTGTATGGCATGGCGATCGGTTTGCACGCGCCCGTTTCGACGACTCATACGATGACCTCAGCGGTCATGGGAGCTGGCGCCACCAAACGCTTCAGTGCTGTGCGTTGGGGTGTCGCGCGCAGCATCATCACAGCCTGGGTCATCACGATCCCGGCGGCGGCATCGGTCGGCGCCATCTGCTACTTCTTGCTGCACTTCGTGATTCCGGGCAACTGACCGGGCTGATGGTTGAGTTGCCCGAGGGACGAGGGCGTATCGAAACCTCGTACGCCGAGATGCTCGCGCTGGGACTCCCGGCTCACGAGGTTTCGACCTTCCTGACGCGCTTCGCGCGTGATTCGCTCAACCTGGCTTCGCGCGCGCTCGCAGAGCTCGCTTGGCTCACCCAAAGCGTCCCTGGATGTAGGCCTCGGTGGCCGGGTCCTGGGGGTTGCTGAAGATGGCCTCGGTACGACCGGTCTCGATCAGGCGACCGGGCTTGCCGACGCCCGACAGGTTGAAGAACGCCGTCTCGTCCGACACACGTGCAGCCTGCTGCATGTTGTGGGTGACAATGACGATCGTGTACTTCTCCTTGAGCTCGTGGATCAGGTCCTCGATGACGCTCGTGGAGATCGGGTCGAGAGCCGAGCAGGGCTCGTCCATCAGCAGGATCTCCGGCTCGACCGAGATGGCGCGGGCGATGCACAGACGCTGCTGCTGCCCGCCAGAGAGGCTCGATCCGGGACGGTCGAGGCGATCCTTCACCTCGGTCCACAGGCCGGCCGACCTCAGCGACCTCTCGACGGCGTCATCGGAGTCGGTCTTCTTCATCCGCTTGCTGTTGAGCTTCTGCCCGGCAAGCACGTTGTCGTAGATCGACATGGTCGGGAACGGGTTGGGACGCTGGAAGACCATGCCGATCATGCGGCGTACGTTCACCGGATCCATGTCGGCGGCGTAGAGATCCTGGCCGTCGACCAGCACCTTGCCCTCGACGCGCGCTCCGCGAATGACCTCGTGCATGCGGTTGAGCGAGCGGAGGAAGGTCGACTTGCCGCAGCCGGACGGGCCGATGAACGCGGTCACCGAGCGAGCGGGGATCGGGATGGTGACGCCTTCAACGGCGAGGAAGTCGCCGTAGTAGATGTCGAGGTCTGAGACGTCGATGCTTTTGGCCATGTGAGTGGTCCTTTCGCGGGCTTAACGCTCGCCCTTGGGCGAGAAGAAATGGGAGACGAGGCGGGCAATGAGGTTGAGGAGCATCACGATGAGGAGCAGCACGAGCGCGGCACCCCAGGCGCGGTCGATGCTGAACTGCGGCGGAATGCCCGGGTTGCGCTGAGATGCATACGCGAACACCGGCAGCGTGGCCATGCGCCCGTCGAACAGGTTGAAGTTCACCGAGTCGGTCATGCCGGCGATGATCAGCAGGGGAGCCGTCTCGCCGATGACGCGGGCAACGGCGAGCGTGACACCGGTGACGATGCCGGCGAGAGCCGTCGGCAGCACGACCTTCGCGACGGTGCGCCACTTCGGCACGCCGAGCGCGAATGACGCCTCACGCAGCTCGTTGGGCACCAGCTTGAGCATCTCTTCGGAGGAGCGCACGACGACCGGGATCATCAACACTGACAGGGCAACCGAGCCGCCGATGCCCATGCGCACACCTTCGCCGAAGAAGAGCACGAAGAGCGCGTACGCGAACAGTCCGGCGACGATCGACGGAATCCCGGTCATGACGTCGACCAAGAAGCGAACCCAGCGCGAGAGCCGGTTGCCGTCGGCGTACTCGACCAGGTAGATCGCGGCGAACAGGCCGATCGGGACCGAGATGATCGTGGCGGCGCCAGTGATCAGCAGCGTGCCGACCATGGCCTGGTAGATGCCGCCACCCTCGCCGACGACATTGCGCATCGAGTAGGTGAAGAACTCGGCTGACATTACCTTGGTGCCCTTGCTGATGACCGTGAACAGGATGCTGAAGAGTGGGAACAGCGCGAGCACAAACGCCGAGGTGACCAGAACGGTCACGAGACGGTCGGTCGCCTTGCGAGTGCCTTCGACGATCAGCGACCACACGGGGAGCGCGAAGGAGATGATCCACGGGATGCCTACTACCAAGACGAAGCTGGCGTCGAGTGCGTACGCGGCCCCGGCAGCAAGGACGGCGAAGACGACGATCGCGCGCGGTCCCCACAACGGCAGCTGGCGAGCCCGGAGCTCTGCGGTGACGTCGACGGGGTAGATCGTGGTGGTCATCAGTTGGCTCCGGAGAACTCGGACCGGCGGTTCACGATGGCCCGCGCAGCGAAGTTGACGATGAAGGTGATCACGAACAGCACAAGACCGCTGGCGATCAGTGCGTTGACGGACTTGCCGCTTGCCTCCGCAAAGCTCAGAGCGATGTTTGCGGCGATCGTGCTCGGGTTGGTGCTGCTGATCAGGTTGGACGTGACCGTGCCGACGCTGACCGAGAGCACCATCGCGACGGCGAGGGTTTCACCGAGTGCGCGACCCAGGCCGAGCATCGCTGCGGAGACGATCCCGGAGCGCGCGTACGGGAAGACCGCCATACGCGTCATCTCCCAGCGCGTGGCGCCGAGCGCCAGTGCGGCTTCCTCGTGGAGGCGTGGCGTCTGCAGGAAGATCTCGCGGCAGATCGCGGTCATGATCGGCATGATCATGATGGCCAGGACGACGCTCGCCGTCATGATCGTGCGGCCGGTGGCTGACGCCGGCCCGGCGAAGAACGGGATGAAGCCCATGTGCTCTTCGAGCCACTTGTACAGCGGCACCATGTGCGGTGCGAGGAACTGGATGCCCCAGAGGCCATAGACGACGCTGGGGACGGCCGCGAGAAGGTCGATCAGGTAGCCGAGCGTCTGACCCAGCTTGCGGGGGGCGTAGTGCGAGATGAACAGGGCCACTCCGACGGCAACCGGGACCGCCATGAGCAGAGCCAGGGTTGCGGCGAGCAGCGTGCCGAACACGAGGGGCCACACGTAGGGAAGGAAGTCTGTGCCGCTCGAGACCTCGTCCGGGCTGGCCAGGATGCCGGGAATGCCCTCAACGGTCAGGAAGATCGCCACGCCGGCGAGGACCAGGAGGATCAACAGTCCGGCGCCGGTCGACAAGCCAGAGAAGACCCGGTCGCCGGGACGGCGAACCACAGGGGCCTTCTTGTCTGTCAGCGTGCTGGTCACAGGTGGTGCCTTTCAAGGAGAAGTGGTGCGGGCCGCCCCGTCCGATCAGGACAGGGCGACCCGCAGGGATCAGGCTCCGGCGATCGTGGCGATCGCGGCCTGGACCTTCGCGCTGAAGTCGCTGCTCAGCGGCGCTGAACCCGCGCCCGCGGCAGCGGCTGCCTGGCCATCTTCGCTGGTCACGTACGTGAGCCATGCCTTGACGAGCTCAGCCTCGGCTGCGTCGTCGTACTTCTGGCACGACATCTGGTACGAAGCGAGGACGATCGGGTAGACGCCAGCTTCGGTCGACTTACGGTCGATGTCGACCGCGATGTCAGTGTCCCCACGACCGGTGACCGGAGTCGCCGCGTCGACGATCTTGGCGGCGGCCTCAGCTGTCGGGTCGGTGAACGAGTCGCCCACCTTGACACTGGCCTTGCCAAGGTCGCCGGACTGGCTCTCATCGGCGTAACCGATGGTGCCCTGGCCGCCGGTGACGGCGGCGACGACGCCCGAGGTGCCTTCGGCAGCCTCGCCACCCTTGACGGGCCATGCCTTCTCCTTGCCACCG
>CAZWZC010000048.1:0-19332 GCA_964638755.1 uncultured Aeromicrobium sp. | reverse complement strand
GGTACCCGCCCGTCGGCCCGGGATCGGACTGCACCCAACCTGCCCGCACCAACGGCCCCAGCACCTGCGGCACGAACGACACCGTGGTCCCCAACTCCTCAGCCAACACCGACGCCTTCACACGCCCGGGTGACCTCCCCAGCAGGGCCAACGCCCGAATCGCCAACTCGGCCCGACGCGTGATCTCCAGTCGCACACTGTGAGACTCATGGTTTCAGCACTCACCGCCCAGGGCCAAAGGACCTCTTCCTTCGAGGAAGTCCTCAACACGCGCTGGATGGGGCCATCAGCGACGGTCGGTGGGGCGCCAGACCCCATGGCCGAGGAACCGCTGTGCCATGGCCCACGCCATCCCTGTTGCCCGCTTGTTCGCCGTGGTGGCCTTCGGGCCGGTCCAGCCGCCGTCGACCGTGTCATGGAAGATGTGCAGCCAGCGGTCGAACAGGTCGGGCGTGAACGGCGCCCGGCCGTGCAGGTGGCGGTGGCTTTCGATCACGTCGATCTCGTAACCGGGGGCGTAGAGCAGGACATGGCACCAGTAGTCGGCAACCGTTCTGATGTGGGCCTGCCAATCGATGAATCCTGGGCCGAAGTTGAAGTACGGCGCCAACAGATCGTCCTGGCCGACGTCGACATACTGACGCGTCACCATTTCCACGATCTCTTCCTCGGTGTCGAGGTCCCGTTCCCGATGCGTCCACGGCCCGGAACGGTCCAGGCTGTCCACCCTCACGACACCTGGCACCATCGCCGCGTCGGGTTCACGGAAGAACTGCACATAGAACCGGGCATCCGTCGACGGCTCGACCTGATGCTCGATCCCGGGCACGATCACCGCGCTGTCGCCAGCCTCAAGGCGTTCATCACGAGGTGCATCACCCTCGAGGTCGACGTAACGGACGGCGCCAGCCTGAACACGAAGCTCGGCCCACACCGTCGTGCGATGCGAACTGGCCAGCGCGTCGGGCACCGTCGCGAAGTCGAACAGTGGTGTTCGGCGCGCCTCGAGGAGTTGCGCAGGAAGTCTCGGCTCATCCATCGGGTTGCCCCCTACGTGTTGGTGCCTCGACGACAGTACCCGCGCGGGACCGGCGAACGGCCCGGTGTGGGAAGCTGCCGAGATGAAGATGACCACGCTCGCTCACGCCCCCGCCTACGACAGCGAGCAATTCGTCGCCGGCCCGCTGCTCGATGGCAGCCAGTCGAACGTACGGGTCATCCGGCTCAGCCCAGGCCAGACCCTCCCGCCCCACACCCACTCAACGTCAGATCTCATGATCTACATCGTCGAAGGCACCGGCACCCTGACCATGGACGGCAACACAGTGAACTTCGATGCCGGTTCGCTGGCCTACTTCCACGGCGACGAGGAACTTCGACTTTCCAACACCGGCACGACCGGCCTCACCGCACTCGCGTTCCTGGCCCCACCGTTTCCCCCGAAGCCCACCTGAGACCCGGCATGCGGCCCAACGACGGGTCAGTACCGCGCCTCAGACCTGCGGGTAGACGGAGCACATTGCCGTGATGCCTCAATGCGCACATCGACCCGCTCCGCTCGGTCGGCGGGGTCACTCGGTCGACAGTTCGATCAGCGAAGGCTCGGCTGCAATCGAACGATGAAGCCAACGCCGCCGGGTCGGTAACATCGCGGCCGGGCGAATAGCGGCCGTCCTTGCGACGAAGAGGCCGAGGACCTCGTCGTGCGACGCGCAGTCGAACGCCGGCGCAGCGACTGGGACGCCGGCGTGTCCGCGGTTCGAAACGTTCCCCTTCCGGCACACACTGAGTTTCGCTCGGTCTGCAGCGAGATTTGGGGCGTTCCGGACCGCGATCGCACCGGGTGGCGTGGGTCGGTCCGCTCGCGGCGAGCTGACGGGGTGCGGGCAGGCGGATGCCGGGACACCCACACGAAACTGGCGAGATTCAGTGCCTGAAGACGGGGTATCCGCCAAAGCGGATGCTGGCGCCGGCCAGGACGAACAGGACCGCGGCGAGGCTGACGATGCGGATGTGCCACGCAAGGGTCGGCAGGGTCGCGTCCGAGAGCTTCGGAATGACTCGGAACCTGGCGTGCACGGCGAGTCCGACCGTGACCGCCAGGAGGCCGAGCTTGAGCTGGACCACCCGTGCGACCGAGTTACCCTCGAACCAGTGGTCGGGTGAACCGAGGAGGTGCTCGGCGAGCCACAGACCAGTGACGATCTGCACCCCGAGAGCCGGGAGGCCGATCCGCTCGAATCGCTGCTCGAACTGGCTGACGATTGCCGCACGCTGTTGCCGGAGGGCGTCGGGGAGGATCGTCAACGCGAGCACCAGGTGGCCACCGGCCCAGATGGTGGCACCGAGGATGTGCAGGCTCAGGAAGGTGTAGTAGCTCGCCATCTCAGGTTTGCCTCCTCATCGATTGGCCGAGGCGAGTCCAGGTGGACCGATCGGCGTGCGCAGTCGTCAGACACGATCGCTGCTCTTCGTCCCGGCGAGCAGTCCTCCGGCGCGGATCACGATGTCGGCGAGCCAGACCGCCAGCACGGCGGCGAGGACCGGGCCGCCACCGGCAAGGGCCGCGACGGCCGCGATGTTGCCGGCAGTGAGTGAGACCCAGGAGCGGGTGATGGCGAAGCCGGCGGTAAGGCGTTGGTGTCCGCCACGGCGCAGCACGGGGCCGAGGTAGGCGAGCGACGCGACGAGGATCTGCACGAAGCCGCCGATCACAAGGGTTTGCAGGATCGCATGATCGTCGGTCCTCCGCAGGCTGGCGAGCGCCAATGCCACGGTCATCGCCACCCACCATGCGATTCCAGACATCAACTGCAGCAGCCGCGGTCCAGCCCACCGAAGGCGCCCCTTCGAATACACCGGCAGCATTGCGGCGACAACGAGCAGGCCCATCGCATACGTGATGAGTCCGCCCGCGGCGACGCCCGATCGATCGAGGATCTGCCCCGACGCAGCGACTGCGGTGGCGGCGGCGAGAACGAAGAACGTGATGCGCATCGTCGTGGGCGTGGCGCGTGACGACATCTTGCTGCGCACTTGCGTCGCGGCGAAGTAGGGCAGGGTTGCAGCGATGACGAGGCCGACGAGACCGAACACGTTGAGCACCAGGTGCGCCCCGCGAATCTCGACGTTGCGGCTGCCGCCGCGACCGACGCCGAGCACGATCCCGAGCGACATCCCGACAGCACCGGCGACGACAGCGGCCACGTAAGCCTCGATCGCCGGAGCGAAGCGGTCGGTCACCGCCTGACGCAAGATCCGGATCACGATGAAGCCCAACGCAACCATCGCGACGACCACCGTGGCTCCCCCAGCGGCGAACAAGAATTTGCGGTCGGTCTCATGGCCGACGACGAGCACGACCGCACCGATCGCGAGCGCCCATCGCTGCCCACCGGCCACCGCCGGTCGTGGGGCAGGGGCAGACGACCAGGTGACGGCGAGCATCTGGGTGGCGGCGGAGATCGCGCTCAGCAGCCCACCGACGACGAAGAGGTGCAGCGGCATCCACCAGCCGGCGCGCGCGACCATGCTGAGGACCGCCGCCACCGCGAACCCGGCCGCGACAATGAGCCCACGTCGGGTCTGGGCGTGCACCTCAGCGACGCGCCCGGGCGCACCGCGACCGGCGGCTGAGCCGACGTGGGTGTCCGTCGGTTCGGTAGGGAGCGGCACGGATCGGGTCATCGCAGCGCTCGTCAGGTCGATGCGGCTGGATCGAGCGACACGGCGTGACCGAGTAGTTGGTGGCTGTGGACTCGGGCGACGTTGTCGGCGAGGTCGCGGGCGCGTTGCGCGTTGGGTCCGGTCCAGCCGAGCTCGATCGTCTCGTGGAACAGGGTCAGCCATCGCTCGAAGTGCGCTGCGGTGAACTCGCGCTGCGCATGGACGAGCATGTGGGCACGGAACGGGTTGCCCTGATAGCCCGGTTGACCGAGCAGCGCCCGGCACCAGAACGCGGCCAGCTTGGGCAGGTGCTCGTTCCAGTCGACCCGTGCGACCTCGTTGAACATCGGGCCGAGGAGGTCGTCCTGGGTGACGTCGGCATAGAACCGGCGGACCATCTCGGCGATCTCGTCGTCGCTGTCCAGATCACCGGTCGGATCCGGTCGCGGACTGTCTCGCATCAACTACTCCAGACATCGCCTTTGGAATATTTCTAGTATACACTGTGATAAAGTCAGGTGCGAGCAGGGAGAGCAATCAATGTCCGATGTCATCGAAGCACTTGTCGAGCGGGAGTACGCGTTCGGGTTCCACAGCGATCTCGACACCGACCTGGCCCCGAAGGGTCTCGACGAGGACGTGGTGCGGCTGATCTCCGCGAAGAAGGGCGAGCCGGAGTGGCTGCTGGAGTGGCGGCTCGCCGCGTTCTGTCACTTCCTCACGCTCGAGGAACCGACTTGGTCCAACGTTCATCATCCGCCGATCGACTATCAGGACATGCACTACTGGGCTGCCCCCAAGCCCAAGCCGCAGCTCGCCAGCCTGGACGAGGTCGATCCCGAGATCCGCGCCACGTTCGACAAGCTCGGTATCTCCCTGGCCGAGCAGGAGCGTCTCTCCGGGGTTGCGGTCGATGCGATTCTCGATTCGGTCTCGGTGGCCACCACGTTCAAGGCCAAGCTGGCCGAGGCGGGCGTGATCTTCTGCTCGTTTTCCGAGGCGGTGCGCGAGCATCCCGATCTGGTCCGCAAGTACCTGGGTTCGGTCGTCGGATACCGGGACAACTTCTTCGCGGCGCTCAACTCGGCGGTGTTCTCCGATGGCTCGTTCTGCTTCATCCCCGCGGGAGTGCGCTGCCCGATGGAGCTGTCGACGTACTTCCGGATCAATGCCGCCCAGACCGGCCAGTTCGAGCGAACCTTGATCGTCGCCGAAGAAGGGGCGAGTGTCAGCTACCTCGAAGGTTGCACGGCGCCGATGCGTGACGAGAATCAACTGCACGCCGCCGTCGTCGAGTTGATCGCTCTCGACGACGCGTCGATCAAGTACTCCACCGTGCAGAACTGGTATCCGGGTGATGCTGATGGCAAGGGCGGCATCTACAACTTCGTGACGAAACGCGGCCGCTGTGCCGGAGCTCGTTCGAAGATCTCCTGGACCCAGGTCGAGACCGGTTCGGCGATCACCTGGAAGTACCCGAGTGTGATCCTGCAGGGCGACGACTCGGTCGGCGAGTTCTACTCGGTGGCGGTCACGACCAACCATCAGCAGGCCGACACCGGCACCAAGATGATCCACATCGGTCGCAACACGCGCAGCACGATCCTGTCCAAGGGGATCTCGGCCGGCCACGCGCAGAACACCTACCGGGGTCTGGTCAAGATCCTGCGTTCGGCGACGGGCGCGCGCAACCACACCCGTTGTGACTCGCTGCTGATCGGGCCGGAGTGTGGAGCACACACCTTCCCCTACATCGAGGTCAAGAACGACACCGCCCAGGTCGAGCACGAGGCGTCGACCTCGAAGATCGGCGAAGACCAGCTGTTCTACTGCCGCCAACGCGGCCTCACCGAGGAGGATGCCACATCCATGATCGTCAACGGCTTCTGTCGCGAAGTGTTCGACGAGCTCCCGATGGAGTACGCGGTCGAGGCCCAGGCACTGATGCGCGTCAGCCTCGAAGGGGCGGTGGGGTGATGCTGCACATCGCCAACCTCCGCGCCTCGATCGCAGGCAAGACGATCCTGAACGGGCTCGATCTCGACATCGCCGCCGGCGAGGTCCACGCCATCATGGGTCCGAACGGCGCCGGCAAGAGCACCCTGGCAAACGTGCTCGCCGGACGCGATGGCTACGTCGTCAGCGGTGAGGCAACCTTCGAAGGCGTCGACCTGCTGGCGCTCGCGCCGGAGGACCGTGCTGCAGTCGGAGTGTTCCTTGCCTTCCAGCACCCCGTCGAGATCCCCGGCGTCGGCAACATGTACTTCTTGCGCAGCGCAGTCAACGTGGTGCGCGCGAAGCGTGGGTTGCCGGAGATCGGCGCCATGGACTTTCTCGGTGTGGCCAAGGAGCACATGGCGCGACTCGAGATGGATCCTGCCTTCCTCAGTCGCTCGGTGAACGCCGGTTTCTCCGGTGGCGAGAAGAAGCGCAACGAGATCCTGCAGATGTCGATGCTCGAACCCCGCCTGGCGATCCTGGACGAGACCGATTCAGGACTCGATATCGATGCCCTCCGGATCGTCGCCCAGGGCATCGAGCGGCTACGCAGTCCCGATCGATCGATGCTGATCATCACCCACCACCCGCGCCTACTCGACGACGTTCGACCCGACTACGTCCACGTGCTCAGCGGCGGACGGATCGTGCGGTCCGGCGACCATCACCTCGCTGCCGAGCTCGAAGCCAACGGGTACACCTCCACCCTTGCGGCGGTGCCCGCATGAAAGCGGCGGACGGTTCGGTGATGGACTACCCGTCCACCAAGGAAGAGGCCTGGCGGTACACGCCGGTCGACGAGATCGTCTCCCGGCTGGCAGCGGCAGCGACGATGCCTGCGACCGGCACATCGGTGTCACGCCAGGTTGTCGACGCGCTCGCCGGCGACCACGGCGGACCACGCCTCGTGTTCGTGAACGGCGTCTACGACGCCGACCTCTCCGACCACGACAACGTCCCTGCCGGCCTGTGGTGCGGGCTCGCCGATCTGTCGCACGGCCGGGCCGTCGCGAATGTTGCGCTGGCCGGCATCGATCGGGCGGTCGATGGGTTCCTCGCCCGCAACCACGCCGACGGCCACGACAGTGCCGTGGTCGTCGTCGACCCCGGCGTGCGGATCGACGTGCCGGTTCACGTCGTTCACGTCTCCGCACCCGACAACACGGGTGAACGTGCTGACTCCGCCACCGTCTCGCATCCGCGCACGATCATCGACGTGGGCTCCGGCAGCCGCATCGCTCTCATCCAGACGTACTGCGGGCTCGACGGCCGCGCGGTGACGAACGCCTCCACGACCATCCGCGTCGGCCGCCACGCCGAGGTCGACCATTGCCGGGTCCAGACCGAGTCGACGGCGGCGACGCACGTCGGCCACACCCGAATCGAGCAGGAAGAGGGCTCTCGACTGCGGATGACCTCGGTGACGATCGGCGGCGACATCGCCCGCAACGCGATCGATGTCCACTTGCACGGACCCGACGCCCAGACCGAACTCGTCGGCGTCAACGTGACCACGGGCCGTCAGCGTCACGACACCGTGGTCACCGTCGATCACGCCGCGTCGCGATGCGCAAGCACCCAGCGCTTCACCGGCGTCATCGACGACCACGGTCGCGGCTCGTTCAGCGGCGAGATCATCGTGCGACCGGGCACCGTCGCCACCGACGCCCATCAATCCAACCGGAACCTGGTCCTCAGCCCGAACGCAGAAGCCGACACCCGACCATGGCTGCAGATCCTGGCCGACGACGTGCGCTGCACCCACGGAGCCACCGTCGGCCGCCTCGACGACGATGCACTCTTCTACCTGCGCAGCAGGGGCATCCCCCTCGACGAGGCACGGACGATGCTCATCGGCGCGTTCATCCGCGACGTCACCGACGCGATCCCGCATCCGTCACTCCGCACCCATGTCGCGGCGATCATCGCCGCGAGCAACGGCATGGTTGCGACCGATCCCGAGCGGATGCGATGAGCCCCTGGTCCCCGATCGAACTCACCCGCGACTGCACGGCCACCACCGTGCCTCGCGGTGAGCAGGTCGCCCTCACTGCAGGCGGACTCGTCGAGATCGTCCAACGACTCGGCGGCAGCGTCACGGTGCGCACCGAGATGGGTTCGCTCCTCCGTCTCGATGGTGCCGACGCCGACGTGCTCGGCCTCGAAGTGGTCAACGATGTCAGTGCGGGCACGGCAACAGGGGGGTTCGAGCTCACTCGCGTCACCGACGCGCTGCAGGGCATCTACGACCCCGAGATCCCGGTCAGCATCGTCGAGCTCGGTCTCATCTACCGCTGCGAGGAGGTTCCATGCCCGGACGGAACCAGGCGAATCGAGATCGACATGTCCATGACCGCTCCCGGCTGCGGCATGGGCGACGTTCTGCGCGCCGACGCCCTCCGCGCTGTCCAGGCTGTCCCGGGCGTCGACGAGGTCGACGTCACCCTCGTCTGGGATCCACCATGGACGATCCAACGCATGAGCGAAGCGGCCCGCCTCCAACTCGGGATGCTCTGATCCACATGAGCCCTCGGATCTGGATCCGCCGGGCCTACGAGCGGCCGTCGCTCGTGGACGGCCACCGCGTACTCGTCGATCGTCTCTGGCCACGCGGGATCAGCAAGACCGAGCTGCGCATCGACACATGGGCGCGCGATGTGGCGCCGAGCGATGAGCTGCGGAGATGGTTCGGTCACGACGCGACGCGATGGAACGAGTTCCGCACCCGCTACCGGCGCGAGCTCGAAGCCCACACCGGCGCGGCAGCCGTCGAGTTCGCCGCCCTCGTCGACCGCGTCGCGGCCGGACGCGTCACGCTCGTGTTCGGTGCCCGCGACAGGCGGCACAGCAACGCGGTCGTGTTGCGAGAGGTACTCGAGGAGCGCACCAGCTCACCGACGAAGGCCTCCGCCTCGAGGGCGTCCGGCGAGTGACCCCCTCTCAACAGTCTCGACACGTGCCGACCACCAACGACCGCAACGCATCACAGCCGTGGCGACCCAGCATTCCCTTGTTGGCCGCCGGCAGTGTGGCGATCATCGCCGGTGGCTTGGCCGCGGCCGTGACAGGCCCCACCGAGTGGGACCACGGTTCATGGGTCGCAGCATTCCTCGTTCTCGTGACAGGTGTCGCCCAGATCGGCCTCGGCACTGGCCAGGCACAACTCGCCCCCGTCACTCCGGGCATCGGCTTCGCCGCTGTGGAATGTGCGTTGTGGAACGCGGGCTGCCTGGCCGTGATCGTCGGAACACTGCTCTCGGCTCCGATCGCCGTGTCCATCGGTAGCGCACTGTTGGTAGCCGCTCTCGGGATGTCCACGTTCGCCGTTCGGGGAACCGGTGGACGAAGGTTACTCCTCGTGCTGTACCGGGCGTTGCTGATCGTGCTCCTCGTGAGCATCCCGATCGGCACCACACTCGCGTGGACGCGACACTGATCTCACATCATCCCCGCGCAGCCTCGACGCGCGTCGACGGACCGGCGCTGCGCGGCCGTCACTGCGCTTCGCCGAGCTCCTCCCACCACTGACACCACCACTGCGCTCCAACGAGGATGCGGAGCTTCGGGTGCCAGCAGTACGAGAGGTCGGCCGTGTTCTCCAGGTAGTAGACGCAGTTCTCGCATTTCTCAGCGCCCGAAGGCTTTCCCTTCAGCACGGCATTCTGTGCGAGGTAGCGCAGCTCGAGCGAGAGCTTCTCGTCGATCTCTTTGGGCTCGGGGTCGGGGATGACGTAGTCGGTCATCGCTGGACCGCGCCAACGCTTGCCGCGAGGCGCTCCACGAGCAGGGCCCGGGCTGCAGGGAACAGCACGTTGTTCTCCTTGTGCACATGGAGATGCGTATCAGCCTCGAGGTCGGCCAGGGCCCGATAGCACGCCGCGTATGAGGCGCATCCATCCGCAGGTGTGACGAAGCCACCGGTCACGCGTCGCAGCTCCTCGAGGAGTGCACCGACCGTCTCGTGCTCGCTCGCGAGCACCTCGATCTGCTCCGCCAGCTGTTCGATGTCGGGTGAGGACTGATCCGCCGGCGCAGACAGGTGCCGGATCATCGGGAACAGCACCTGTTCCTCCCGGATCAGATGCGGTTCGAAATCGGCGCGCAGCTCGGCGAAGAGCCGTTGGACCTCCGCGAGCTCATGGTGCCGATCGCCGTGCACGTTGACGATCTTGTCGACCAGTGCGCTGATGCGCGAGAGCTCGGACCACAGGTAGCGGTGGTGGACGGATTCGATGTGATCGACCAGATCAGCCGGCCCGAGCGACGCCCATGCTGCGGCCGGTTCATCGACGCGGACGGCCGACAGTTCGTCGGCGACGGCCTGTGGGTCCGCGCCGATCTCGACGGCTGCAGCGGCGAGGGTCCGGGCTCCGTGGCAGCAGTAGTCCAGACCGCGCCGTTCCAGGTCGGTGGCCAGTGATGGGTGGAGGGTGACGATCTCGCCGAGTGTCATCGATGGGTTGATGGTGTTCATGTCGGACCTCGCAGGTGGCGTGTCGCAAGCCGCCTGGTGGGCGACTCGCTGGTGGATGCATGGCGCCGAGAGGGCGACCGGTTCGAGGGGCACCATCCGGATCTCGTTGGAGAACATCTCGATGCCGTGCAGATGGTCGCGGATGGTCGCGGTGATCACGTCGAGCGCGGCGTCGTCGTGGTCGATCTCGATGCACGATTCACCGATCGATCCGTGGACCGCGCTGACCCCGTCGATACGGCCGAGGCCATCGAGCGCCTCGTTGAAGCAGATCGAGCAGTTGGCCCCGGCAATTCGCAGTGTTGTCTGCATGGTCGCCTTCTTTCAGGAATCGAGCCGCCCGGCTGGGCGGATCGGTCAATGTCGCGTCAGCGAGCTGGCGGGGCGGGCTTCCACCCGGTCCGTGCCGCGCGACCAGGTACGTGCTTCGTACCTGGTCGAGATCGATCGCGTGCTTCGCGTCCACACCTACAAGCTACTCCATGCCCCGGTTTATTTCTACCAATCACTGTATATAATCGTCGGCGAGTGAACTGCCGGGAGGCGTCGAATGAAGGTGTGGATCGATCAGGACCTCTGCACCGGGGACGGCCTGTGCGCGGAGATCGCCCCAGACGTGTTCTTCGGTCAGGATGACGGGCTCTTCTACGTCAAAGAATCAGCAGCGAACTTCGGCACCGAAACGCTCTTCGACGGCACGTCGAACCCTGCCGGGTCCGATGGCATGGCACGGATTCCGGACAACGGCATGGACCGCGTGATCGAGGCCGCCGAGGAATGCCCCGGCGAATGCATCTTCATCGAAGTCGAATGAGCTCCTCGTTGGTCCACGGCGGGCTCAACGCTCGACGTGACAACGCAGGCGGCATTGCCCTCGACGCGGGTCCCTTGGGATGAGTTCGTCGATCACGAGACCGACGAGTGAGTCGGCAGCACCGAACGCGATACCGAGATGCAGCCCGCAGACCGTGTCGGGATCGACGAGCGCCGTTGTCTCGAACGGACATGCACCCAACGTGATGTCGACCTGATCGCCGCGTTGTTCGGCGACGGGCTGGAAACCGTGCTGGGCCATCTGCTCGACCAACCGTGCGACCGGATCGGCAACATCACTCGATCCGAGTCGACCGCGTCGACCGGCACGACGACCGACTTCGACCGCCGACTCCCCGGTGCGGATGATCTCGGTCAACATCAGGCTCAGTCGCTCGTACGGCCCGGCCACCCCCCACCGACTGTCGGCCGATGCGTCGACCGTGTAGCGCAGTCGGGGGCGACCCCGTCCGACCGAGGGCGCGGTCGACTCGACGACGAGGCCGGCCTCGACGAGCTTGGCGAGATGCTGCCGGATGGCATTGTGGTGAAGACCGAGATGCTCGGTGAGCTCGGCAACCTCGACGGGCCGCGCCGCGTCGGCGATGTACCGGAAGAGTTCGTGACGAGTTGGATCGCCGAGCGCGCGAGCCTGGATCTGCAGCGTGCTCATCGAGCGCCGACCGTGCTCGCCACGGCCAGGATCAACAGCAGGAGCACGACTCCAGCCATCAGTAGATTCGCCTTCAGTGCCGGATGAGCCGGTTGCTCCCGACCCCGATCAACTTGGTTCTGCTTCACCGTCTTCGACCCCACGGTCTGGTTGGACATCTGCTCTCCCACTCGGCGCCGCTGGACCGATGCCGAACTCTGACAGTAGTTGTTCGGCTCGAACGACTCAGCTCGTAGTTTATCTAGTAGGTTGTGGAATTATAGACGAGAGCGAAAGTCGAGATGCGGACCATGTGTGATTACTGCGGCTGCCGGCGATCGGGCCCCACGGCGGAACTGGCTTCCGAGCACGTACGCCTCCTTGAGCTCGGCGAGATGCTTCACGATGCGCTGCACGACGGTGCGGACGCGACCACTGTCTTTGCCGAGTTTGTCCGGCTGCTGCAGATGCATGCCGCCAAGGAGGAGATCGGGCTGTTCGAGCAGGCGCGGTTACTGGAGCCGCTGGCCGATCAGATCGAGGTGCTGTGCCGAGAGCACGCCGACCTGCACCGCTGGCTCGCCGGCGGTCTCACCGGCGAGGATGTTCCGGACGCGCTTCGCCTGTTGGTCACCCACATCGATGATGAGGAGTACGACCTGTTTCCGCACATCTTCCACGCCCTTGACCCCGAGCAGTGGGAGGAGATCGACCTGGCCCACCGGGCGATCGAGGCCGTCTGGGATGACGGTGAGAAGACCTCTCCGGCAACGGCGACCGCCAGTGCCGGAACGGGTTCGGTGACGTCGTGAACCGGTACCGTTTCGTCGATCAGCGTCCCGACCCTGACCCCGGTCGTTCGCGGGAGTGGCTCGACTCGCTCGATGATTTGACTGCTGCTCGCGGGACGGGCGAGTCGCGTGACGTGTTGTTCCGTGTGTTGGGTCGGGCCGACGATCTCGGGATCGGTCTCTCGCAGGTCGGGGTGACGGACTACGTCAACACGATTCCGGCGGCCGACGAGCCGTCCATGCCGGGTGACGAGGAGATGGAGCATCGGATCCGCCGGCTGATCCGGTGGAACGCAGCGGTGATGGTGAGTCGGGCCAATCATCGCTTCGACGGCATCGGCGGCCATCTCGCCACCTACGCATCGGCTGCGACCCTCTACG
This sequence comes from uncultured Aeromicrobium sp., assembly GCA_964638755.1. Classification (GTDB taxonomy): domain Bacteria; phylum Actinomycetota; class Actinomycetes; order Propionibacteriales; family Nocardioidaceae; genus Aeromicrobium. The sequence continues at coordinate 6,557 of CAZWZC010000048.1, read as the reverse complement.
AGGTGGGCTTCAACCACTTCTTCCACGGCAAGGCCGATGGTGGTTTCGGTGATCAGGTGTTCTTCCAGGGCCACGCGTCACCCGGGATCTACGCCCGCGCGTTTCTGGAAGGGCGCCTCGATGAGGGCGACCTCGACCGGTTCCGACGTGAGGTCGGCGGTGGCGGTCTGCCCAGCTACCCGCACCCCCGGCGCAGCGACTTCTGGGAGTTCCCGACCGTCTCGATGGGCCTCGGTCCCCTCACCGCCGCTTACCAGGCCCGTTTCAACCGCTACCTTCACGATCGGGGCATCGTCGACACCAGCGCGGCGAAGGTGTGGTGCTTCATCGGCGACGGTGAGATGGATGAGCCCGAGAGCCTGGCCGGTCTGGCGTTCGCCGGACGGGAGCGGCTCGACAACCTGATCTTCGTCGTCAACTGCAACCTGCAACGGCTGGATGGCCCGGTGCGCGGCAATGGCAAGGTCATCCAAGAACTCGAAGCGTTGTACCGGGGTGCGGGGTGGAACGTGATCAAGGTCGTCTGGGGTCGCGAGTGGGACGATCTGCTCGCCCGCGACACCGATGGCGCGCTCGTTGCCAAGATGAACGCCACGGTCGATGGCGAGTTCCAGAAGTTTCGCGTCGAATCGGGTGCCTACATCCGCGAGCACTTCTTCGGTCCTGACCCGCGGTTGCAGGCCCTGGTCGCGCATCTCTCCGACGACGACCTGCGCCGACTGCGCCGCGGCGGTCACGACGCCCGCAAGGTCCACGCCGCCTACCGCGCGGCCGTCGACCATCGCGGCGCTCCCACTGTCGTGCTGGCCAAGACGGTCAAGGGCTGGTCACTCGGCTCCGCCTTCGAAGCCCGCAACGCCACCCACCAGATGAAGAAGATGACCGAAGCCGAACTGAAGACGTTCCGCGACCGGCTCGAACTACCGATCACCGACGCGCAACTCGCCGAGGAGCTCCCCCCATACGTCCGGCCGGGTGTCGGTTCCGACGAGCACGAGTATCTCATGGCCCGCCGCCGGTCATTGGGCGGCCCGCAGCCGGCCCGCGTGGTCCGGCCCAAGACATTGATCCTGCCCGACGAGAACCTCTATCGCGAGCTCCGCGCCGGCACCGGCGACAAGGTCGCGACATCCACGACATCCGCGTTCACTCGGCTCTTGAAGAACCTATTGCGCGATCCCGAGATCGGCCGGCGAGTCGTACCGATCATCCCCGACGAGGCCCGCACCTTCGGGATCGACGCCCTGTTCCGCCAGTCGAAGATCTACGCACCGGCAGGGCAACGGTACGAACCCGTCGATGCCGACCTGCTGCTCAGCTACATGGAATCCGCCGACGGCCAGATCCTCGAGGAGGGCATCACCGAGGCAGGGTCGATGGCCTCACTGATCGCCGCCTCAACCGCGTACGCCACCTGGGGTGAGCCGATGATCCCGTTCTTCGTGTTCTACTCGATGTTCGGCTTCCACCGCCTCGGTGACCTGATCTGGGCGTTGGGCGACATGCGCGGCCGCGGGTTCCTCATGGCAGCAACCGCCGGACGTACCACACTGCAGGGCGAAGGACTCCAACACACCGACGGCTACAGCCACGCGTGGGCCGCGACCGTCCCGAACTGCCGGGCCTATGACCCGGCCTTCGCGTACGAGCTGGCGGTGATCGTCGACGACGGAATGCGCCGCATGTACGGCGCCGACCCCGAGGATGTCTTCTACTACGTCACGCTCTACAACGAGACCTACCCCATGCCGCCCATCCCCGACGACGCGCAGGACGGCATCATCCGCGGCCTGTACCGGTACCGACCCGCGCCCGAGCCACGGGCCCATCGCTCCCAGATCCTCGCCAGCGGCACAGCGATGCTGGCCGCGCTCGAAGCCCAACGCCTGTTGGCCAACGACCACGATGTCGCTGCCGACGTGTGGAGCGCGACCAGCTACAAGCAACTGCGCGACGACGCGCTCAGCGTCGAGCGGTGGAACCGGCTCCACCCCACCGGCCCGCCACAACGGCCGTACGTCGCCGAGGTGCTCGCCGATGTCGACGGGCCGATCGTGGCAGTCACCGACTTCGTCAAGACCGTGCCTGACCAGATCGCCCGATGGGTCCCCCAACCGTTCATCCCGCTCGGCACCGACGGATTCGGGCTCTCCGACACCCGCAGCGCCCTACGCGAGCACTTCGAGGTGGATGCCCGCCACATCGTGGTCGCCACCCTGTACGGGCTCGCCCAGCAGGGCAGACTGGCGAATGATGCGGTCGCCGCGGCAATCCAGCACTACGGCATCGACACCGACGCACCTGACCCGCGAGACGCCTGACAGCAGACCGTGACGCCCGACAGCACAAAGAACTCGAGAAATCCGCCATGAACATCGCCATCACGCTCGGCGCGTCCCTGGCGTTGGCCGCCGCCACACTGGCATTGGCCGCCTCCCACAACAGACCCTTCGACACGATCACATCGAGGGAGCGAACGAACAGCAAACGCTGACCGCCGTAGTCGGCGCGCGCCGGAGTCAGCCGCGACGCAGTCGAAGTCGAGTCACGACGTCGGCGACGTCGGGTGGCGTGTCCCGCCCGTAGGACGCTGGGAGGGTACCGCGATGACCACAGGGCATCGAGATCGCGAAGAGGATCGACTCGTCGCCGGGATCGCTGGCGCCCTCGAAGCGGTACACCTCGTTCACATCGACGTCCTCCGGAGCGGCCCAGCAGGAACAGCTGTCACAGCGCAGCCCGCCATCGTCGACCGCGAACTGCTCGGCCCAACCGGCATCGTGTAGCTGTCGCATCCGCTCGACAAGCGTGTCCATCGGCGCAGTCACAGATCCACCCTACGTGTAGCGCCGCCGTAGTGACGCCACGGATAGATCTGATCGGCGCTCCCGATCCGAGATGCCTGAGGCGATGGGAATCCCGCCGTTGTTGGAGCGTGGCCGGAGTCAGCCGTGACGCAGTCGAAGCCGAGTCACGACGTCGGCGACGTCGGGCGGGGTGTCTCTCTCGGCTCCTTGGGGCGCCAACGCCGGAGGCCCGCGCGGAGCCACCCCAACGACAGGGTGTGAAGTGCGACTCCGCTGTCGCGTAGCTCGTGCTCGAGTTGCGCACGGCGTACCTTGAGCAGGTCGCTACGGGTGCAGATCCCGATCAGCTTCCCCGCTGAGGTGACGGGGAGATGCTCGACGGACTCGTCGAGCATGAGCCTGAGCGCCGTGTTGGCTCGGTCGACCGGGCTCACGGTGACGACGTCGGTGCTGGCGTGTGCCACGAGGGGTTCGGTGTCGTCGCAGTCGTTCCCGAGGATGTCACCGCGGCTGACGATGCCGATCAGCAGGTCTCCTCCTGCGACGATCGGGTATGCGCCATGGCCGCCGTTCGTGAAGCGCACACGCGCATCGCCGACCGTTGCTGTCGCCGGGAGACTGCTCACGTTCGTCGTCATGATCTCGTTGACCCGCACGCTGGCGAACGGATCAGCTCCGTAATGCCGGCCGACGTGCAACCCACGACGACGGAGCTTCTCGGTCATCAGGCTGTCGTCGTTGACAGCGCTGTAGACGATGTCCGCGATCACGGTGGCGAGCATCAGCGGTACGACCACGTCGTAGTCCCGAGTGAGCTCAAACACGAACACGATCGCCGTGAACGTCGCCTGCGAAGCGGCCCCGAAGGTTGCTGCCATCGCGACCAACGCGAATGCTCCGAGCGCGACATCTGGCCCGGGCAGCACCGCGTTCAGGCCGGAGCCGATGACAAGGCCGAACGATGAACTGACCAGCAGAATCGGGGCGAGCGTGCCACCCGACGTCCCGGATCCGAGAGCAAGCCACCACGCCACCAGTTTTGCGACGGCGATCACAGCCACGGTGCGGACTGCAAGCTTGTTGTCGAGGACCTCTCCGATCACGTCGTAGCCGACACCCAGCACGCGTGGAACGAACAACCCGATCGTCGCAAAGCCGACAGCGCCGATTGCAGGGTGCCAGAAGTTCTTGAGCGGCAGCCGCCGGTAGAGACCTTCCACGAGGAAGAGCCCGCGGCTAATGACGATGGCCAGCAGGCCGCACGCCAGCCCGAGCACTGCGAACGCCGGCAGCGCATCGAGTCCGGCGTATCCGTTCGACGGCACATGGAACAGCGGCCCGTCACCGAACAGCGCGGAGTGCATGCCGCCTGCGATCGATGCTGCCACGACGAGCGGAACGAATGCCCGGGCCGAGAACTCGAACAGTAGCAATTCGATCGCGAGAACGACGGCCGCCAGCGGCGCCCCGAACGTCGCGGCCATACCTGCTGCGGCACCGGACGCGAGGAGAATCTTGCGCTCTGAGGGCGACACCGGGATGATCTGACCCAGCATCGAACCGATGGCTCCGCCCGTCACGATAATCGGCCCCTCCGCACCGAACGGCGCTCCCGTACCGATCGCGATCGCGGCCGAGATCGGCTTCGCGAGCGCTGTCCGCGGCGAAACCCGGCTCTGCTTCGTCATCACCGCCTCCATCGCCTCAGGAATTCCGTGGCCTCGGATGACGGGCGCCCACCTCGCCAACGAGCTGATCAGGATCGCACCGATCACTGCGGCGAGAACGATCGTCCAACTCACGTGGAGCTCGGTCATGGACCGCTCTTCGAACGAGAGCTGATGGAACAGCGCGGCGTTCGTGATGAGACGAATCAGACGGACCAGTACCCACGCCGCACCACCCGCGGCAACTCCGATGATCGCCGCCAACGCGCTCAGGACCAACAACCGTCTGCTCGGTGTTCGAGAGATCATCCCGTCAACATATCGTGTCACGATATATTGCCTCTCGGAGGGGACGACGACAGACGATGACGGGTATCGATCAGGACCGGCGCGTTCACATCGGGCCAGGCCCGATCGATGATCAGTCGGAGGACACTGGACCGTCGAGACCGCGTGACAGCCGCTCGACGATCGGAGCAAGCCGAGCCAATTCCTGCAGGTGGGCTGCCGACAGCCGATCCAGGATGCGAAGCCCGGTTTCGGTCAGATAGAGCCTGACGACCCGTCGATCGCCACCGTCGATGCTTCGCTGCGCAAAGCCAGAATGCTCCACTCGATCCACCAGCTCGACGACGCTGTGATGCTTCAACAACAGGTGATCGGCCACCTCGCCGATCGTCGGACCGGACGCACCTTCGTGACCACGGATGGCGAGGAGTAGTTGGTGCTGCTGGGCCGTCAACCCCGTCGAGGCGGCCTGCTCGTCGCTCCAGCGCAGGAACTTCCGAAGTGCAGTGCGGAACTTCAACAGCTCGCGGTACTGCTCATCGTCGAGATGCGGCTCGGCCATCACGACGGCACCCGCCGGGGTTCGCTCACCTTCGCAACCCTGGGTCGTACACCACCGCCAGCATCCACAGCACCGACGTCAGCGGCGATGAGCTGTCCTGAGGACATGATCAGTTGTGCGGCCTCCGCTACTATGCCCAGCACGATCGATTCGGGTGACTCGATGCCGTCGATGAGGTCGAGGCCTTCGCCGGCCCACAATGGCCGCACGGCGTAGTCGTCGGCCGCGGCGGTGCGGAACATGCGCTCGGCGTCGATCAGGTCGTGTCGGTCGTTCCACTCGTCGGTGAGGCGGTTGCGGACGACTCGCCCGTCGTGGCCGGCGGGCCATGCCGGGCCCCGGACAACGTCGAACACCGAGGTGCGCACAGTGTCGCCGGATCGGGCAGCCACCAGGGCGGCGGCCTCGGCGGGGCTGGACAACGCCGCGGTCGACGCCAGGAACCGGGTGCCCATGGTGATGCCCGCCGCACCGAGCATGAGAGCCGCGGCGAGGCCACGCCCGTCGGCGATGCCGCCTGCAGCCACCACCGGGAGCGGTGCCACCATGTCGACCACCGAGGGGATCAGGCCCATCGTGCCTCGATCGGGGCGTCCGTGACCGCCTGCGTCCTGGCCTTGGGCGATGATCACGTCGGCCCCGGCTGCAACGGCGTGAGCGATCTCCTCCGATGTCTGGACCTGGCAGATCAGCAGTGCGCCGCTGTTGTGGATGTCGTCGGCGTAGGGACGGGGATCGCCGAAGGAGAGCTGGATGGCCGGCGGGTGTGTGTCGAGGGCGAGTCGCAGTGCGCCGGGTCGTTGATCGAGGGCGAACGTGATGAAGCCGACTCCGACGCAGGCGTCGCCGGCAGCGGCGAGTTCTGTGGTCAGCCAGTCCGGGTCGGCGTAGCCGCCTCCTATCAGTCCGAGCCCTCCAGCCGCGGACACTGCTGCGGCCAACCGGCCGCCGGCGGTGTCGCCCATCGGTGCCAACAAGATCGGGTGGCGGATGCCGAGCAGCGTGGTGATTGGTGTCGTGATCATTGTGGGGAGTTCTGGAGTCGTGGTCACCGCGCGGCCTCGTCTGGCGCGTCGGTTTCGGGGTCGTACGTCCAGTCGGGTCGCTTGCGCCAGAACGATTCGTCGTAGACCGCTCGACCGTCGGCGAGGTCGACCAGCTTGGGGATCGACAGTCGCCGCGGGCGGGGACACCGGTGCAGTTCGATGTGCTCGGCGAACTCGTCCGGGAACG
>CAZWZC010000047.1:0-20033 GCA_964638755.1 uncultured Aeromicrobium sp. | reverse complement strand
AACTGCCGCTCGGTCGCCTACAAGGGGTCGACCCTCCGGTTCCCGTGGGCGGCTGGTTCGGCGCTCGAGGTGTGGGTTGCGGCCTACGGGCCGATGGCGCTTCAGGCCGCCGGAGAGGTCGGCGACGGCTTCATCCTGCAGCTCGCCGACGTCGACATCGCAGCGTGGATGATCAGCTCCGTGCGAGAGGCCGCCGCCAATGCCGGGCGTGATCCCGCCGACATCACGTTCTGCGTCGCGGCTCCCATGTACGTCGGCGACGACTGGGCGCACATGCGCGAGCAATGTCGTTGGTTTGGTGGCATGGTCGGCAACCACGTCGCCGACATCGTGGCGAAATACGGCGACTCGTCCAGCAGTGACGCCGCCCAGGTGCCGCAGGCGTTGACCGAATACATCAAGGGTCGCGAAGGCTATGACTACAACGAGCACGGGCGAGCCGGCAACGCGCACGCCCAGTTCGTACCCGACGAGATCGTCGACAGGTTCTGCATCCTCGGCACGGCAAAGGATCACGTCGACAAGCTCAAGGCACTGCAGGCGATCGGTGTGGACCAGTTCGCCGGGTACCTCCAGCACGACAACAAGGAGGAGACCCTGCGAGTGTACGGCGAGGAGATCATCCCGGAGATGCGCGAGAACGTGACGGCCAAGGCATGACGCAGAGCACAACCGTGTGGAGGCGCTTCCTGCTTGGCGTGGTGGGGCTCGCGGCGCCGCTTCCGTGACCTCCGGACGCCCTACGGCGTGGGTGACCGGGCTACTCTTGGAGCGCGATGGAGAGCTCCCAGCAGGCCGTCTACCTCGACCATGCGGCCACGACGCCGATGGTCCCCGAGGCGATCGCGGTAATGGCCGAAGAGCTCGCTCGTACGGGCAACGCGTCATCGCTGCATGCGTCAGGCCGCGCCGCGCGACGCACCGTCGAAGAAGCCCGCGAACTGATCGCCGAGAGGTTCGGTGCGCGACCCAGTGAGGTCGTGTTCTGCTCGGGAGGGACCGAGGCGAACAACCTCGCGATCAAGGGTCTCTACTGGTCGCGTGTCGCACCGGATCCCGCCCGCAACCGCATCCTGTTCAGCTCAATCGAGCACCATGCGCTCCTCGACCCGGTCACATGGCTCGCCAAGCACGAGGGTGCCGAGGTCGACATGACGCCCGTCGACGGTGCCGGCCGCATCCTGGTCGACGAGCTCAAGGCGAGTGTGGAAGCTGCTCCATCCCGCGTAGCGGCCATCACCACGATGTGGGCCAACAACGAGATGGGCACGGTGCAGCCGATCGCCGAGGTCGTCGACATCGCCCATGCGTACGACATCCCCGTGCACAGCGACGCGGTTCAGGCGGCTGGCTACCTGCCGCTCGACTTCACCACCAGCGGCCTTGATGCCATGACGATCACGGCGCACAAGCTCGGCGGGCCCGTCGGCGTCGGTGCACTGTTGATTCGTCGCGAGATCGAGGCAACGCCACTGTTGCACGGGGGCGGGCAGGAGCGCGACCTGCGATCCGGCACGATCGGTGTTGCGCTGATCGCCTCCTTTGCGACCGCCGTCGACGTCACCGTCAGCCGACAGGCCGAGACAGTTGCTCGGATCGAGAAGCTGCGAGAGCGACTGGTCGACGGCATCCTCAAGGTCGTGCCCGATGCGATCATCAACGGTGACCCGTTGCCCGGAGCCGATCACCGACTGCCCAACATCGCGCACGTGACGTTCCCCGGCTGCGAGGGCGATGCGATGCTGATGCTCTTGGACGCGCAGGGCATCGAGTGCTCGACGGGTTCTGCCTGTGATGCCGGCGTGCCGCAGCCGAGTCACGTGCTCCTCGCGATGGGTTACGACGATGTCGCTGCCCGTGGTTCCCTGCGCTTCAGCCTGGGTCACACCTCGACCGAGGCCGATGTTGACGCGTTGATCTCGGCGCTGCCCGCCGTGCACGAACGCGCCAAGCGTGCTGCCCTCGTACGGACAAACTCATGAGGACCCTGCGCCGGAGGCGCTCATGAGGATCATCGCCGCCATGTCGGGTGGCGTCGACTCGGCCGTCGCCGCTGCGCGCGCGGTCGACGCCGGGCATGACGTCACCGGCGTGCATCTTGCGTTGAGCCGCAACCCTCGTTCTTACCGGACCGGCGCCCGCGGCTGCTGCTCGATCGAGGATGCTGGCGATGCCCGCCGCGCGGCCGACGAGCTCGGGATCCCGTTCTACGTGTGGGACATGAGCGAGGAATTCGCCGACGAGGTGGTCGACGACTTCATCGCCGAGTACGCCGCTGGTCGCACCCCCAACCCGTGCCTGCGCTGTAACGAGAAGATCAAGTTCGCCGCTGTGCTCGACCGTGCCGTGGCGTTGGATTTCGATGCCGTGGCGACGGGTCACTACGCGCAGCTGCGGGCGGCCGACGACGGGACGATCGAGATGCATCGCGCGATCGACATGGGCAAGGACCAGTCGTACGTGCTCGGAGTGCTGACCCAGGAGCAGCTGGCGCACTCGCTGTTCCCGCTCGGCGACACGACCAAGGACGTCATTCGTGCCGAGGCGGCTGCGCGCGGTATCCAGGTCGCGCAGAAGCCTGACAGCCACGACATCTGCTTCATCCCCGATGGTGACAACGCCGGGTGGCTCGGTGACAAGCTCGGCGCCAAGCCCGGCACGATCGTTGACGAGGCGGGCGCGGTGGTCGGCGAGCATGAGGGTTCGTTCGCGTTCACGATCGGCCAGCGTCGTGGCCTGCGCCTCGGCATCCCCGCCGATGACGGCAAGCCCCGCTTCGTGCTCGACATCGAGCCGGTCAGTGGGACGGTCACGGTCGGTCCCCGCGAACACCTCAGCGTCGACTTCCTCGAAGCGATCAAGCCACTGTGGTGTGGCGCGGCGCCAACTGAGTCGCTCGAGTGCACCGTGCAACTGCGTGCACACGGCGAAGAGCACCGCGCAACGGTGATTGTCGATGATGCCGGCGTACGCGTTGAGCTCCACGATCCGGCGTTCGGCATCGCCCCTGGTCAGGCCTGCGTGATCTACGACGGCACCCGCGTCGTCGGTTCGGCCACCATCAGCGCCGCCACCCGGGTAGCGGTGAGTTAGTTGCCCATCGCACGGCGGGGGCGGTGACCTGGTCGCCCTTGCAGCTCGCTGTTGGGCGACCCCTGCACCGCCGTTTGCCGTGATAGGCGACCAATGCACCGCCTACCCAGAGAACAGGACACACATGGCACCAGCAACTGGAATCGGGTCGATGCCGGGAACGGATTTCGCCGAGTCGTTCCGCATCGTCCTCGGTGAGGTCGGCGGTCTGCCGTATGTGCCCGAGCTCCCTGCACGCGGTGTGCACGCCGGAATGATCGGTCGCGGCCTGGCTGTCCTCGAGGGCATCGAAGCCGACTTGCAACCCGATGGCTGGCGACTGGGTGCGGGGGAGGGCGCCGATCTCCGTCGAGCTCGATCGCTGCTGGCGCAAGACCTCGACACGGTTGAGGAGCTGGTTTCCGGACACACCGGACCGCTCAAGATCCAGGTCGCCGGGCCGTTGACGCTGGCCGCGATGGTGGAACGGCCACGCGGCGACAAGATGTTGGCGGATCACGGTGCTCGGCGTGAGATCGCCGAGTCGCTTGCGGAGGGCCTGCGTACGCATATCGGCGACGTACACCGACGCTTTGGGAACGCCGATCTCATTGTGCAGATCGACGAACCATCGATCGTGGCAGTCATGAGGGGCGACATACCGACAGCCAGTGGATTCGGGCGTCACCGCAGCGTCCAGCCGCCGGAGGTCGACGCGCTCTTGACCATGATCACCCGCGCAATCACCGAGTCCGGCGCGCGGCCCGTCGTGCACTCGTGCGCACACGATGTCCCCGTCGCACTGCTCGCCGGTGCAGGGTTCACAGCGATCTCTTTCGATTTCACCCTCGCGGAGCCCGAGGATGCCTGGGCCGAGGCATTCGAGAATGGTGTCGACCTGTGGCCGGGGGCGGTGCCGTCGTTGGACGGGCGGGTCTCGGAGTCGGAGATTGCACGGCGAATCGAGACATTCTTCAACCAGCTCGGCGTCGGCGACGGGGCGTGTGCGGATCGGCTGGTCGTGACGCCAACCTGCGGCATGGCAGGTGCCTCGCCGGTGTGGACACGCAAGGCGTTGTCTGTCGCACAGAGTGTCGCCGCCCGGCGATAAAGTCGAAGCATGGCGACCGACGACGAGCTGCGGCAGCGACACAAGGAGCTTGCCGAAACCATCGACGAACACCGCCAGCGATACCACCGCGACGATGCGCCGACAATCTCCGACGGCGACTATGACGGCCTGATTCGTGAGCTCCAAGAACTAGAGGACCAGCTGCCCGAGCTGCGTACGCCCGATTCACCGACGCAGCAGGTCGGCGGCATGATCTCGTCGACATTCGAGGCTTACGAGCACCGCGAGCGCCTAATGAGCCTCGACAACGCCTTCAGCATCCCTGAGCTCGAATCCTGGCATGCCCGCATCGTGCGTGAGGGCATCAACGACGCCGAGTTCCTGTGCGAGCTCAAGGTCGACGGGCTCGCCATATCGCTGACCTACGAGGAGGGCGTGTTGACCCGGGGCGTCACCCGGGGCGACGGGCGCGTCGGCGAGGACGTCACCAACAACGTCCGCACGATCGGTGTCATCCCGCACGAGCTCAAGGGTTCCAAGAAGCACCCCGTCCCTGTCTATGTCGAGGTCCGCGGCGAGGTGTTCTTCCCGACCGAGGCGTTCGAGGACTTCAACAGGGCGTGGGGCGAGGCCGGCAACACGCCTTTCTCCAACCCCCGCAACGCTGCCGCCGGCACCCTGCGCATGAAGGACGCGTCGGTCACCGCGAGCCGACCGCTGTCGATGGTGTGCCACGGCATCGGCTACCGCGAGGGCTTCTCACCCACACGGCAGAGTGAGGCCTATAACGCGCTCAAGGCATGGGGACTGCCCACCAGCGACCGCATCAAGGTGGTGCCAAACCTCAAGGCAGTTGAGGAATTCATCGACTTCTACGGCGAGCACAGGCATGACGTGGTGCACGAGATTGATGGCGTGGTGGTCAAGGTCGACCAGGTTGCCCTGCAGGGCCGGCTGGGCTCGACCTCGCGTGCGCCGCGTTGGGCGATCGCGTGGAAATACCCCCCTGAGGAGGTCAACACCCGACTTCTGGACATCACCGTCAACGTCGGTCGTACGGGACGTGTCACGCCATTCGGTGTCATGGAGCCGATCCGTGTCTCGGGCTCGACGGTACAGATGGCGACGCTGCACAACCAGCACGAGGTCAAGCGCAAAGGTGTCCTGATCGGCGACATGGTCGTGCTCCGCAAGGCAGGCGACGTGATTCCCGAGATCGTCGGGCCCGTGGTCGCGCTGCGCGACGGCACCGAGCGCGAGTTCGTCATGCCGACGCACTGCCCAGCGTGCGGTACCAAGCTGGCCCCGTCCCGCGAGGGTGACAAGGACATCCGTTGCCCCAACTCCCGCACGTGTCCGTCGCAGCTGCGTGAGCGATTGACGCACGTCGGCGGACGAGGGGCGTTCGATATCGAGGTGTTCGGCTGGGAGGGCGCGATTGCGCTGCTCGATGCCGGAGTGCTGGTCGACGAGGGTGGGCTGTTCGCTCTCGACGAGGCACAGCTGCTCAAGGTCCCGCTCTACACGCGAGCCGCCAAGAAGGGCGAAGACGGCGATCGAGTCCTCAGTGCCAATGGCATTGCGCTGCTGGACAACCTCGAGAAGGCCAAGACCCAACCGCTGTGGCGGGTGCTCGTTGCACTGTCCATCAGGCACGTTGGTCCGACTGCTGCGCGAGCCCTGGCCACGGAGTTCGCCGACATGCAGGTGATCCGTGATGCCAGTGCCGAGCAGCTGGGTGCGGCAGAAGGCGTGGGGCCGACCATCGCCGAGGCCGTCGTCGAGTGGTTCGAGGTCGACTGGCATCGGGCCATCGTCGACCAGTGGAAGGCCGCTGGCGTACGCATGCAGGACGAGCGCGACGCGTCGATCTCTCGCACGCTCGAGGGTTTGACCATCGTAGTGACTGGCTCGCTCGAAAGGTTCACCCGCGACTCCGTCAAGGAGGCGATCATCTCCCGGGGCGGCAAAGCCTCCGGTTCGGTATCGAAGAAAACCGACTTTGTCGTGGTCGGCGAGAACGCCGGGTCCAAGGCAGACAAGGCCGAGGAGCTTGGTCGACCGATCCTCGACGAAGCCGGTTTCGAGAAGCTCCTTGCCGAAGGCCCGCCAGATGTTTGAGCACGTGATGGCCTGAGTGCCGCCCCGTTCACCGCTGCCTCCGCGTCACGGACTTGGTGCGGCATGGCTGCGCACTCCCGACCGCGTGCAAGATGCACCGTGGGAGTCGATTGGCGAGTGGTTGCGGCGCCGGTTGCCGGAACGGGTCGACATTGATGGACTGCTCGCCGATCAGCGCTTCGTCTACGACGACCTTCGACCCGTTGCAGCGGATGACCCGTACAAACCGCACACGTTCGTCTGGTTTCATCGTGATCTCGTCGATGAGGTCGAGGTGCCGGGCAAGATCGACATCGTTCACCGCGACGAACGGTTGATTGTCGTGGACAAACCGGCGTTCCTGTCGTCGATCCCGCGCGGCCGACATGTGCGGCAGAGCGTCGTCGTTCGGCTGCGTGACGAGCTCGGGCTCCCAGAGGTCTCGCCGTTGCACCGGCTCGACCGGGTGACGTCTGGCCTGCTGATGCTGGCGACGGAGCGGCGCTGGCGCGGGCCATATCAGATGCTGTTCCAGGACACCTTGGTCACGAAAACGTATCGGGCGCTGGCTCCTGTTCGCGAAGATCTCAAGCTGCCGCTGACGGTGAGCAACCACATCGCGAAGCGCCGTGGCTCCTGGCAGGTCGAGGTGGTGGCTGGTGCCGACGTGAACGCCGAGACGCTGATCGAGCTGGAGTCATCGTCGGACGGCCTCGGCATCTATCGGCTGACGCCACGCACGGGTCGCACCCATCAGCTGCGACGCCACATGAACGATCTCGCCATCCCGATCCTCAACGACCCCATCTATCCGACGGTGCGCGACATCGAGGTTGACGACTTCGACAGTCCGCTACAGCTGCTGGCCGCCGAGCTGTCGTTCGTCGATCCGGTTGACCGCGAGGCTCGTCGGTTCACCAGCACCAGGCGCCTGCCGTTGTGCGGTGACCCACGCACCGATCAGCGCCGCGGATAGGTGATTGCCTCACCGCTCATGGGTGGTGAGGCAAGGACTGTCCGCTACGGATCAGTTCGGATGCGTGATGCGAAGGCTGCGATCGCGATGACGGCGAAGCCGACGCCCCACCAGGCAAGACCCCCCGCGGCCGCATACAGCGCCACGGCGATGAACAGCATGACCTGCACGATGAACCGCTGCGGATTCGAAAGTCGACGCAACGACGTTGGCGCCATCCACTGCGACCAGATCCCGATCGCGACCAATGCCAGGAAGAGCCCAAAAGCCCAGCCCCGCCAGCCTGATGCCATGCCGTGACCGGCCGCGACCAGCAGCACCAGCATGACGAGCTCGCACACGAACGCGATCAGGTCTCGTGCGCCGATGGCGGGTTGGTTGGTCATCTGAGCAGCCTAGGACCAGTGGGTCAGGCAACGTGCTGGGGCATGTGAGGAGTGCTGGCGTGCAGCGAGTTGAGAATGGTGCGGGTGGCAACAGAAAACGTGTCGCTCAGGTATGTCCCCGGAACGTCGCGGCGGTCTCCCTCGAATGCGAAAGCATTTCCGGCGTAGAACACAGGCGTCCCCGTCGCGTCAGCAGCACGCAGGGACTCAACAGCGACCCGACGGTGAGTACGCAGCTGCGAGACCACGACTACTGCGGCAGCAGCGGTCGCTCTGGTAGCAGTCACCAACGTCAGCTCGGACGTCTGAGCCCCGAGGACGCGGCTCCCTCGTCGTTGCTCCGCCAGGAGCGCTGCCAATGCCTCAAGGCCGACCGTGTGCATGTCGCGCGGCCCACAGGCCAACAGGATCGGCGGCTCGTACGTGTCCAACGGCATGAACGCCGTCAGCTGTGCAAGCCAGCCGCGAGAGGTTTCGGTCAGGATGCGCTCCTGCGGGACATCACAACGCCCGATCTCCCACCAGGCGCCGATCTGTCGCAGTGCCGGCATGAGCACTTCATCGATGGCTGCGCCCAAGCTCATCGACTCTCGCGCGTCGTCAAGAAGTGCGCGGATCGTCTTTGAGTCCCGCTGCTCAGCTCCAACGAGAATTTGGTTGATTCGTCTGTGGCCGGGGTTGGCTTGATCGAGCAGCAACCTGACCGCGAGTGCTGCCTCCGCGGCTCGTTTGCCCCGTGCTATCTCGTCACGCATCAGGCGGATCTGGTTTAGCTCGTCCTCGGCATAGCGGCGATGGCCGCCAGCACTTCGCGAGGTCATGGGTATCCCATAGCGCCGCTCCCATGACCGCAAGGTCGGCGCGGGCACTCCCAGCAGCTCGCTGACCTGCTTGATGGCTGGACCGTCCCCCGCTGGCGCTTCGGTCCACACGATTGCGGTCACGGTTGCCCATTCGGTAGAAGCGTTCGGATCCATCCCTACGTCCACCATGACAGCATGCGGGTCACATGGGGTGGTTTGTGCCCCCTCCAGGGGTCGAGCTGGACCGCAGCAATGCATAGGTTTCGGTCTTCCGCTTTCCGAGTCTCGCGGCCAGTGTGGTGGTGGGAGCTAGAAGGCAAGGGAGCACTCCATGACGAGGCTGACAGACCGGCACGGGACCAAGATCCCGAGCAGTGCCAGAGGTCCATGGCGGAGCCTGTGGGTCGCGCGGTCTGGGCCGGCGGCATCGACCTACAAGGCGTACGGGAAGGAGCTCCACCTGCTAGCCACGGTTCTCACCGACGACACCGAGCTGGCACAGGAACTGGTTGTCCAGGCGATCATGACGTACGGACTCGGGCCAAGCTCGCTCCAAGAGCTCTCGTCCGGCGTCTATGTCGCTTGGATTGGATGGGGAAGCCCCGCTCTGTCAGGTGAGCCGGCGGGGAGGTCGACGAGGGCGCAGATGCTGCACGAGATACACGGTCTTCCGGCCGACCAGCGTGCCGCGCTCGGTCTTTGCAGGTACGGCGGTCATACGTACCGGCGGGCCGCTGATGTCCTCGGGCTTGCTCCTGAGCTCGTCGCGCGACTCCTGCAGGATGCATTGAGCAGTCTGGCGACACCGCGAATCCTGAGGTTGCGGCCGTCGCCAGCGGCCTAGACCCCGTCGGCCGGTCCGGTACTTTCTGGCTATGACCGAGCTGCCGCGACCGCGACCCGTGATCCTGCTGGTTGCAACCGATGAGAGCTGCGCAGTCTTCGATCAGGAGTTCGCCAACCGCTACGGCCGCGACTACGACATACGGGTCGTCACAGATGTCCTCCGTATCACTGACTACGCAGCATCGTTGATCGCCGGGGGGCAGCCCATCGCGCTGATAGGAGTCGAAATTGACCTCGACATCGACGCGGTCGACGTCCTTGACGTGCTGCGCACCGTCTCGCCGAGCAGCAAGCGGATCGTCCTGACACCGTTCGGGTCGTTTCAGAAGTCGCTTGAGGCACTGCGACCGGCGCTGGCGGTGGGGCGGCTCGACACGTACCTGATCATCCCGCAGGGACCGCGCGACGAGGAGTTCCATACCGCAATCGCTGAATACCTGTCGGAGTGGGCGACGTCCACGGCAACGTCTGAGGTCGCGGGTGTGAGGATCGTCACCGATGGGAACCAGCTCGCGTTCATCGGGATCCGCGACTTCCTCGACCGGATGGGTGCGCCGTGGACCCGGTATCCACCAGACAGCGAGGTCGGGCGCGAACTCCTGGCCGAGCTTGGAGGCGACGCGAAACTCCCCATCGTCAAGGCGTTCGGTCGTCCGGCCATTGGCGGCGCACATGAGAACCTCGTGGCGACGACGTTCTACGGATCGCCGGCCGATCTCGGCGATGACTACATTGCCGATCTTTTGGTGATCGGGTCAGGCCCGGCGGGGCTGGCAGCAGCGGTCTACGGTGCGTCGGAGGGTTTGCAGACCGTCTTGCTCGAGTCCGAAGCAGTTGGCGGGCAAGCCGGTACGAGTTCGATGATCCGCAACTATCTTGGCTTCCCACGAGGGATCTCCGGTATGCGCCTCGCCTTCCGAGCGCGTCTGCAGGCCACCCGCTTCGGCGCCCGCATCTATCTGGGTCGCGCCGTGGACGGATTGGTCGCCGGCGACGTGCTCGACGTTTCCTATGGTGACGGTGTCATAAGGACGCGCTCGGTGCTGATCGCGTGTGGCGTCCGCTATCGGCGGCTCGGTGTCGCCGCGATCGAGGACCTGGTCGGGCTTGGCGTACATTACGGGGCTGCGACTAGCGTGGCGCGGGAGATGGAAGGGCGCGACGTGTTCGTCGTCGGAGGCGGAAATTCCTCGGGCCAGGCAGCGATCCACCTCGCCCGGTTTGCCCGCAGCGTGACAATCGTCGTACGCCGCCCGACGCTCGAGGAGACAATGTCGGCCTATCTCGTCGATGAGATTGCGACTCATCGCGGGATCACCGTGCGCACCGGCTCACGCATCGTCGGCGGCGGCGGTGAAGGTCGCCTCGAGTGGATTGACCTGGAGGCCAACAGCGTCGAGCGCCTTTCCGCAGACGGTTTGTTCTTGCTGCTCGGTGCCGAGCCGGGATGTGATTGGTTGCCCGACGAGCTCGCTCGCGATGCGAACGGCTTCATCCTGACAGGACGCGATGTCCCCAAGGCGATGTGGGTTGACGGATTGCCGCCAGCCCCGCTGGAGACGACGGTTCCCGGGATTTTTGCGGCTGGTGATGTCCGTTCGGGCTCGATGAAGCGTGTTGCCTCGGCCAGCGGCGAAGGTGCTGCAGCGGTGTCGCAGGTGCACGCACACCTCGCACCGGCTCCGGACTAGACGCCGATGCGTTTTGCGATGCTCGCGGCGAGCCGCTCAGGCGCCTCGTCGAGCAGCCAGTGCGTCAGACCTTCGTAGATCTCAAGCTCATACGGACCAGACACATACCGCTCGGTGAGCTCGACGCCCTTGCGCCCAAGCGCAACGTCGTCTGAGCTCCACACCAGCGTTGTCGGCACCGTGATCTTGTCGCCGATCTCGCCAGGGGAGGTGAACGGGAGCCCGCGGTACCAACCAAGACCACCGGTCAGCGCGCCGGACTCGACCATGTCGGTCTTGAAGGTCGCGACCATCTCGCGGGTCATTCCGGCCTTGCGCAGCACCTTGCCTGCGGAATGCTGCTTCAACACCAGCTCGGGGACGAGGGGAAGCTGGAAGATACCCATGTAGTACGACTTCAGCAGCTGATTGCTGGTTAGCATCGAACGCATGAATGCGGCGGGGTGCGGAACCGAGACAGCCGTGTAGGAGGAGATGAGATCGGGGGCGTGGCCAGCGACGGCCCAACCGACGGCGGAGCCCCAGTCGTGGCCGACGAGGTGAACCGGTCCACCGATGTCGGCGATCAGCTTCAGGATGTCGGCTTTCAGCTGCGAGCCGCGATAGCCCCAGCGCGTACGTGGGCGGGCGCCGGGGGAGTAGCCGCGCTGATCTGGTGCATACGTGCGCAGCCCACGCTCGTGCAGGTGCTCGGCGACGGATTTCCACGCAGCCGCGCGCTGTGGGAAGCCATGCAGCAGGACGACCGGGGTGCCGTCAAGTGGGCCGCTGTCGATCACGTCGAAGGTGTAGCGGCCGTTGCTGAACTGGAAGATTCGCTCAGAGGCCATGCCAGCATCCTTTCAGGTCGTGCGCACTCACTACGATGGTTCGGTACCCCCGAAATCCCACGTCAAGGAACTGTATGTCTGAGCCCCTGGGCATCTCACGCGGCGACGTCGCCCACCTCGCTGGCCTCGCGCGCATCGAGCTGACTGACGCCGAGCTCGACCACCTCGTCACCGAGCTCCCGTCGATCCTTGAGTACGTCGCCGCAGTGCAGCAGGCCGCAGGAGATGACGTGGAAGCCATGAGCCACCCGGTCCCGGTCAACAACGTGTTCCGCGACGACGTCGTGCGCCCAAGCCTCACCCAGGACGAGGCGCTTGCGATGGCCCCGGCCTCGGACCAGGGACGCTTCGGCGTGCCCAAGATACTGGGTGACGAATGAGCACGAGTGACCTGACACAGATGTCGGCCGACGAGCTGTCGCAAACCCTTTCGTCGGGCGGCGTTTCCTCGGTCGAGGCGACCCAGGCGCACCTGGACCGCATTGCCGCGGTCGACGGCGCGATCCATGCATTCCTGCACGTCGATGCCGAGGGTGCTCTCGCCACCGCTGCCGAAATCGATGCACGTCGCAACGAGGGCGAGAAGCTGCACGCCCTCGCCGGTGTGCCGATCGCGGTCAAGGACATCGTCGCGACGGCCGGTCTGCCGACGACCTGCGGCTCGAAGATCCTCGAAGGCTGGATCCCGCCGTACGACGCCACGATCACCCGGCACATCAAGGCCGCCGGACTGCCGATCCTCGGCAAGACCAACATGGACGAGTTCGCAATGGGCTCGTCGACCGAGCACTCCGCATACGGGCCGACCTTCAACCCGTGGGACACGACCCGCAGCCCTGGTGGCTCGGGCGGTGGCTCGGCCGCTGCTGTCGCGGCATTCGAAGCGCCGCTCGCGATCGGCACCGACACCGGAGGCTCGATCCGCCAGCCCGGTGCACTGACGGGCACCGTGGGCGTGAAGCCGACGTACGGCGGGGTCAGCCGCTACGGACTCGTCGCCCTTGCCAGCAGCCTCGACCAGGCCGGCCCGGTCACCCGCTCGGTGCTCGACGCGGCCCTCCTGCACGAGCTCATCGGTGGCCACGATCCGTGCGATTCGACAAGCATCGACGAGGCAGTGCCAGCGGTGGTCACCGCCGCTCGCCGCGCCGACGTCAAGGGCCTCAAGGTCGGCATCATCACCGAGCTGGGCGGCGACGGGTTCCAGCCCGGCGTGCGGACGCGCTTCGATGAGGCGGTTGGACTGTTGACCGGCGCCGGCGCCGAGGTCGTTGAGGTCTCGTTGCCGAGCCTCGAGCACGCCGTCGCTGCCTATTACCTGGTGATGCCGAGCGAGGCGAGCAGCAACCTCGCCCGCTTCGACGCGATGCGTTACGGGGTCCGTGTGCCGCCAGACGGCAACGACGACCCGAGCGCCGAACAGGTCATGGCATCGAGCCGCGACGCAGGCTTCGGCGACGAGGTCAAACGCCGCATCATCCTGGGCACCTACGCGCTCTCCAGCGGCTACTACGACGCCTATTACGGCTCTGCGCAGAAGGTACGCACGCTGATCGCCCGTGACTTCGCAGCTGCGTTCTCTGAGGTCGACGTGCTGGTCTCGCCGACCTCGCCGACGACTGCATTTGCACTGGGCGACAAGCTCGACGACCCGCTGTCGATGTATCTCCAAGATGTCGCCACGATCCCGGCGAACCTCGTCGGCATCCCCGGATTGTCGCTGCCGATTGGTCTCGCCGACGAAGACAACCTCCCCGTGGGATTGCAGTTTCTGGCGCCGCAAAAGGCTGACGACCGGCTCTACAACGCCGGTGCTGCGCTCGAGCGGATGCTCGAGGAGAAGTGGGACGGACCGTTGCTTGCCCAGGCTCCTGAACTGGAGGTGATGAGTTGAGTACCGACATGGCTAGGCTCCTTGTGCCGTTTGATGAAGCCATTACGCGCTATGACCCAGTTTTCGGGTTAGAGATCCACATCGAGCTCAACACCGCCACCAAGATGTTCTGTGGGTGCCCGACCGAATTCGGCGCCGAGCCCAACACGCAGACCTGCCCCGTATGCCTCGCCCTGCCGGGCGCGCTACCGGTCGTCAACGCCAAGGCCATCGAATCGGCAATCCGCATGGGCCTGGCGCTCAACTGCGAGATTGCCGAATGGTGCCGGTTCGCGCGCAAGAACTACTTCTATCCCGACATGCCCAAGAACTTCCAGACGTCGCAGTACGACGAGCCGATCGCGTTCGACGGCCATGTCGAGGTGGAGGTGGAGGGCGAGACATATCGGATTGACATCGAGCGCGCCCACATGGAGGAAGACACCGGCAAGTCGTTGCACGTCGGCGGCTCGACGGGTCGCATCCAGGGCGCCGACTACTCGCTGGTCGACTACAACCGTGCCGGCATCCCGCTGATCGAGATCGTCACCCGCACGATCGAGGTGCCCGCCGACAAGGCACCCGCCGTCGCCCGGGCGTACGTCTCACACGTCCGTGACTTGATCGGTGGACTTGGCGTCTCGGACGTACGCATGGATCAGGGATCTCTGCGAGCCGACGTCAACCTGTCGCTCAAGCCCGCGGGTTCAGACACCCTCGGCACCCGGTCGGAGACAAAGAACGTCAACTCGTTCAGGTCCGTCGAGCGTGCCGTTCGGTACGAGGTCTCCCGCCACGCAGGAATCCTCGACGCAGGCGGCAAGGTCACCCAAGAGACCCGCCACTTCCACGAGGACACCGGCACGACGTCGTCGGGCCGCGAGAAGTCTGATGCCGACGACTACCGCTACTTCCCTGAGCCCGACCTCGCCCCGGTCTCGCCGTCGCGTGAGTGGGTCGAGCAGCTGCGTGGCACGCTGCCCGAGCCGCCGGCCGAACGCCGTGCGCGCCTTCAGGCCGACTGGGGCTTCTCCGACCTCGACATGCGCGACACGATCGGCGCCGGCGCGCTCGACCTGATCGTCGCAACGGTCGAAGCCGGCACGACGCCGCAGGCAGCCAAGAAGTGGTGGCTCGGCGAGATGGCCCGACGCGCCAACGAAGCCAGCGCGGACCTCGACACCCTCGGCATCACGCCGGTTCAGGTGGCCGAGATCCAGGCGCTGATCGATTCCGGGCGTATCAACGACAAGCTCGCTCGCTCGGTGTTCGACGGCGTCATCTCGGGCGAAGGCACCGCCGAGGAAGTCGTGGTCAGCCGCAAGCTCGAGGTCGTCTCCGACGACGGCGCTCTTGGTGCGGCGGTCGACCGGGCGATCGAGGCTGATCCCGACGCGGCTGAGAAGATCCGCGGCGGCAACCTCGGCGTCGCGGGTGCCTTGATCGGTGCGGTGATGAAGGAGATGCGCGGTCAGGCTGATGCCGGCCGCGTACGCGAGCTGATCCTCGAAAAGCTCAGCTGACTCCCATGGATGAGCTGCTGGCGCGAGCCCGTGGGATCGCGATGCACCAGCCGCTCGCGACCGAGCGGATCAGTCACGGACACCCCGGGTGGTTCATCGAGAGGTCACCGCAGTTCGCGGCATTCATGGACCACCATGACGGGGTCAGCTGGTTTGCGCTCTGGCTCGCCTGCCCAGAGGGTGCCCGGCAACCGTTGCTCGATGAGGATCCGGAGACGTACTTCCTACCGCCGTATTTCGGTCCTCGAGGTTGGATCGGCATCAGACTGGATGAGACAACGGACTGGGACATGGTGGCTGACCTGATGGACGACGCCTGGCACACCGTTGCGAAGCCCAGACAAAAGGGTGGAGTCGCCGATTAACGGTCGATGCGGCCGAGCAGGAACTTGAGCTCCTCCAGCACGATTTCTGGGAACTCGACCGGGATGAAGTGGGTCGACGCCAGTTCGCGATAGCGCGACCCGTCGACCCGCTTCGACGCTGACAGCATGTCGCGCGCGCCGGTCAGCATGTCCCATTTGCCCGCCAGGAACGTCACGGGAACGGCGATCGAAGACAACGACACGCGCTGGTGCTCGGAGACACCGAGGGCCAGCTTGGCGTACCACGACGGATGAGTCGTGCAGAACTCCTGAAGCAACGTCCGCAGCTCACCCGGATCGGCGGCAGGGTTGATGACCCGTGACCAGCGCAGCATGTTGGCCGTCGCGTTGGTCCACGGGACCCGCTTGATGATCGGCGCGAGCACAGGTCCGGACAGTCCGCCCGAACGGGCAAGCCCGACCATGACCTTTTTGGCAATGAACGGCGGCACCTTGATCGGCGCGAGCATCGTGGCGAACGTGTTGCCGGGCACTCCGGCGACGGCGAGAATGCCGTTGACCCGCTCGGGATGGCGTCCGGCGAGCTCGAACGCGATCGTGACACCGGCCGACCAGCTGGCGATCGTCGCTGTGGCGATCCCTGCGTGGTCCATGACGGCCAGAGCATCCTCCACGAAGGCATCGAGGTCGACTCGGCCGTCGACGGGGCGGTCCGACCCGCTGGTGCCGCGGTGATTCCACGAGATGACCCTCACGCCGCAGTCGGGTTTCAGGAGCGAGGGCCACGCGTGCGGGTTGGTGCCAAGACCATTCGACAACAGCACGGGCGGCCCGTCGGCATCATTGGTCCAGGCCCGCAACCTCGTACCGTCGGCGCTGATGACGTCGAAGTAGCGGACGAACGCCGTAGGGGTGGTCACGCCGTGAATTGTCGCATTCGTTCATCCGTAGAGTTGAGGTATGGCCACACTCCCACCCGACGCAGCGCCAGGGACCACGCCGAAGAAGGCCGACCTCGTGCTCGAGGGCGGGGGAGTCAAGGGCATCGCGCTGGTCGGAGCGGCTGTCGCTCTCGCCGAGGATGGCTATCGATTTGAACGAGTCGCGGGTTCGTCTGCGGGTGCGCTGGTCGGGGCCATCATCGTCGCGATGCAGCAACGCAACGAGTCGATGAGCCGCGTCGACGACATCATGCGCACGCTCGACTACACGAAGATGCTGGATCGCAGGGGTCCGGGGAGGGCGTTTCGCTGGTGGCCCGCCATTGCCAACGGATTCGGCATCGTGCTCAACCAAGGGATGTATCGCGGCAAGTACCTCGAGGACTGGACGCGAGGCGTCCTCGCCGACCTCGGTGTCCACGCGTTTGGCGACCTCGTCTTCCCTGACCCCGGCTCGGCGCTCGAACCTGAGCAGTCATATCGACTCGTGGTCACCGCCAGCGACCTCTCGCGACAACAACTGATGTACCTTCCGTGGGACCTCAGGGAGTACGGAGTCGACCCTGACTCCTACTCCGTCGCGCGGGCTGTACGCGCGTCGGCAGCGATCCCGTTCATGTTCGAACCGGTGACCCTGCGCGGCCGGTACGGCTTGTCCACCCTGGCTGACGGATCACTGCTGCGGAGCTACCCCATTGAGATCTTCGACCGCGACGACGGCTTGCCCAGCCGCTGGCCGACACTTGGCATCCGGCTCAGCTCACCGTCCAGCGAGCAGGAGCTCGCCAAGCCGATCAAGGGGCCGATCTCGATGATCCTGAGTCTGGTCTACACGACGGTCGACTCCACCCAGGTACGTCACGTCCACGACCCGGCCAATGTGGAGCGCAGCATCTTCGCCAGGCCAAGTGGCATCAAGTGGACTGACTTCGACCTGACTCCTGAGCAGCAGCAACACCTGTTCGACTCCGGTCATGCGGCGGGTCGCAAATGGCTCGAGGCGCACCCGAATGGCTTGCCGGAGCGCGCGGCGATGTAGGACCTAGATCGTTGCAGCGATCGAGTCGATGAGCCGGCCGGCACCCTCCGGCGCCCATGGCAGGAAGAGGCTGGGCTCGGTCAGCTCGAGCTCGATGATCATCGGCGATCCGTTGGCCGCGGTGACCAGGTCGACGCGCGCGTACGTCAGGTTGATCTTCTTGCCGAGGATCTGCTCTGTGGCCGCGAGGGCCTGCGCGGCGAGCTCGTGCTGCGCTGCTGTTGGCTCACGTACGGTGGGATTCTCGCCCCGGCCGTCACGATCCTGGCGTATGCCTTCGCCGCGGGTCAGGATCGCCCCCTTGCGGATCGCATGGGAGTAGGCACCGCCGAGAAACAGCATCGCTGTCTCACCTTCGTCGTCGACCGAGGCGATGTAGGGCTGGGTCATCGACGTACGACCTGCAGCGATGAGTTCGCTGGAATGTGCGTAGACGTCGTCCGGAGAGGTCCACCGTGCGGTGTCGCGTGATCCGGCCGAGACCGTCGGCTTGACGACCCACTCCTCGTGGGTGCTGAGATCGTGGTCCGAGGTGATGTTCCAATGCGTCTCGATGATCGGCACGCCGGCCGCCTTGAGCTCGCGCAGGTAGATTTTGTCGGTGTTCCACCTGATGACCTCGTGGCTGTTGTGAAGGCGGGGCACCGAGGCGGTCCACGCCAGAAACTCGTCGAGTCGGGTGATGTAGTCCCAGCACGAACGCACGATCACCGAGTCGTACGCCGACCAGTTGACCGAAGGATCGTCCCAGATCGCGACCTCGGCGGCGATTCCGCGCTCGGCCGCCGCCGCGATGAGCAGGGGAAGATCGTAATCGAGCTGATGGAAGTCGGTGGCAGAGGCGAGGGCGATGGACACGCTCATCATCCTAGCGATGAAGCAATCTCCTTGAAAGTTGCAAAATGAAGCAAAACGCTTCATAATTCACAAATGAAGCAAAACACTTCACTTTGCTACGCCTTGATCGGCGATCTGGTGGGTTCGCGGGAGCAGACATCGCGGGCTGAGGCGCAGGCGCAGCTGCTCGCAGCCTTGGACATCGTGAACAGACGGGTCACCGCACTCCAGAAGCTCGAGCCGACGATCGGCGATGAGCTCCAAGGCGTCTATGGCGACCTGCACTCCGCGCTATACGCGACAGCACTCGTCAGACTGGCACTTCCAGAAGGCATGGATTGTCGTTTCGGTATCGGTGTCGGAGCGCTGGAAATCGTCGGTCGCTCCGCGTACGGTCTCACCCAGGACGGTCAGGCATGGTGGTCCGCACGGGAGGCGATCGATGACGTCAGAGCGAAGGGACGCCACTTCCCCGGCCTGCGAACGCGGATCGTACGCGAGGGGTCGCAGAAGGGGGATGTGGTGAATGCCTACCTGTTGTGTCGAGACACCTTGGTCACTGACTTCGACGGCCGGCAGCGACGCATTGCGCTCGGGGTGCTCGACGGCAAGAGGCTCGCCCAGATCGCCGAGGCTGAAGGCATTTCGACCTCAGCGGTGTCACAGCGTCATCGCGCCGGCATCAGCGTTCTGATCGAATCGATTGCGGAGGTTCCTCGATGAGTGCCTTGGCGGTGCTGCTGGCGGCAGTCGGCGTGGCCGACCTCGTGGGCCGACGCATCTTCTCGGGTCTGGTTGTGGTGGTTCTCGGACTTCTGCTGGTCGGCGCGGGATGGCACACGCTCTGGCTCGCACCGCTCCTGGGAATCGTTGTCTTTGTGTGGATCGTCGCCGCTCGGAGCGATTCGGTGGCCGGCATCACCCTTCTCGGCGTCTACAGCGTCGTGCTCGTCGCTCTGTCCGGGCACCTGAGGTTCAGGGACGTGCCGATCCAGGGTTGGTATGACGACCTCGCGGTCCCCTCTCTCGCAACAGTTTCGGTCGATCGGTTCGCGCTTGGACTTGGCGTCGTGCTGTTTCTCACCAGCGCAGCCAACGTCGTCGTACGTGAAGTCCTCTCGCTCACCGGACCACGTGTCCTGGCCCAGGGAGACGACATCCAGGGTGGTCGCGTGCTTGGACCGTTGGAGCGGTGGTTCGTTTTCGCGTGCGCCCTGACAGGCAACCTCGCGGCAATTGCCGGGGTAGTCGCGGCCAAGGGCATCCTTCGGTTTCCCGAGATCTCGCGCGACAAGCCCGACGGCCTTCGAGCCGAGTACGTCCTCGTCGGCAGCTTCTCCAGTTGGGGACTCGCGTTGCTGTTCGTACCACTGTTCTGAGCGATGGCCCAGCCACGATCTGACGCCCGCACACTCAGTCGTACCCTTAGCGCATGGCATCTCCCATCGACATCAAACCGCGCAGCCGCACCGTCACCGACGGGCTCGAGGCAACTGCATCGCGCGGCATGTTGCGTGCCGTGGGGATGGGCGACGACGACTGGGAGAAGCCGCAGATCGGAGTGGCGTCGAGCTGGAATGAGATCACGCCCTGCAACCTTTCGCTCGACCGGCTGGCAAAGGCGGTCAAGACCGGCGTGCACAACGCAGGTGGCTACCCCCTCGAGTTCGGCACCATCTCGGTGTCCGACGGCATCTCGATGGGCCACGAGGGCATGC
>CAZWZC010000046.1:8304-20918 GCA_964638755.1 uncultured Aeromicrobium sp. | reverse complement strand
CGACATAGACCATGCCGATCGAGATGGCCTCACCGTGACGGATGCGATAGCCCTCGAACCGTTCGACCGCGTGACCAAAGGTGTGGCCGTAGTTGAGGGCCTCGCGGCCGATCACCTCGTGCGTTGCCGTCTCGTGCAGGTCCCCGGCGACTGCATTCGCCTTCACTGCGATGCCCTTGGCTATCAGCTCCGCAACGATCGACGAGGTCGCATCGGTGACCGTCTCGGGCGCGGCCTCGATCAGCTCGAGGATGGTCGGATCGGCGATGAAGCCGCACTTGACGATCTCGGCCATGCCGCTGCGAAGCTCAGCTGCCGGGAGCGTGCTGAGCACGTCAAGATCGCACAGCACGCCCGCGGGCTCGTGGAATGCGCCAACGAGATTCTTGCCCTCCGCGGTGTTGATGCCGGTCTTGCCACCGACGGCCGCGTCAACCATGCCGAGCACCGTTGTCGGTACGTTGACGAACCTGACGCCGCGAAGCCAGCTGGCCGCAACGAAGCCCGCGAGATCGGTGGTCGCGCCGCCGCCGAGGCCAACGATGACATCCGATCGGGTGAATCCAAGCTCACCCAAGACCTTCCAACAGAATGTGAGCACCTCAGCGGTCTTGGCCCGCTCACTGTCCGGAACCTCGATCAGGTGCACGTCGAGCGAGTCAGCGACCAGCGGTTTGCGCAGCTGTTCGGCCTGGTCACGCATCTCTGGAGCGTGGATGATCGCCACACGCAGGACGCCCAGTCCGTACCCGATCAGTCCGCGCAGCTCTTCGTGTACGCCGTTGCCGATCACCACGTCGTACGGGTGGTCGGTCGGCACCGTGAGCCGGGTGGTCATCGGTCTCCCTTGATCAGCGTGATGGCCCGGTCCGCGACCTTGACGGCGTCAAGCTTGTCAGTGTCGATCGTGAATCGAGCCACCTCGTCATACAACGGGCGTCGGCGATCCATGAGGTTCTTCATCTGCGAGCGGACATTGCCGAGCAGGAGCGGTCGATTGCCGTTCAGTCCGACCCTGGACACGCCTGCTGCCAGACCCACGTCCAGGAAGATCACTGAATGCTCCTTGAGCAACGCGCGCGTCTTGTCGCTGAGCACGGCGCCACCGCCCAGCGCGAGTATGCCTTCGTGCTCGGCGAGCGCCGCCGCGACGGCTTTCTCCTCAAGAGCACGGAAATGCGACTCGCCCTGATCGATGAAGATGTCCTGGATGCTGACGCCCTGGCTCGCCTCGATGTCGGCGTCGGTGTCACGCACGTCCACACCCAGCCGTCCGGCCACGATCTCGGCGACTGTGCTCTTGCCGGCACCAGGAGGGCCAACGAACACCACGGTTGGACTCAACGGTGCCTCAGGTTGGCGAGGTAGCCCTCGACGTTTCGACGGGTCTCCTCGACGGCATCTCCACCGAATTTCTCGATGATCGCGTCGGCGACCACGAGGGCGACCATCGCTTCGGCGACGATACCGGCCGCCGGGACTGCACAGACGTCCGAGCGCTGGTGATGGGCACGCGCCTCCTCACCCGTCTCGACGTCAATCGTGCGTAGCGCCTTGGGCACCGTGGCTATCGGCTTCATGGCGGCACGCACGCGCAAGATCTCGCCCGTCGTCATGCCGCCTTCGGTGCCACCCGCATGGCCCGAGGTGCGACGGATGCCGTCGTCAGTCGGGATGATCTCGTCATGAGCCTGCGATCCGCGGGTGCGGGCGAGCTCGAAACCGTCACCGAGCTCAACACCCTTGATCGCCTGGATACCCATCAACGCCGCGGCGAGTCGACCGTCAAGGCGCTTGTCCCAATGCGTATGTGAGCCAAGTCCGGGTGGCAGACCCTCGACGATGACCTCTACGACGCCGCCAAGCGTGTCGCCGTCCTTGTGCGCAGCGTCGATCTCGGCAACCATCGCCTCGCTCGCCGACGGATCGAAGCAGCGGACCGGATCGGCGTCGAGTGCTTCGACGTCGCGGTGGCTCGGGATCACGCCTGCAGGAGCGCGCACGGTGCCGAGCTCGACCACGTGCGAGACGACCCTGGCACCAGTGGTCTGCTCGATGAACTGGGCGGCGATCTCGCCAAGAGCGACACGTGCAGCCGTCTCGCGCGCGCTGGCGCGCTCAAGGATCGGGCGCGCCTCGTCAAAGCCGTACTTCTGCATGCCCGCAAGGTCAGCGTGACCTGGCCTCGGGCGGGTCAGCGGCGCGTTTCGCTTCAGCCCGTCGAGCACGTCAGCGTCCACTGGATCGGCCGACATGACCTGCTCCCACTTGGGCCATTCGCTGTTGCCGATGCGCAGCGCGATCGGGCTGCCCATCGTGACGCCGTGACGGATGCCTCCGACCAGCTCGAGCTCATCGGCCTCGAAGGCCATCCGGGCCCCGCGACCATGGCCAAGGCGGCGCCGCGCGAGCGCAGCCTGGATGTCCTTGCTGGTGACCTCCACGCCTGCAGGCAGACCTTCGAGCACGGCCACCAGAGCGGGGCCGTGAGATTCACCTGCTGTGAGCCAACGGAGCATACGAGCAATTCTCCCACGCGCCACTCGTCACTGATGTCAGGCACTCAAACCGTGTAGACCACCGATCCCCAAGCGGCGCCTATCACGGCTCCCACAACCATGTAGGGACCGAAGGCGTAGCCCTTTGAATCAATGATCCGCAATAGCGACAGCAGGACGCCGAGCACTGCGCCGAGGATGAACCCGGCGTACATTCCGACGTAGACTTCGCTGGCACCAAGGGCGCCCAGAGCGAGCGCCAGGACACCAGAAAGGCGCACGTCGCCATACCCGAACGCGCCGCCGAAGAATCGACCGCCAAGCCAGTAGAGCACCCGAAAGATGACGTAGACGACGATATTTGCCACCAGTGCGCGGGTGAACACGTGAACGTCATGCAGCAGCAGTGCGCCAAGGCCCACGAGCAGCACGGTTGCAACATACGTCGGCCCGACGATCACCAGCGGCAGCAACTTGGTCCGCCAATCTATGTAGGTGAGCCACGAACCGACACCTGCGACCAGCACCCAGACAGGCAGTAGCTCGGGACGATCGATGCGCCAAGCCACGAGACCTGCCATCACTGCCGCAGCAACGGCAAGAGCAGGGGTGAGACCTCGCGCATCGGCAAGCGCGGCGTACGGGATCTTGTCGGCGTGCGGCTTTTCCGGCTCGGGCATCCGCCGCAGGACCCAGGGTCCGGTCGCGCCGACGAGGGCAGCGGCGAAAGCGGCAAGGGCGACAGTCACGCTCGCAGACTAACGAGCGGTGAGCTCTGTCAGCGCTGCGTCGCGCAACAGTTGTGGAGAAACCGGGTCGCCGGTCATCAGCTCGACCTGAAGTGCGGCCTGATGGGCGAGCAGGTCCAGCCCGGTCACGTGCGGAGTCTTCGCCTCTTCGGCGGCGGATATCAGGTTCGACGGCCATGGATCATAAATGACGTCAAACACGGCACGCGCCGCCTCGACGAGCTCGTGCACCTGACCGTTGACCCCTTCCGCTGGGACGGTCGACACCAACAGGTCGACCCTGTCCAACAACGGCTCATCAATCATGCGCGTCGTCGCTGCCACCCCGGCGGTCGTGGCGACATCAATGGCCATCTCAGCTCGCGCGCGGTCACGTACGACGAACTCGACCTGCGTGACGCCCAACGTCGACAATGCATAGGCGATGGAAGCGGCCGTTGCTCCGCCGCCAAGGATCCGAGCCGTCAACAAGTCGTCGATCCCGCGCTCAACGAGTGCATTGACCGCGCCCGGCACATCGGTGTTGTGAACACTGAGGGCCCCGTCGTCGATCAACACGGTGTTGGCAACGCCGAGCGGCGGCCCCCCGCCCACCCCAATGAGCTCAGCGAGTCGACGCTTGAGCGGTGCAGTCACGGAAAGGCCGCGAACGTCGTCCCCCAGCGATCCAAGGAACTGTTGCAGGTCAGCCTCCTCGACGAGCACGGCTTCGTACGTCCAGTCGAGCCCCAGCTCGACGTACGCGGCACGATGCATCGCCGGCGACAGCGAGTGGGCTATCGGCGAGCCGATCACGGCGCAGCGCATCAGCAGACGTCTGTGCCGCGGCAGTATTCCTGCAACTTCGCGACCGCTCGGTTGTGCTCGCCGAGCGTGTTGGAGAAGATCGTCTCGCCCGTCTCAAGATTGACCGCAACGAAGTAGAGCCACGAACCCTCTGCAGGGTTGAGTGCCGCCTCGATCGTCTTCTCACCCGGTGACCCGATGGGACCGGGAGGCAGTCCGTCGTTGGTGTAGGTGTTGTACTTCGACGGATCGGCCCGCTCCTCCGGCGTCGTGAACACGTCACCTTCACGTTGGCTGACGTACGACACGGTCGAGTCCAGCTGCAGGCGCATCGGCTTGGCGAGTCGGTTGTAGAGCACACGCGCGACCTTCGGGTAGTCCTCGTCCTTCTTGGCCTCGTACTCCAAGATGCTGGCGACGGTGAGGATCTGCTCGGTCGTGTAGCCGAGCGCCTGTGCCCGCGTCTCGATGTTGAGTGACTTGGAGACGTCGATGGTCTTCTTGACCATGATCTTGAGAAGCTGCTTTGCCGTCATTCCCGGAGGAACCTCATATGTCGCCGGGAAGAGGTAACCCTCGGGGTTCAGGTTGGCGACCTTCGGAAGCCCGAGGTCTTCAGGCTTGTCGAGAGCTGCGACGAGGTCAGCCTCTTTGATGTCGGAATTCTTGGCGATGGTCTTGACGATCTGGCCAACCCGCGACCCCTCGGGGATCGTCACCTTGCCTTGGACCCGGTTGCCCGTGTCCGTGAGCTCCCGCATGGCCCAATCGGCCGACATGTGTTTGCGGAGGTTGAAAAATCCGGCCTGCACAGCTTGGAAGCGTGAGTCGTGGAGGCTGAGCTGATAGAAGGCCTCGGCGCTCTTGACGACGTCCGCCTTGGCCAAGACGTTGGCGATCTGCTGACCGTTGGCGCCTTCGGGAATCTCGACGACGACGCTGCCAGTACCCTGACCCGTGTAGTCCTCGGGTCCTCCAAAGAAGTTCATCGCCTTGCCGACGACCTTGTAGCCGCCGAACAGGATCGCCAGAACGACCAGGAGGGTAAGGATGCGCCGACCCCACGGCTTGCTCGGCGGTTTGGCGGCGCGGCGGCGACCGGGTCCCGAGGGCGCTCCGGTCATGATGTTCAGTCCGCCGTCAGCCATGCGTCCTCATTAATGTCTCGCCGGGCGCGGACCCTCGGGTCCGCTCGGAATCCAGTGCCGTCTGGAGTATCACCGTCGCTGCTGCCTGATCGATGACACTTCGGCTTGAGCTTGCAGATCGTCCACGTTCTCTGAGCAGACTCTCCGCAGTCATCGTAGACATCCTCTCGTCGAAGAGCCGAACGGGCACCGGGTCGATTGCCTCGAGCAGGTCAGCACAAAAGGCCCGCACCTTGAGCGCCGCTGGGCCCTCACGCCCTGAGAGACCGATGGGCATACCGACGACACACTCCAATGGTTCGTACTCGAGCACAAGCTCGGCGAGTCGGCCGATCGCACCTGATCCGGCCGTCACCGTCTCTACGGGCGTCGCGAGCCTGCCATCGGGATCACACACCGCAACACCGATGCGTACGTCGCCGACATCGATCCCGAGACGCCGTCCAGGTCGCATTCAGGCGGCGCCAATCGCGTTCTCGACAGCCGTCAGGGCCGCCGGGATCGCCGACACGTCCGTGCCACCGCCCTGTGCGACATCGGCCTTGCCGCCGCCGCGCCCGCCGATCATGTCGCCGACCAACCCGACGAAGGTGCTGGCGCTCAGTCCTCTCGCCTGCGCGGCTTCGTTCAGGGCCACCACGGCCGAAGCCTTGTCGTCAGCGGTCCCGATGACAACGACGACGGCGGGCCTGTCCTTGGGCATGCGACCGCGGATGTCGAGGGCGAGCGTGCGTACGTCTCCCCCGTTGGCGCCGTCTGCACGGTGGCCGACGTAGGCGACACCGTTGACGTCCTTGGCAGCTGCCGCGACATCGCCGGCGGCACCGACCAGCTCGGCGGCCTTGGCCCGTTCCACCGCCCTCTCAGCGGTGCGCAGGCGTTCGATGAGGTCCTGGACGCGACCCGGCACATCACCGGGCTGCGTCTTGAGAAGCTCCGTCAGTTGGCGTACGACATCGCGTTCGCGGGCAAGGTAGTCAAACCCCTCGATGCCGGTCAGCGCCTCGATGCGACGGTTGCCCGCGCCAACCGAACCATCAGAGGTGATGACGACTGTGCCGATCTGTGACGAGCGCTCGACGTGCGTTCCACCACAGAGCTCGCGCGACCAAGGACCGCCGATTTCAACGACGCGTACATCCTCACCGTAGGTCTCGCCGAACAGCGCGAGAGCGCCGAAGTCACGCGCCTCCGGGAGAGTCATGATCTGCGCCGTGACAGGCAGGTCAGCGCGAAGAGCTCGGTTGGACGCCTCTTCGACATCATGCAGCTGGTCGGGTGACAGTGCGCCGTTCCAGCCGTAGTCGAGGCGCAGGTAGCCGGGTCGGTTGTATGAACCCGCCTGCAATGCCGTGGGGCCGAGCACCTCACGCAGCGCTGCATGGACGACATGCGTGCCGGAATGAGCCTGCCGCGCACCCAGACGCCATTCGGGATCGACGGCGGCCTCGACCTTCTGGTCTCGGGTGAGCTCACCCTCGAGGACGCGCACCTGATGGACGACGAGACCTCGTACGGGCCGCTGTACGTCGAGCACCTCGGCGCGTCCACCTTCCCATGTGATGTGTCCTGCATCGGCGCTCTGGCCGCCTGACTCGGCGTAGAAGGGAGTTCGGTCGAGCACGACCTCACCGACCGCTCCGGCGTTGATCGCGGGCACGTCGACGCCTTCGGCGAGCAGCGCAAGCACACGCGACTCGGTTGTCAGGGTCGTGTAGGCGAGCCATTCGGTCGGTCCGCCGGCATCGAGCGTCGAGCGGTAGATGGAGGTGTCGGCGTGTGCGCCCTTCTTGGACCTCGCATCCGCCTTGGCGCGGGCACGCTGCTCGGTCATGAGTGCACGGAAGCCGTCTTCGTCCACCGTCAATCCCTGCTCGGCCGCCATCTCGAGAGTCAGGTCGATCGGGAATCCGTAGGTGTCGTGGAGGGCGAATGCCTGGTCGCCGGGCAGCGAGCTTCCACCAGTGTCTTTGATGGCCGAGGCGGCCGAATCGAAGATCTGCGTGCCCTTGCCGAGTGTCTGTCGGAATGCGTCTTCCTCGGCGTACGCGATCTTCTCGATGCGCGGGAAGTCAGCCTCAAGCTCGGGATATGACGCCTTCATACGGTCAAGGCTGACTGGCAGCAGCTGCGGCAGCGCTGGGTCCTCGTAGCCGAGCAGGCGCATCGAGCGGACCGCGCGGCGCAACAGTCGGCGAAGCACGTATCCGCGTGCCTCGTTGCCCGGAGTCACGCCATCGCCCATCAGCATCAGGCCGCTGCGTACGTGGTCGGCGATCACCCGGAAGCGCACGTCGTCGGTCGGGTCGGCGCCGTAGGTGCGGCCGGTGATCTCCGAGGCCTTCTCGATGACCGGGAAGACCTCGTCGATCTCGTACATGTTGGCCTTGGCCTGCAGCAGGTAGGCGACCCGCTCGAGGCCCATGCCAGTGTCGATGTTCTTCTGCGGGAGAGGCCTGACGACGTCGAATTTGTCCTTGGCGGTGACGTTGGTGATCTCCTCCTGCATGAACACGAGGTTCCAGATCTCGAGGAACCGGTCCTCGTCGACGACCGGACCACCGTCAGGACCGAAGTCAGGACCGCGGTCGACGTAGATCTCACTCGCCGGGCCGCCGGGACCTGGCACACCCATCTGCCAGTAGTTGTCCAGCAGCCCACGGCTCTGGATGCGTTCGTCGGGCAAGCCGGCGATGTCCTTCCAGAGCTGGCGAGCCTCGTCGTCGGAATGCAGGACCGTGACCCAAATCTTCTCCGGGTCGAAGCCGAACCCACCGTCGTCGATCGAGCTCGTGATCAGGCTCCACGCATGCTCGATCGCGCCAGCCTTGAAGTAGTCGCCGAACGAGAAGTTGCCGCACATCTGGAAGAACGTGCCGTGGCGGGTGGTCTTGCCGACCTCTTCGATGTCCTGTGTGCGCACGCACTTCTGCACGCTCACGGCACGATCCCACGGTGGGGTCTCCTGGCCGAGGAAGTAGGGCTTGAACGGCACCATTCCGGCGTTGACGAACAGCAGGTTCGGGTCGTCGAACAGCAAAGGGGCAGAGGGCACCGCCGTGTGTCCGGCGTTCTCAAAATGAGCGAGGAATCGACGGCGGATTTCAGCGGTCAACATCAGGGATTGTCCTTGTCACGAATTGCAGGATGCTGAGCAGCAAGGCCCAGATGGTCGAGGGTGGGAGTGCCGGACAGCTCGTGGGCGACTTCTCGTTCACGAGTCTCCATGCCGTCGCGCAACTCTGCGCTGAAGGTCCGCCAGCCGAGCCCGAGGGCAGCAGCCTGGTCGACCAATCCCGGCATGGAGAGCCGGTAGGCGGCTCGCTTGGCCTTGGCGGCCGCGTAGACGCCAGCGGCCGAGCCTGCGACGAACCAGACGATACGACCCCTCATGACGAGATCCAGGTCTCGGCGGGAGCGGCAGGTGATGTGGCACGGGCGGCCCTGCGGCCGGCCTGCAGACGCTCACGATGACGACGACGGTATTCACGCTTCATCAGGGCGAGGATCCGATCTCGACTCTCTGGACGCAGCGCATGAGCAACGCCGTGGGCGAGGACGGAGAGGCGTACGCCCGGTCGACCGAGTGCCGTGCCGACGACTTGCTGCTGCGTCGGCGGGACGATCAGTCGACCTTCGACGACGCGCGGAGTCAGCGCTGCCGGCAGGTGCGATGTAGCGGGTCGCTCGACCAACGCGAGCTCGCTGGAGACGGGCGTGGTTGAGGGAGTCTCGCGAAGCGTGCGGACAGCACGTACGGAGATGACGGCAGCACTGAGTGCAACCACGGCCAGGACCGCAGTCGACCCCAAGATCCAAAGCTCCGCCGACATGCTGACGAGCCTATCGCGTCACCGTTCGCGCAGAATGGCGCGGATTCGCGCCAACCGCTCGGCGATCGCCCCTTCGGCACCATGGCCGCCGGGCTCGTAGTAGATCGCCCCGTCGACGTCGTCGGGCGCATACTGCTGACCGACAACGCCACGGGCATCATCGTGGGAGTAGAGGTAGTCGTGGCCGCGACCCAGCTTCTTGGCACCGGCGTAGTGCGCATCGCGAAGAGCGGGCGGGACGGGACCGACCTTGCCGGCCTGGACGTCGGCGATCGCGGCTCCGATCGCGGCATAGGCGGCGTTGGACTTGGGTGCCGTCGCGAGCGCAATGACGGCGTGGGCCAGGGTGATCCGGGCCTCGGGAAAGCCGATCATAGCGACGGCCTGCGCTGCGGCCACGGCAATCGGGAGGGCAGTCGGGTCGGCCAGCCCGATGTCCTCGCTGGCCGAGATCATGAGGCGTCGAGCGATGAACTTGGGGTCCTCCCCCGCCTCGACCATCCGCGCGAGGTAGTGGAGAGCTGCGTCGACATCGGACCCGCGGATCGACTTGATGAACGCGCTGATGACGTCGTAGTGCTGGTCACCCTCGCGGTCATAGCGAACGGCGGCCTTGTCGACCGCAAGCGCTGCGTCATCGACGCTGATCGCGCTCCTGCCTTGCGTCGTCGCGGCTCCTGCCGCGGCCTCGAGATAGGTCAAGGCCCTGCGGCCATCGCCGCCAGCAAGCCGTACGAGGTGGTCCTTGGCGTCGTCGTCGAGCGTCACTGCACCGTTGAGACCCCGCTCGTCGGCGATGGCGCGATCGATGAGCACGGCGACGTCGCCGTCGGTGAGGCTCTCCAGCGTGAGCAACAGCGAGCGCGAGAGCAACGGCGAGATCACGCTGAAGTGCGGATTCTCGGTGGTCGCGGCGACGAGAGAGACCCATCGGTTCTCGACGCCGGGCAGCAGCGCGTCCTGCTGCGACTTGCTGAAGCGATGAACCTCGTCGACGAACAGCACGGTTTCAACGCCGCTGTTGGCCAGAGCACGGCGTGCACCTGCAATGACCTCGCGGACTTCCTTGACGCCGGCGGACACGGCTGACACCTCGACGAATCGGCGCTCGGTATGTGCGCTCAGCAGCGACGCGATCGTGGTCTTGCCGGTTCCCGGAGGGCCCCACAAAAGAATCGTCAACGGCTTGTTGTCGTCGATCATCTGTCGCAGCGGCGAGCCGGGGGCCAGCAGGTGCTGCTGGCCGACGAGCTCGTCGAGCGACGTCGGGCGCATACGTACAGCCAACGGCGCGTTCGCCGACGAGTTGCCGCTCAGGCTGCCGCGGGGCAACGAGACAGGCGCATCCGGTAGGTCGAACAGCCCGTCGGAAGCCATGTCGTCAGCCTAGTTCCCAGCAAACACCGCGGCGCCACCCCGCAACGGTTTACCACGGGGCCTACGACAACTGCATTGGCAAGTCAACGATCCGCCCGAGGGAAACCTCGTCCGCCCCAAGGGAGTTTGCCGCGGGAGGACGAAACTTGCTTAGGGACCGTGGTAAACCGTTGCAGACCGGCGAGCTCAGACCCCCTGCTCCGGTTCCGGCTTCGCGTCCGTGTGTTCATTGGGCGCTTTCGGCGCAGTGTCAACTCCGGTCTCCCTGCGCTGATCAGCCGTGATCGCTGCCGGCGCGCCGGTCAACGGGTCATAGCCGCCACCGGACTTCGGGAACGCGATGACCTCGCGGATCGACTCCATGCCAGCGAGCATTGCGCAGATGCGGTCCATGCCGACTGCAATGCCGCCGTGCGGTGGGGCGCCGAAGGTGAAGGCGTCGAGCAAGAAGCCGAACTTCTCCTGCGCCTCATCCTCCTCGATGCCCATCATTTTGAAGACCCGCTTCTGAATGTCCTCTCGGTGAATACGGATCGATCCCCCGCCGAGCTCGACACCGTTGCAGACGATGTCGTACGCCCAGGCGAGCGCGTTGCCGGGATCGGTGTCAAACGTCTCGACGTCCTGAGGCGAGGTGAAGGCGTGGTGCACAGCCGTCCAGGCGCCAGCACCGACGGCGACATCTCCAGCCGCGACCGCATCACCGGCCGGTTCGAACAACGGCGCATCGACGACCCAGAGGAACTCCCAGGCCGACTCATCAATCAGCCCGCCGCGGCGGCCGATCTCCAGGCGTGCAGTACCGAGCAGTGCGCGTGTCGACTTTGTGGAACCCGCAGCGAAGAACACACAGTCGCCGGGCTTGGCGCCAACGTGTCCGACGATGGCGGCACGCTCGGCGTCTGACAGGTTCTTGGCGACGGGTCCGCCGAGCTCGCCGTCCTCCTGCACCAGCACGTACGCGAGACCCTTGGCTCCACGCTGCTTGGCCCAGTCCTGCCATGCGTCGAGCTGCTTGCGCGGTTGCGACGCACCGCCCGGCATGACGACAGCACCGACATACTCGGCCTGGAACACCCGGAACGAGGTGTCCCTGAAGAGCTCGGTGCACTCGACGAGCTCCTGACCCATCCGCAGATCGGGTTTGTCGGAGCCGAAGCGACGCATCGCCTCGGCGTAGGTCATGTGTGGGATCGGTGTCGGGATGTCGTAGCCGATCAGCTTCCACATCTCGACGAGGATCTTTTCCATCAGCGCGAGGACGTCGGCCTGCTCGACGAAGCTCATCTCGATGTCGAGTTGGGTGAACTCCGGCTGGCGGTCTGCGCGGAAGTCCTCATCGCGGTAGCAACGCGCAATTTGGTAGTAGCGCTCCATACCGGCGACCATCAGCAGCTGCTTGAACAGCTGCGGGCTCTGCGGCAGGGCGTACCAGCTGCTCGGCGCCAATCGTGCCGGCACGAGGAAGTCGCGAGCACCTTCGGGCGTCGAGCGGGTCAGCGTCGGCGTCTCGATCTCGACGAAGTTCTGCTCCCCCAGCACCAGGCGGGCTGCGGAGTTCACCTTGCTGCGCAGCCGAAGCGCCTTGGCCGGAGCTTCGCGGCGCAGGTCGAGGTAGCGGTACTTGAGCCGCACCTCCTCGCCGACTGAACCCGCACTTGATGACTGAGACTCGTCGATCGGGAACGGCAACGGTGCAGACGTGCTGAGGATCTCGACATCGTCGGCGATGACCTCTATCGCGCCGGTGGGGATGTTGGCGTTCTCGTTGCCCTCAGGGCGCTGCTGCACCGTGCCGACAACTTTGAGCACGAACTCGGCGCGCAGCTGGTGCGCCACCTCCTCACGTACAACGACCTGGACGACGCCCGATGCCTCACGCAGGTCAATGAACGCCACACCGCCGTGATCGCGACGTCGAGCGACCCATCCAGCGAGGGTGACCTGTTGGCCGATGTGCTCGGCGCGCAGGCTTCCGGCGTCATGGGTACGGATCACGTGACTTGCTCCTTGCTGGGTGGTCTCAGGATGTGCGGTTTCAGGTCCTCGGTCGGTGGGTTCCACGTGGCTGGGTCGGCGTCGACCTGATCACCGGTGCGGATGTCGCGGACGCGGTTGCCGTCATGCCCGCC
This sequence comes from uncultured Aeromicrobium sp., assembly GCA_964638755.1. Lineage (GTDB taxonomy): Bacteria > Actinomycetota > Actinomycetes > Propionibacteriales > Nocardioidaceae > Aeromicrobium. The sequence continues at coordinate 8,395 of CAZWZC010000046.1, read as the reverse complement.
TGCGGGGAACCATACGTACGGAATGCCGCGCCGCTCGGCGTAGCGGATCTGCTTGCCGAACTTCTGCGCCGAAGCAGCGATCTCAGTCGGT
>CAZWZC010000046.1:0-8278 GCA_964638755.1 uncultured Aeromicrobium sp. | reverse complement strand
CCGCGGCAACCGCGGAGCTCGCGGGCCTGGACTCCTCGTCGGTGAGTGCCACCATCACTGCGCTGGGAACCGAGCGATCGGAGGTGAGCCCGTCCGCGACGAGTGGTACGAGCAGGCGCGAGACCCCTAGTGAGATGCCGACGCCCGGATAGGTGTTCTTGCCGTCGCTGGCGAGCTGGTCGTAGCGACCGCCCGAGCAGATCGAGCCAAGCTGTTCGTAGCCGGCCATGCGCGTCTCGAACACCGTACCCGTGTAGTAATCGAGGCCGCGAGCGATGCGGAGGTCTGCCACGACCTTGACGCCCGCAGCGCCCGCAGCGCCGGTCACAACCTGCAGAAGCTCATCGAGTCCTTCATCGAGCAGCGGGTGCTCGACGCCGAGTGCGCGTACGGCATGGACGAACGATCCGTCGGCGCTGCGGATCTCGGCCAGGTCGAGGCACCGACTGGCCTGCTCGGCGGTGAGACCGGCGTCGGACTGGAGCAGCTCGGCGATCTTGTCGGCCGGCACCTTGTCGAGCTTGTCGACAAGGGGCATGACGGTAGTCGGCTCGGTGATGCCGAGTCCGAGGTAGAAGCCCTCGAGGATCTTGCGATTGCTCACCTGCAGCGTCAGCGCCGGCACAGGCAGACCTGAGAGCGCCTCAGCCATGACCTGGGCGATCTCGACGTCAAAATGGAATGCCAGCTCGTCCTTGGCAACGATGTCGATGTCGGCCTGAGTGAACTCGCGGTAACGCCCGTTTTGCGGCCGTTCGCCGCGCCAAACCTTCTGGATCTGGTAGCGGCGGAAAGGGAAGTCGAGCTTGCCGGCGTTCTCGAGCACATAGCGCGCGAACGGCACCGTGAGGTCAAAGTGCAAAGCAAGACCGGAGTCGCTGTCGCCCTCTCCTGCCTGGAGACGACGCAGGACGTAAACCTCTTTGTCGATCTCACCCTTGCGGAGCAACGTGTCCATCGGCTCGGCAGCACGTGTCTCTATCGAGGCGAAACCGTGCAGCTCGAACACCTCACGAAGGTGATCGAGCACGATCAGCTCAACATTGCGATCGGCGGGCAGGAACTCGGGAAAACCGCTGAGCCCCGTCATGTGAGCTCCGCGAGGAACGGGTTGGTGGCGCGCTCGCGCGCGATCGAGGTCTGCGGGCCGTGTCCGGGCAGCACGACCACGTCATCGGGTAGCGGCAGAACGCGATCACGCAGGCTGTCCTGCATGTGCTCGTGGGATCCGCCGGCAAGGTCCGTACGGCCGATCGATCCTGCGAACAGGAAGTCCCCGGAGAACATCACCTGTGACACGTCCTCAGGCCCGTCCCAGTCAACGCGATAGAACACGGTCCCGGGCGTGTGCCCAGGTACGTGGTCGACGGTGTACGTCAGCCCATCGACCTCGATCTCGGCACCGTCGACGGCGTCGCGGACGTCGCCGGGCTCGGAGAAATCCGGCAGATCAACCATGTTGAGCTGCTGACGCAGCATCGCGGCCGACTCGCCCGAGATTGCGGCCATCGGGTCACTCAGCAGGTGTCTGTCCGCAGGATGAATCCACACGGGACAGTCGTACTCACGCGCGATGTCCTGCGCGCACCACATGTGGTCGAAATGGCCATGGGTGATCAGAACCGCACCCGGCTTCAGATTGTGCTCACCGACGACGGTGTGGAGGTCATCCATGGCGTCCATTCCAGGGTCCACGACAACGCATTGCGTGCCCGGACCGCGGGAGGCGACATAGCAATTCGCCTGCAGCGGACCTGCCGGAAACGACGTGAGAAGCACGTGCGACAGGGTACGCGAGGCGGCCGGTACGCGGCGACGCTGGCTCGCCCTAGACTGTCGCCCATGAGTTCTGCGCCCACGCACCCCTGGGGACGCGTCGACGACGAAGGCAACGTCTACGTACGCACAGCTGACGGCGAGCGACTGATCGGCCAGTGGCCGGGCGGTGACCCCGCCGAGGCGATGGCCTTGTATGTCACCCGGTTCGAAGGCCTCGAGGTCGAGGTCGATCTGCTCGAGAAGCGGCTTGAGGGCGGCGCACTGTCACCCGACGACGCTGCCAAGACCGTGACCAAGGTGCGCGCGCAGGTCATTGACGCACAGGCTCTCGGAGACCTCGACGGGCTCGTCAAGCGGCTCGACGCCCTGCAGCCCGCCATCGACAAGCTGCGCGAGGAACGCAAAGTCGCACGGATCGCCAAGGTTGCCGAGGCGCAGGTCGAAAAGACCCGCATCGTCGAGGAAGCCGAGAAGATCGCCACCAAGAACGACTGGAAAGCAGGAGCCGACCGGCTTCGTGCGCTGCTCGATGAGTGGAAGGTCCTCCCCCGTCTCAGCAAGGCTGCCGATGACGAGCTGTGGCACAGATTCTCCTCCGCCCGCACGGCCTACACGCGTCGTCGAAAAACCCACTTCGGCGAGCAGTCAGTCCTGCGCGATGCCGCGCAGGCGACCAAGGAACGACTCATCAAGGAAGCCGAGTCGCTGTCGGCTTCGACCGAGTGGGGAGTGACCGCTGGCAAGTACCGCGACCTCATGACGGAGTGGAAGAAGGCTGGATCAGCCCCTCGCAATGTCGAGGACAAGCTCTGGAAGAGGTTCCGGGGTGCGCAGGATGCGTTCTTCACCGCCCGCGACGAAGCCAATGCCCTGCTCGACGCGGAGTACGAGGTCAATGCCGACAAGAAGCTGCTGATTCTCGCTGAGGCCGAGAAGCTTCTGCCGATCAAGAATGCCGACGCTGCCCGCAAGGCATGGCTCGACATCGCTGATCGCTGGGAAGCTGCCGGCAAGGTGCCCCGCGCCAAGATGGGCGAGTTCGAGGCAAAGATCCGCAAGGTCGAGGAAGCCGTACGCGATGCCACCGAGAACAAGTGGAAGCGCACCGATCCCGAGAAGTCGGCCCGCGCCGATGACATGATTGCCAAGCTGCAGAAGGCGATCGACGAAGCGAAGGCTGACATCGCCAAGGCCGAAGCCGCCGGTGACGCCAAAAGGCTCCAGGCCGCCCAGGAAAACCTCACATCCCGCGAGTCATTCCTCGAGATGGCCCAAAAAGCCCAAGCCGACTTCTCCTAACCCCCCGCTGATGGGAGAGTTACCGTCGCTCACGGGAGAGTTGCCGTCGGCGATGGGAGAGTCACTGTCGCTCACGGGAGAGTTACGCGCTCTAAGTGTGGACAACCGACTCGACGAATTTCCTTCGGTCACGTTCGATCCCAACATGACCAACCTCGTCAACGACGGATTACCGTTCACGTCCACTCAGGCGCGCGACCTAGCACTGTCCTCGCACACGCTCCGAACGGGCGTACAATACGGCGAATTTCGCAGAGAGTTTCGCAATGTCTACGTCGACGCGCGAGTCCCCGATTCTCGCCGATCCCGCCTCGAGGCCATCAAGCTGGCCAAACCTGACGGGGCCATCGTCTGCAATGAAACCGCTGCGTGGCTCTACGGTCTTGACGTGTTTGCGCCTGGCGAGCACCGACGCCTGGAACCTTCGCTCGTCACCGAACATTCGACGACCCGAGTTGTGCGATCCGGCGCACGCGGTCGCCAAGCGATCATCAATGCGCACGACGTTGACTTTGTCGACGGTGTGCATGTGACCAATCCCGTTCGAACGGTTAGCGATCTTCTCCGCTGCATGTACCGCCCGTACGCGCTCGCCGCTGCAGATGCGTTCGCCCACGCGGGTCTGGTGGACCAAGACGGGGTCATCGAGCACGTGGCCGAGCTCAAGGGCTACCGCGGAATTGTTCAAGCACGAAGCTTGGCCATGCTGATCGAACCGCTCACGGAGTCGCCTGGGGAGTCGTGGCAGCGCCTTCGGATGCTGGACGCGGGCTTTCCCCCACCCGAGCCGCAGTATGAGGTTGTCGATGACTTCGGGCGAACATTTCGGGTCGACCTTCCATATCCGTCACTGTTGATCGGTACGGAGTACGACGGGCGCGAATTCCATACCGACCCGGCTCATCAACGACACGACGACGAGCGGCGTGGGTACCTCGCGAACGTATACGGGTGGCAATGGGTGATCGGGACGCGATCTCGAATATTCGGCGACGACACGTCATTCGAAGACGAGGTGGGGGCTCTGCTCGGAATTACGCCAATCAAGCGGTGGTGGGGTACTCGCCAATCGTACCGTCAATCACGCCAAGTCTCCCCTCGGCCGCAATGAATCTCGCGTGTCTCCCCTCGGCCGCAGTGAGTCTCCCCTGAGCGGTGCATTGGGTTATTGGGTGAGGCGGTAGACGTCGAATACACCTTCGACGGTACGCACGGCCGACAGGACATGGCCGAGGTGCTTGGGGTCGGCCATCTCGAAGGTGAACTTCGACTTGGCGACCCGGTCACGCCCCGTCGAGAGCGACGCCGACAAGATGTTGACGTGCTGGTCGGAGATGACCCGGGTGATGTCGCTCAACAGGCGCGGACGATCAAGGCCCTCGACCTGGACGGCAACCAAGAAGGTGCTCTTGCCGGTCGGCGCCCAATGCACCTTGACCAGCCGCTCGGGCTGGTTGCGCAGCTCCAGGAGGTTGACGCAGTCCGTACGGTGCACTGAAACCCCGGCGCCACGGGTGACGAACCCCTCGATCACATCTCCGGGCACCGGAGTGCAGCACCGCGCGAGCTTGATCAGCACGTCACCGTCGAGCCCCTCGACCACCACCCCAGCGTCGCGGCTGACGGTACGAGGCTGCTTGGTGCCGATGCCCGGCATCGAGGTGGCCTCGGCCAGGTCCTCCTCGGCCCCTTCGCGACCGCCCGCGAGGTCGATGACCCGCTCAACGACGTTCTGGGCGCTGGAGTTGCCCTCGCCCACTGACGCGTAGAGCGCCGAGATGTCGGCGAGGTTGAGCTCTTTGGCAACGGCGTCGAGGGTCTCGTGCTTGAACAGCCGGTGCAGCGGCAGACCTTCCTTGCGCATCTGCTTGGCGATCTGGTCCTTGCCCCGCTCGATCGCTTCCTCGCGACGTTCCTTGGTGAACCACTGCCGGATCTTGTTCTTGGCCCGCGGGCTGACGACGAACTCGAGCCAGTCGCGGCTCGGACCAGCATCTGGCGACTTGGAGGTGAAGATCTCCACGACGTCGCCGCTTTCCAGCTCAGACTCCAGAGACACCAGCCGCCCATTGACACGCGCTCCGATGCACGCGTGGCCGACCTCGGTGTGTACCGCGTACGCGAAGTCGATGGGTGTCGCCTTGGCGGGGAGCTGGATCAGGTCGCCGCGCGGCGTATAGGCATAGACCCCGGCGTTGGTCATCTCGAAACGCAACGAGTCCAGGAAGTCGACCGAGTCCTCGGTCTCGGACTGCCAGTCGAGCAGCTCGCGGAGCCACAGCATGTCGTTGCTGTCGGGTGCCTTCTCTCCGGTCTTGACCATCGCGACGGCGTCTTCCTTGTACTTCCAGTGGGCAGCCACACCGTACTCGGCGCGGCGATGCATTGCGTTGGTGCGGATCTGCAGCTCGACTGCCTTGCCTTGCGGACCGATCACGGTCGTGTGCAGAGACTGGTACATGTTGAACTTCGGCACCGAGATGTAGTCCTTGAACCGTCCAGGAATCGGGTTCCATCTGGCGTGCAACACGCCGAGGACGCCATAGCAGTCAGCCACAGAGTCCACCAGGATTCGCACGCCGACCAGGTCAAAGATGTCAGCGAACTCACGGCCGCCGACCAGCATCTTCTGGTAGATCGAGTAGTAGTGCTTGGGTCGGCTCGAGACCTTGGCCTTGAGCTTGACGTGTCGCAGGTCGGACTCGACATCGTTGACGACCCGCTCAAGGAACTCTTCGCGCGACGGCGCTCGATCGGCGACGAGCCGCACGATCTCGTCGTAGACCTTGGGATGTAACGTTGCGAAGGCAAGATCCTCCAGCTCCCACTTGATCGTGTTCATGCCGAGTCTGTGAGCCAACGGCGCGAAGATCTCGATGGTCTCGCGGGCGATACGCTCCTGCTTGTCCTGGCGCAGGTATCGCAGCGTGCGCATGTTGTGGAGACGATCAGCAAGCTTGATGACCAGGACCCGGATGTCGCGGCTCATCGCGACGACCATCTTGCGGATCGTCTCAGATTGCGCCGAATCGCCGTACTTGACCTTGTCGAGCTTTGTCACACCGTCGACAAGGCGGACGACTTCGTCACCGAAGTCCTTACGCAGGTCGTCGAGTGTGTAGGACGTGTCCTCGACCGTGTCATGCAGCAGCGCAGCGCACAACGTCGGCGCCGTCATACCGAGCTCAGCGAGGATCGCGGCGACGGCAAGCGGGTGGGTGATGTAGGGGTCGCCACTTTTGCGCGACTGTCCCTCGTGCATCCGCTCGGCGATGTCATATGCCTTCTGGATGGACGCGACATCGCCCTTGGGGTGAGTGTTGCGATAGACCTTCAGCAGCGGATCGAGAACCGGGTCAGGTGAGCCGGATTTGCCGCCGATGCGGGAGAGCCGGTTGCGTACGCGCGCAGACGTCGGAGCCGAGTCGGCGTTCTTGGACCCGGCCGGTGGCGCCTCGACGCGATCTGCCACGAACTCTCCTCGCTGGGCACTGAAAGGCTGTGCCTTCCATGGTATGCCAGCGGCTCTACGGTGACGTCTACGTCAACGCAGCGCGCCTTCGACCAGCGTGGCCGCGGTGGCCAGGACGAGCACGGCAACCAGCACGAACGCGACGATTCGTACCTGACGGGGATTCATTGTTCTCAATTCTGTGGGGTGCTCAGTAGGCGCGCAATGTGCTGCAACCGGGGGGTCCGAGGCGTTCACGACCACCGAGGTCGAGCAGCTCGATCAGAACGATGTTGCCAGCGACCTCAGCGCCGGATTGGCGGACCAGGTCAGCGGCGGCAAGCATGGTCCCGCCGGTCGCGAGTACATCGTCGACGACCAGCACCCGATCACCGTTGCCGAGCGCATCGCGGTGCATCTCGAGCTCTGCCGAGCCGTACTCAAGCTCGTACGCGGTCATGTAGGAGCTGGATGGCAGCTTGCCCGACTTGCGTACGGGTATGAATCCGACACCAAGGGCCAAGGCGATCGCTGGAGCGAAGATGAACCCGCGAGCCTCGATACCCAGAACTGCGTCGATGTGGCCAAACTTCCGCGCAATGTCGACCAGCGCGTCGACGACCTCGCGAAGTCCCGCAGGATCAGCCAGCAGCGGCGTGATGTCACGAAACGTCACGCCGGGCGCCGGCCAGTCCTCGATCGGCCGCACGAGGCGGTCGATCAGGGTACTGACCGGCGTCGGCCTGTCACTCACTTCGCGTTGAGGTCGACTTTGCAGACGTCCTTGGCGTGGGTCTCGATCGACTTGGATGCCTTCTCAAAGTCGGCGCTGCTGAGCTTCTGGAACTCAGATGCCAGGCCAGCCAGCTTGGTGGGGTCGACCCCTTCAGGCAGCTCGCCACTCTGCAGCTTGTCGAAGTCCGACAACTTGATTCCAGCGTCGCTCAGTGCGTTCTCCACCGTCGTGATCGCACCCTCCAGAGTCTTCCAGTCGGCCTTGATCGCGCCGGGTGCCTCGCCAGCAAGCTTGTGGAATGTCGCGAAAGCGTCTCCGATCGACGCAGTGTCACCGGAGTCGATGTCGCCAAACGTCGCCTTGGCAGCCTTGATGTCCTTGCAGTAGCTGCTGCCACTGCCACCGATGCCGCCGTCGCTACCGCCGCAGGCCGTCAGGACACCGCCGAGAAGCAGGGCGCTCGCAATGGCCAAAGGGATCTTCATGTAGGTGTCCTCCATCGTGCGGCGCCGTCGGTCGGTGCCGGTTTTGATGCCCCAAGCATGGCATGAGGGGCGGAGTTCAGGAACCGCTTTTGCCACGCTGAGATCGGGACTTGCGGCTCGGCTGCGACCGCTTGGCCGCACCTGAGGTGGCGGCTGGACGCTTGACCTTGGCTGGAGCCGCAGTGGCAACTGGCGCGACAGTCTCCTTCTCCCGTCTCGCGAGCACCCTGGCGGTGTGCTCCTTGATCGCGGGCTCGCGGTCCTTTAGCTGCGCCGCCAGCGGCGTTGCGATGAAAATCGACGAGTACGTACCGGCGAGCATGCCGACAAACAGGGCCAGAGCGAGATCCTTGAGTGGGCCTGTCCCGAGCACTGCCACGCCAACGATGAGCAGAGCCGCAACTGGTAACAGAGCGGTGATCGACGTGTTGATCGAGCGCACCAACGTCTGGTTGAGCGCGAGATTGGCTTGCTGTGAGTATGTGCGCGTCGCCTGTTTCAGGATGCCCTTGGTGTTCTCCCGCACCT
>CAZWZC010000045.1:0-21933 GCA_964638755.1 uncultured Aeromicrobium sp. | reverse complement strand
CGCGGACGACCGGTCGCGCCCTTTCCTCGACCTCGTAGCTCGGATCCCAGGCGAGCCGCGATCGATTGTCGATCTCGGCTGCGGGCCGGGGCACCTCACCGCGGTTCTGCGCGCCAGATGGCCTGAAGCGACGATCCACGGGGTCGACTCCTCGCCGGAGATGATGGATCGCGCCAACGCCGGCAACGACGACCCGCATGCGACGTACGAAGTCGACGACGTGTCGACCTGGACACCACAGACCGACGTGGACGCGATCGTCTCGAATGCGCTCTTCCAATGGGTGCCCGACCAGCTCGCTGTCATCGAGCGGCTCAGCTCGCTTGTTCCAGCGGGTGGCACATTTGCTCTGCAGGTACCCAACAACTACGCCGGACCGAGCCACACGCTGTTGCACGAGATCTCGTCGCGCGGACCATACGCCAGCCACACCGAGCATCTCCATGCCGATCGTAGGATGCCGCCAGAGGCTTACCTGGAGTTGTTCACCCGGCTCGGCTGGCAGGCCGATGTCTGGGAGACGACCTACCTGCATGTTTTGAAAGGTGACGACCCGGTGTTCAGCTGGATCTCCAGCACCGGCGCACGGCCGATCATCCAGGCGCTGCCGGACGGGCTGCGCGAGGAGTTCGTAGATGAATACAAGGCCGCGCTGCGCCAGGCCTATCCGCACACCCCGCACGGCACGGTCTTCCGCTTCGAGCGGGTCTTCGCCGTCGCCAGACAGTCGGAGTAGTACCGGTACGCTTGCTCATGCACGGATTGGCACAGACGATCCCCGGTTGGTCTGTCGGTCAGTAGTTTGGCCGACCGCCTGGCGGGCACATGACAACTCAATCCCCGGTTGGTCTGCCGGCAGGGCCCGCCGCACTTTGAATGCGGATTAGCGACGTAGGTTCGACTCCTACCCGGGGAGCTCAACCAAGGAGAGAGCAACATCAAAGGTTCTGAGCAGGTCACAGCGATCGTCCTCGCCGCTGGTGCAGGGACACGAATGAAGTCCGTACACGCCAAGGTCCTTCACGAGGTCGGTGGCCGCAGCATGATCGAACACGCTCTGCGGGCGGTCAGTGGAGCGGGCGCCTCGACCCTCGTGGCGGTCGTCGGCCATGATCGCGACCAGGTCTCAGCCGCGATCGGCGCCTTCAGCCCCGGCGTCGTCCAAGCCGTGCAGGAGGAGCAGCGCGGAACCGGTCACGCCGTACAAGTTGCGCTTGAGGCCCTCGACACTGTGTGGTCGGGCACCGGACCGACGGGCACCGTACTGGTGACGTATGGCGACGTACCATTGCTGTCCTCCCAGACGCTGGCAGAGTTGCTCGTCGACCACCGTGCTGCAGGCCGCGCCGTGACGATCCTCACCGCCGAGCTCGACGACCCGACCGGCTATGGCCGCATCCTGCGCAATGACGTGGGGGAAGTGACCGCGATCCGCGAGCACAAGGATGCGACCGACGAGCAGCGTGCCGTCCGCGAGATCAACAGCGGCATCCTCGCCGTCGACGCAGAGTTTCTTGCCGACGCAATCGAGCGTCTCGAAGCCAACAACGCTCAGGGCGAGCTCTACCTCACCGACATCGCCGGCCTCGCCTTTGATGACGGTCGACCCGTCGGCGCGCACCTGCTTGAAGACGTCTGGCAGACCGAGGGCGTCAATGACCGGGTACAGCTTGCCCGCCTCGGACGTGAGCTCAATCGCCGCCAGACCCAGCACTGGATGAGCGAGGGCGTGACGATCGTCGATCCCGAGACAACGTGGATCGACTCGGCGGTGACCTTGGCTCCCGATGTCACCTTGCTGCCCGGCACCCAGCTGCTCGGTGCCACAGTCGTCGCCGAGGGCGCGAAAATCGGTCCTGACACCACGCTGCGCAATGTCGAGGTCGGCGCGAACGCGACCGTCCTACGCACGCACGGTTCAGACGCTGTCATCGGCGACAACGCGACGGTCGGGCCGTTCGCCTACCTCCGGCCCGGCACCGAGCTCGGCGCCAAGGGCAAGATCGGCACCTTCGTGGAGACCAAGAACGCGCACATTGGCGTCGGCGCCAAGGTGCCGCACCTGTCGTACGTGGGCGACGCTGACATTGGAGAGGGTGCCAACATCGGCGCCGGCACGATCTTCGCCAACTACGACGGCGTCAACAAGCACCGCACGACGGTCGGCAAGCACGCCCGCACAGCGTCCAACAACACCTTCGTGGCTCCGGTCACGATCGGGGACGGCGCGCACACAGGTGCGGGCACAACTGTTCGCAAGGACGTACCTCCTGGGGCGCTTGCTGTCAGCCGCGGGGAGCAGAGGAACATGGAAGGGTGGGTCGAGCAGAAGCGACCCGGCACCACTTCCGCCCAGGCCGCGCGCGACGCCGAGGAGCCAACTGATGGCAAGTAGCTTTTCCAAGCGCACCCCGACCAAGAACCTCATGTTGTTCTCGGGCCGCGCGCACCCGGTGCTCGCTCAGGAAGTGGCCGACCTCCTTGAGATCGACATCGTGCCGACGACGGCCTACGACTTCGCCAACGGTGAGATCTACGTGCGCTTCGAGGAGTCCGTACGAGGCTGCGACGCGTTCATCATGCAGAGCCACGCTGCGCCGATCAATGACGCGATCATGGAGCAGCTCCTCATGATCGACGCGCTCAAGCGGGCGTCGGCCAAGCGCATCACGGTGATCCTGCCGTTCTACGGCTATGCGCGCCAGGACAAGAAGCATCTGGGTCGCGAGCCCATCTCGGCTCGCCTGATGGCTGACCTGTTCCTCGCCTCCGGCGCTGATCGCCTGATGACGGTCGACCTGCACACGGCGCAGATCCAAGGCTTCTTCGATGGGCCGGTTGACCACCTGCTCGCGATGCCGATCCTGACCCGCTACGTCAAGAAGAAGTACGGCAAGAAGGCGCTCGCTGTCGTCTCGCCGGACGCCGGCCGCATCAAGGTTGCCGAGTCCTGGGCGTCAGCGCTTGGCGAGGCGCCGCTGGCGTTCATCCACAAGACGCGCGACGAGACCAAGCCCAACTCGACCAAGGCCAACCGCGTCGTCGGTGAGGTTGAGGGCCGCGTATGCGTACTGGTCGACGACCTCATCGACACCGGCGGCACAATCGTCCAGGCAGCTGAGGCCTTGATGGCCGACGGCGCCGAAGATGTCCTGATCGTAGCGACGCATGCCGTGTTCTCCGGTCCCGCCGTTGACCGACTCAAGAACTCGACGGCGTGTGAGGTCATCGTCACGAATACGCTGCCGCTGTCAGACGATCAGCGCTTCGACAAGCTCACGGTGCTCTCGATCGCTCCGCTGCTGGCCCAAGCCACCGCCGCAGTGTTCGAAGACGGCTCCGTCACCAGCTTGTTCAAGAACTAGCCACTCCCACCTGCTCTTGCACCCCGCCCCTGTTGCAACGAGGGTGAGGCGTCAGTTTCCTGGGTGCAGTCCGCGAAGGTCCTGGTCGCCGAGCGTGGTCGGCGGATTTCCTGCTCGGAGGACGCTGCGATAAGATCGGTGAGTTGCCTCGGCGAGGGTCCTTCGGACCGTGATCGACAGGGTGCTCCACAGGAGTGCTGTGTTGAGCGCACTGGAAAGACACCATGGCGGGGCAGCCACCGACTTCGGACCCATAACGCATCGAAACGAGAAACCCTTCATGGCTGAGATCAAGATTGCCGCCGAGACGCGCACCGAGTTCGGCAAGGGCGCTGCCCGTCGCATTCGTCGTGCCGACAATGTTCCGGCCGTCCTGTACGGGCACGGCTCCGATCCCGTACACGTGACGCTACCGGGACACCAGCTCATGTTGGCGCTCAAGAACTCCAACGCGCTCCTCACGATCGATCTGGGCACCGAGCAGCACCTCGCGATCCCCAAGCAGATCCAGCGCGATCCGATCAGAGGCTTCATCGATCACGCTGACCTGCTGATCGTCAAGAAGGGCGAGAAGGTCACCGTCGACGTCCGCATCCATGTCATCGGCGAAGCCATCAGCGGAAACCTGGTCATCCTTGAGAACTCGTCGGTCTCGGTCGAGGCAGAGGCGACCCACATCCCCGAGTCCTTCGAGGTCTCGGTGGAGGGCCTCGACGCCGGCGCCCAGATCCACGCGAGCGACATTGAGCTGCCGTCCGGTTCAACCCTTGCGGTCGATCCCGAGCTGCTCATCGTAAACGTAACCGCCGCACCCACCGAGGCTCAGCTCGAGGCAGAGCTTGCCGAGGCAGAGGCTGAGGCTGGCATCGAGCACGACGCCACCGATGCTGAGGTCGAGGCATCTGCCGAGGCTGAGGGTGACGCCGATGGCGCCGCCGAGGGTGACGCGGCGGAGTCCAGCGCGTCAGAGTGACTTGGTTGTTCGTCGGGCTCAGGCGACGCGGCGAAGTCCACACTGACCAAATTGGAGTGGCAGCGTGACCTGGTTGGTCGTCGGGCTCGGTAACCCGGGCTCGACGTACGCCGTAACCCGCCACAACGTGGGGTACTTCGTGACCGACGCGCTCGCGGAGCGGGTCGGGGGCAGCTGGAAGAAGGCCAAGTCCGGTCGCGCCGACCTCATCGAGGGCCGACTGGCCGGGGAACGTGTCGTGCTGGGTCGATCGCGCTCGTACATGAACGAGAGCGGCGGACCCGTCTCGGCGATGGCGAGCTTCTTCGACATCGAGCCTGAAAACATCATCGTGATTCACGACGAGCTCGACATCGACTTCGGCATGCTGCGTATCAAGCTCGGCGGAGGAGACAACGGCCACAACGGTTTGCGGTCGATCCGTCAGTCGCTCGACACCGGTGACTTCCACCGCGTCCGCGTCGGTATCGGCCGCCCACAGGGCCGCCAGAGCGTGCACGATTTCGTCCTCAAGCCCTTTTCGTCGGCAGAGCGCAAGGACGTCCCGACCTACGTCGAGGAAGCCGCCGATGCCGTGGAGAGCCTCATCAGCCAGGGACTAGAAGCGACCCAGAGCGAGTTCAACCGTTGAGATGATGACTACTTCCCGTTTCGCTCGCCTTTCTTCCTTAGTTGCGACCGAGCCGACGGTCCTCCAGGCGTTGCAGGACAGGAGTGGCGGACTCACCGAGCTTGATCTTCAGGCACCTGAGCCGCTGCGGCCGTTCCTCACCCAGGCGCTCGCGACGCAGTCGACGGTCCTCGCCGTCACCGCGACGGCTCGTGAGGGCGAAGACCTCGTCGCCCAGCTAGGTGAGCTGCTCGGCACGGACGTCGTCGTCTACTTCCCGGCGTGGGAGACACTCCCGCACGAACGCCTCTCGCCACGCTCTGACACGGTGGGTCGCCGGCTCGCCGTCCTCCGACGCCTGGTGCACCCGACCAAGGCCGGAGAACTCGACTCTGAAACAGCAACCGGGCCGATCCGGGTCATCGTCGCGCCCGTACGTTCGCTGCTGCAGCCCCAGGCGAAGGGACTCGCCGATCTCGAGCCGGTCGAGCTGCACAAGGGCGACGAGATCGGCCTTGACCGAACAGTCGAGTCGCTCGCAGCGGCCGCCTATTCGCGCGTCGACCTGGTGGAACGCCGCGGCGAGTTTGCCGTACGCGGCGGCATCATCGATGTGTTCCCGCCAACCGAGGACCACCCGTTGCGCATCGAATTCTTCGGCGACGAGGTCGACGAGATCCGCCGCTTCGCCGTGGCTGACCAGCGCACGCTCGATGAGGTGACGCACGTCTGGGCGCCGCCGTGTCGTGAGCTCTTGCTGACCGGTGAGGTCCGCGTACGAGCTGCTCAGCTCGCGGAGCGCCACCCGCGCATGGCCGAGATCTTCACCAAGCTGGCCGAGGGCCACGCCGTTGAGGGCATGGAGTCGCTGACTCCGGTCCTCACAGATGAGATGGAGCTGCTCGTCGACCTCCTTCCGGAGAAGTCGGCGATCCTGTTGTGCGATCCCGAACGCATCCGCGCCCGAGCTGCTGACCTGGTCGCCACGAGCGAGGAGTTCCTGCAGGCCTCGTGGGCCGCCGCTGCGAGCGGCGGTGAAGCGCCGATCGACCTCGGTTCGGCGGCCTTCCGCACGCTCGACGACGTACGGCTCGACACCCTCGGACTTGGCCACACCTGGTTCACCATCTCGCCGTTCGGCCTCGCCAGTCTTGAATCAGATGGTGACGAGAAGTCGCGATCCGTCGAGATGGAGGCTGCTGCGGCATACCGGGGTAACACCAACGCGGCACTCGCCGACATTCGCTCATGGGTCGCCGACCGCAAGAGGGTCGTCTTCGTTGCTCCGGCGCACGGCCAAGCCCAACGTGCCGTCGAGTGGCTCGCCGAGAACGACGTCGCCGCGTCACTTGACGATGAGGTCACCGCTCCGTCGCCCGGACTCGTGCAGATCATCCTCGGCGAGCTCGATCACGGCTTTGTGTCGGCGCCGCTCGAACTCGCCGTCATCACGTACGACGACCTGGTCGGACAGCGTGCAGCGGACCGGACCGAGCGAAGGATGCCTTCGCGTCGCCGCAAGCAGGTCGATCCGCTCGAGCTGGCCACCGGTGACTTTGTCGTGCACGAGCAACACGGTGTCGGACGCTATGTCGAGCTGATGCAGCGGGTCGTACAAGGCGCGGCTCGCGAATACCTCGTCATCGAGTACGCACCCTCCAGGCGCGGGCATCCCGCCGATCGGCTGTTCGTGCCGATGGATCAGCTAGACCAGATCAGCCGCTACGTCGGCGGTGAGTCGCCAACGCTCGACAAGCTCGGCGGCGCCGATTGGACCAGCCGCAAGAACAGGGCCCGCAAGGCCGTACGCCAGATCGCTGGCGAGCTGATCAAGCTCTACGCGGCCCGACAAGCCACCAAGGGTCACGCGTTCGGGCCGGACACGCCGTGGCAGGCCGAGCTCGAGGACGCGTTCGCGTTCGTCGAGACCCCCGACCAGATGATCACGATCGACGAGGTCAAGCGCGACATGGAGCGGACGGTCCCGATGGATCGTCTGGTCTGCGGCGACGTCGGCTATGGCAAGACCGAGATCGCGGTGCGCGCAGCCTTCAAGGCGATCCAGGATGGTAAGCAAGTCATCCTGCTGGTGCCCACCACATTGCTGGTTCAGCAGCACTACGCGACGTTCGCGGAGCGGTTCGGCCAGTTCCCCGTGAAGATCAGGCCTCTGTCACGGTTCCAGTCCGACTCCGAATCCAAGGAAACCCTCGACGGTCTCGCCGACGGCACGATCGACCTCGTCATCGGCACGCATCGCTTGCTGCAGCCAGGGGTCAAGATCAAGGACCTCGGGCTCGTCATCGTCGACGAGGAACAGCGCTTCGGTGTCGAGCACAAGGAAGCGCTCAAGATGCTGCGCGCTGCAGTCGACGTATTGTCGATGTCGGCCACCCCGATCCCGCGCACCCTTGAGATGGCGATCACCGGTATCCGCGAGATGTCGACGATCGCCACCCCACCCGAGGAGCGCCACCCCGTCCTGTCGTTCGTCGGTGCGTACGAGGACGGTCAGATCATCGCCGCGATTCGTCGTGAGCTGCTCCGCGAGGGGCAGGTGTTCTTCATCCACAACCGGGTCCAGAGCATCGACAAGGCGGTGGCCAACATCAAACGACTCGTCCCCGAGGCACGCGTGGCGGCGGCTCACGGTCAGATGGGTGAACACCAGCTTGAGCAGGTCATGGTGGACTTCTGGGAGAAGCGCGTCGACGTGCTGGTCTGCACCACGATCGTCGAGTCTGGACTTGATGTGTCCAACGCCAACACCATGATCATCGAGCGCGCCGACACTCTCGGCCTCTCACAGCTGCACCAGCTGCGTGGTCGCGTCGGCAGGTCACGGGAGCGCGCATACGCGTACTTCCTCTATCCGCCCGAGAAGCCACTCACCGAGACCGCGCACGACCGCCTCACCACGATCGCGCAGCATTCTGAGCTCGGTGGCGGCATGGCCGTTGCCATGAAGGATCTTGAGATCCGCGGCGCCGGCAACCTGCTGGGCGGCGAGCAGTCAGGACACATCGCAGACGTCGGCTTCGACCTGTACGTACGCCTCGTTGGTGAGGCTGTCGCCGAGTTCCGCGGCGATGCTGCGCCGGAGCGTGAGGTGAAGATCGAGCTGCCCATCGAGGCGCACCTGCCGCACGACTACGTGCAGAGCGAGCGACTTCGCCTTGAGATGTACAAACGCCTCGCCGACGTACGCGCACTTGCCGAGGTCGACGAGTTGCGGGCCGAGCTGGTCGACCGCTATGGCGAGCCGCCCGAGGCCGTCGACGTGCTGCTCGAGGTCGCGCGGCTCCGGGTACGCGTTCGCGATGCCGGACTCACCGAGGTCACCTCGGCCGGGCCCAACATCCGCTTCGCACCGCTCAAGCTGGCCGACTCGGCGCAGATGCGGCTAGCTCGGATCTATCCGAGGAGCACCTACAAGGTGGCAGCGGAGATCGCGCTGGTGCCGCGCCCCAAGACCGGGCCGATCGGCGGAGAACCCCTGCGTGACCGCGAGTTGCTCGAGTGGACCCGCACGGTGATCGACACGCTTGTGCCCGCGGTGGTGGCGCCGAGCGTCTCGGTGGGCGGTGGATTCTCCACCGAATGACGGATCATACGGTGGAGAACGCACCGCTTCAGGGTGTGCGCACGCGAACGGTTGAGAATCCACCGCTCATCGTGAGTCTTCCTCGCGGAGCCGTGGCGGCGTCGCGTTCTCGGGCTTGATGCCGTGCTTGTCAGCGAAGAACTCGCGCACGATGTCCATGTCGGTGCCGACGTCCTCGGATGCGTGGAACGTTGGGCCGAACCCCATGGTCTTGGTCGGCGGGTCGTAGAACGCCAGCGTGATCGGCAGCCCTGTGTCGCGCGAGAGGCGCAAGAAGCCCGATTTCCAGAACTCACCCTTGGATCGGGTCCCTTCAGCAGCAAGGATCAACCGGAACGGGTTGCCGCTGCCTGCCTCCTCCACGAGGTCGCTGACGATCATTCCCGCGTTGTCACGGTCGATCGGCACGCCGCCGAGTGCCTTCATGATCCAGCCGAGGGGGCCCTTGAAGAGCTGCTTCTTGACCAGCACCCGCGGATGCGCTCCGTCGTGCCACATGACGAGCAGCATCGTGATGAAGTCCCAGTTGGAGGTGTGCGGCGCACCGACCAGGATTCCGGTCTGCGGTACCTCGCCCACCATTTCGAAGCCCTTGGCGCGAACGACTGCGCGGGCCAGCCGCTGACGCATCATGCGGTCACCCTACGGCTGACATGGAGGGGCGGCGCCGGTGAGTCTCGCCCCAGCTGGCTACATGGGACCGGAGTACTCGACGATCTTGAAATCCTGCGACTCGTCCTGGCACTTGTTGCCTGCGACAGCGACCGGGAATCTGAACTTCTTGAGATCGGCGCACGGTGGAGCCTCCATCTGGTTGCCAATGGCGTCGGTCCATTTGCCGTCGACCCTTGCCCAGTAGATTTCCGCCCCGCCACATTCGCCGATCGAACCTTGCGCGAACCCTGCTGGATCGATCTTGGCGACATAGATCTCAAAATGGCACCGGTCATCGTCTGGGACACCACTCTTGGCGAGGACCGATTTGAGGTATGCCTTGAAGTCATCAGGCGCACCTTTCATCTCGTCGACGTCGGTGAGATTGTCAAGCTCGATTGCCCCATAGGGGTCGCCGCCGGTGAAGTCGAGCACAGGCCCCTTTGTGGGCGTCGGCGCCGGCGTGGCGGTGGCCGCTGCCGATGTGCTCGCAGAGGCGGTCGAGTCGGTCGGTTGAGCAGAGCCGCCGCACGCGGCCAACACAACGAACGACGCCGAAGCCAGCACGGTGGACAAGCGCATTGCGGGAGTGAGCATGGTGAAAAGTACCGCGGTCATGACCCGTCCAGTACGGATTGGGCATTGTCAGCACGCCCTCCGTACCGCGCAAGGAGCACCGGATAGCCTTGTCCCGCATCGACTGAGAGGTATCTCCATGTGGAACCGTGCGCGCTCTGCCGTTCTCGGCCTGACTGCATTGACCTTGGCTGCATGCGGCAGCATCCACCCCGGTGACGCTGCCGTTGTCGACGATCAGGCCATCTCGATGGCGAAGTTCGACAAGACCGCGCGCATCTATTGCGAGCTCACGCTCCTCTCGGCCAAGCAGCAGGGCGTCACGTCAGTTCCCAATGCCCAGGTACGCCGTCAAGCGATCTCCGATCTCGTCACCGTGATCGTGGCCCGTGACCTTGCCCGTCAGAAGGGTGTCACGCCGGACAAGAAGTTGTATGAGCTCTCGGCCTCCCAGCTGAAGGACATTGCCAAGGCGTTCCCCAAGGGGGACGACGCTGAGACAGTCGAGTCCGCTATCGAGAACAGCCAGGAGATAGCGGCAATTGCGATTGCCCTCGGCGAAGGTTCATCGGGCACGACAGCCACAGCCGAAAATCAGCAAGAGCTCTCGTCAGCGGGCCAGGCTGACATCACGGCAGCGTTCAAGGACCATGACGTGAGCTTCGCACCACGTTTCGGTCTGAGTGGCAGGTTGAACGATCTCGGTCCGACCGGATCACTGTCCGTGTCCTCTGTTGGCTCCGACGCACCCGCCGAGGACAAGCTGCCGGCAGCCCAGCGCTGCGCCTGATGCGCATCGTCGTGATCAGTCCCCGGGTTGCGCCGGGCATACTGACGTTGGCGACCTGGGACGCACTTCGCGAAGCATCACGAGTCCACGCCTCAGCGGACGACGCGCACATACAGGCGATCATCTCTTCCGGGATCGGCGTCGAGGTCTCCGCGGACGCACCCGCATACGCCAGCGACGAAGTCTGGATCGCACCAACCGGTGACGCACAGTGGGCCCGTACGGTCGCAGACGATCTGATGGCAGACAACGGACCGACGGTTGAAGTCATCTTCGGCTCATACGATGTGCCGGGCGCGAGCCTGCTCGATCTTGTTGAGGTGATGGACCGGCTCCGGCGGGAGTGCCCGTGGACCAGGCAACAGACGCACGAGTCGCTGAGTCACTATCTGCTCGAAGAGGCGCACGAGGCCCTTGAGGCGCTCGACAGCGGCGACAGCGATCATCTTCGCGAGGAGCTCGGCGACCTGCTGATGCAGATCGTGTTCCATGCCCGCATCGCCGCCGAAGCCAACGAGAACGGACAGGGTGGTTGGGACATCGACGACGTCGCGTCCGGCATCACCGCCAAGCTTGTCTATCGCAACCCGCACGTCTTCGCCGACGAGATCGTCAGCAGCGCCGACGAGGTCGACGCCAACTGGCAACGGCTCAAGGCCACCGAGAAGGCCCGCGCGTCGGTGCATGACGGCATCCCCGCATCGCTGCCCGCACTGGCGTACGCCGACAAGGTACTTTTGCGGCTGGGTGATGATGTCGATGTCAGCGGCGACGATCTCGGCGCTCGGCTCCTGATGCTCGTCGCGGAAGCCCGTACGAACGGTGACGACGCCGAAGAGGTGCTCCGCAAGGCCGTACGTCTGCTGCCCTAGACGCGTGCGAATCCCGGAAGGGATTCTTCGAGGATCGACCTGAACGGTGCTGTTGCGCCGAGCTGGCTGAGCACCCCGATCCCGCCAAACCAGACGCGGTGGATCAACAGATACTGCGGTGGCAGGTTGATCTTCATCGCCGTGCCCATGCCCTCGGCGGACGGCGCACTGACGCGCTGCATCTGGGCGCGCATCCACTCGCGGTTGAACGAGAACCGGTCGACGCTCGCCGGCTCGGTGAACGGACCGATGTATTGCGCGATGGTGTCAGCGTCGAGGTTGACGCCCTTCTTGAGGAAGCCCTCGTCGTGCAGACCATCAACGACGCTTTCGTAGTCGCCGTCGACGGCAAGCCGAAGAAGCCGACCCATCGACTCCGGCAGCCCGTCAGGCAGTCGCGCGACGGCACCGAAGTCGACCACACCGAGACGACCGTCGGGCATGATCCGGAAGTTGCCGGGGTGCGGGTCGGCGTGCAGCATGCCAGCGCGCTCGGGCCCGGCGAACAGAAAACGTACGTACGCCTCCCCGTACCGATCGCGCTCCTCTTGGCTGCCTGTCGTGATGATCTGCGCCAGCGAGGAGTCACTCTCCAGCCAGGTCGACACCAGTGCCCGCTCAGTGTGTGCGAGGGGTTCGGGGATGACGACCTCGGGGTCGTCGGCGAACGCACCCGCGAATACGCTCTGGGCGCCAGCTTCGAGTGAATAGTCGAGCTCCTCGGCCACTCGGTCCTGCAGCTCGGCGATCAATGGTTTGACGTCGAGAGCGGGGGCCAGCACGCCGAACATGCGTGCCATGCGACCGATCTGGCGCAGATCGGCCGTCAGGGCTTTGGCCGCTCCGGGGTATTGCAGTTTGACCGCCGCATCTATTGGGGCCGCTCCCGCTTGGGCGGTTCCGTCGTGCCATCTGGCTCGATGCACCTGTCCGATCGATGCTGACGCTGCAGGTGCGTCATCGAAGGTAGGGAACTGCTCACGCCAGTCCTCGCCGAACTCGGCGATCATCACCCGGTGCACGACGCCGGGTGGCATCGGTGGCGCAGAGTCCTGCAACTTCGTGAGCGTCTCGCGGTAAGGGCCGATCAGCTCATCGGGCAGTGCCGCCTCGAAGATGCTCATGGCCTGGCCGAACTTCATGGCGCCGCCCTTGAGCTGACCGAGCACGCTGAAGACCTGGTCGGCCGTGCGCCGCTGCACCTCATCGAGCACCGCTTGCGCAGGCGCGCCGACGATCCGCTTGCCGACGCCGATCGTCGTACGGCCCGCAAATCCGACCGGCAGCGATGCGAGCCGAGCCGTACGCGCGAACGCGCTGCCGCTCAGCGGTCTCCCCTCAGGCTTTTCTCCCACCGATTCAGGATAGTCGGGCCTGCCCACTAAGCCGCGCTGAGAAGTGCGCAGGAGCATCCGTGATGGAAGGCCAGTGGCCACACACCGCGCTGGTCATGGCCCGGACCGACAGCGAGGAACTGACCAATCGTGCGAGCTGGCCGCCCGTCGCAGTAGCTCAACACGTCGATGGCGAGCTCGAGCGCCGCAGCGTGCACCGTGACGACGTCGAGCGCTGGCGGCGTGATCATGCGGGTGTTGCGGCCAAGCTGCGGGATCAGAGCGCTCCATGCATGGTCCCAGTCATTGCGATGCAGGTCGTAGCACGAGATGCACGGCGCACGGCCCGGGCGCACCAGCGGTCCGAGGCGTACGCGATCCTCGTCGATCATGACGAGCAGATGGTCAATCCCCGCCAGGGTGGGCCGCTCGAACACTGCTCTCGACGGTTCGCCGCAGGTTGCCACCACCAGCAGGTCGGGCTCGTTCGAGTCGAGCTCGCGTATGCCGGCAGCCGCGAGAACGCTGCGTGCGACGTCGATCATCGGCCCGGATGGGGCATCAGCATGGAATGCCACTCGAAACCCCGCGCGTCGGGTGAGCTGGGCCGGATCGTCGGAGCTGAGGTCGGCGTGCCTCGCTTCAGCGTCGAGTCCGCGGCGCTGAGGTGCACTCCACCGCGAGGAGTCATAGACGACGCCGATTGCCAACAGCTGGCGCATGAGCGCGGCGACGTCACAGTCGAGCTCGGGGATGTTGCTGTCCGCGTACGCCTGCAGCCGCTCGACGTCACGCGTCCCATCGGTGAGCCGCAGCAGTGCCAGTAGCCCCGGCTGGTCGGATATCACCACGCCCGGCGACGTACCGACCTGCAGGTTGGTGGCGTCACGCCGCAACAGCGGAGCGCCAGGACGGAGAGCGGGTCGAAATGTCATGTCGCACAGCGTGGCGCCACATCAGCAATGCGGCGAGCCAGCCATCCACAGACGCAATGAAGGCGACCCGCGTTGCGCGGATCGCCTTCATTGAAGTTCGGGGAAGTTGCGGGACTCAGGCCTTGCCGAGAATCCGGTTGAGCTTCGTGCCGCAGACCGGGCAGATGCCCTTGGCCATACGAGTGCCCTTGTCACTGACGTGGACCTCGCCTGACGTCTCGCGCTTTTCCTTGCACTTGACGCAGTAGAAATCGCCACTCCATGTTTCTGACATTGCGGCCTCCTTGCCGTTGTGTTGCTAGTCACCTTGAGCGTACGCGGGCAAGCGGCGTTTCACGCTCAGCTGAGCGTGAAACCCTCCGGCGAGTTGCGCGGGAGCAGAATGCCCGTCGTGAGCCGAAAAGAGGCTCTCGGCGTGAGTGTGCCTTCCCCATGCTCGCCCAGCCGAGAGCCTCAATTGGCGATCACGCTAGGTCGGGGCGCAGCCGTGGTCAAGCAAAATCGGAAGACTGTTGTCCACGCCTGTGGATAACAGTGGGGACAAGTTGTGGGGATCGCCGGTGCCCGGTGTGGACACGCTGGGGGTGGTCGGTGCACAACCTGTGGGCGACGATTCCTCTGCCCCGGCGTCCGCGGGCGGTGACCTGCAAAAACGTGGTCGACGCGCTGTGGACGAAAAAAATGTCGAAGCCGGCAGATAGATTCGGGCCCATGGCAGAGGTGGAGATTCGGCGGAGCCGACGGCGCAAGCGCACCGTCAGCGCACATCGTGAAGGCGACAAGACAATCGTGCTGGTGCCAGCGCACCTTTCCAGAGCCGAGGAGGAGCGAGTCGTACGTAGTCTTGTCGACCGCCTCGACCGCCGCGACCAGCGGTCCAAGCCAAGTGATGACGAGCTTTACGACCGCGCAGCCGTGCTCTCCGGCACCTGGCTTGCCGGCAAGGCCATCCCCAGCTCGGTGCGCTGGGTCTCCAACCAGAACTCGCGCTGGGGATCGTGCACCAGCACCGATCGCAGCATCCGGCTGTCTGACCGGCTCAAGGGCATGCCTTCGTATGTCGTTGACTATGTGCTGCTGCACGAGCTCGCGCATCTCATCGAGCCCAACCACAGCAGGGCATTCTGGACGCTGGTCGACGCGTTTCCCGATGCCGCGAAGGCTAAGGGTTTCCTCGAAGGCGTCTCGTTCCAGCAGCGATGAGGGCACGCACCGAGTCATCAGTGTCGGTTGGCAGCTCGCCGATCGCGAACCACTCCAGTTCGTCGGACTCGTCGCTGATCACCGGGTGGGCGCCGGGCGGGGCCAGGGCAACATATTGCACGTCAAGGTGATGTGACGGTCTTATCGGTCCGCACGACGGCACCTCGTGTCGTGACAGCAGCACCGGCACGGGGTCGATCGTCAGGCCCTCGATGCCGCTCTCCTCTTTCGCCTCGCGCAGCGCCGCGCCCTTGAGTGACTCGTCCTCGGGATCGCAGTGTCCGCCGGTCTGCAGCCACAGCTTGATCACGTGGTGCAATGTGAGCAGCACGTGTTGGAAGTCGGCGGAGAAGATCAGCGCGCTCGCCGTCAGGTGATCGGGGTGGCAGTGACGGCTTGTCGCATCGTCATGGCGGTCGAGGTGATCGAGGTAGGTGAGACGCAGCCGGGCCTGCTCATCGTCGGGTGCCGCCCAGCGCGTGAGCACGCTGCGCGCATCGTCGTGCAGCGTCACTCGTCTTCGGACTGAGGGTCCGGTCGGGGATCGTCACGTGGAGCGTCGAGCAGCTCGCCAAGCGCCGCGTCGAAGGCATCGTCGCTCTCGGTGCGGTTCTTGCCCTGGGCGAAGCCCAACGGATCGTCGAGATCGGCCGCTTGGGGCATCAGGTCGGGATGGCTCCAGGGCGCATCACGCTCGTCGGGCCCTTGACGATCGCGCATTGCGGCCCACAGTGTTGCTGCTTCGCGGAGCTTGCGGGGACGCAGCTCAAGGCCGACCAGCGACGCAAATGTCTGCTCGGCGGGCCCGCCGGCGCCGCGACGACGACGCATCGCCTCAGCGAGTGGTGCGGCCGCGGGCATCCGGTCCTTCGTGGCCTGCGCGACGACCTCGTCGACCCATCCCTCGATCAAGGCGAGCAACGTCTCGAGGCGCTCGAGTGCCTTGAGCTGTTCGGGCGTGCTCTCGGGCTCGAACAGTCCACCGCTCATCGCTTCCTGGATCGCTTCGGGGCGCGATGGGTCGATATCGCGGATCTGCGACTCGATCGCCGACACGTCGATGCGTGTGCCACGACCGAACTCCTCGACGGCGCCCACAAGCGCAGGCCGCAGCCACGGAGCGTGCTGAAAGAGTCGGTGATGCGCGCACTCGCGCAGCACGACGTACAACAGGACGTCAGCGGCCGAGTGCTCAAGTCCATCGCCGAATGCCCTGATGCCCTCGGGAAGCACGGCGGCGACCTTCTCGGGTCCCAGTGGGAGGCCGATCTCGGTGGAGGAGAGCACCTCGCCGGCGAGCCCGCCGAGCGCCTGGCCGACCTGTTGGCCGAACATCGCACCGCCGGCCTGCGAGAGCATGCCCATCAGCGGTCCGGCCATGGTCTTGGCCTCGTCGGGCAACGCGTCTGTCATGGCGCTGACGACGTGTTGGGCGATCGGCTCGACGAGTGTCTGCCACGTGCCAGAGGTCGCCTCGATCCACTCGGCCCGACTCCAGGCGGTCGACGTCGTCGCGCCGGCAGGAATGCTCGTGGCGCTGTCGAGCCACGACTCAGCGAGGCGTACGGCGTCGTCGAGTGCGCCCTGCTGGGCGGCGTTCGGTGTTGGATCGGGCCCGGCCGCCGCGGCTGTGTGACGTGCGACGTCTTTCGCGAGGTCGAAGTTGACGCTGCCCTCGTGCGGCGCGAACATCTTCTGCATCTGGCCCATGATCTGCGTCATGTCCATCTGACCACCGGCGAACGCGCCGAAGATCTGCTCCATCGGCGTGCCGGCAAACGGGTTCTGTGGGTCGAGCGCTTCGTCGTCTTTATCGTCCTCGGACATACGTCAACAGTAGCCACCCGAACGGCGGACTCCACGTTTGTTCGCCCTACGATGAATTGGTGAGCACACCTGCCGTACGCCTGCTCGACATCCGCGACGAGGCGCTGAGCCTTGACGAGGTGTACTCCGCGGTGACGGATCCGGCGGCTGGTGGCATCTGCATCTTCATCGGTACGGTGCGCGACCACGACAGCGGTGAGCCGGTCACGGCCCTCGGCTACTCCTCGCACCCCACAGCTCTCGAAGGTCTGCGAGTCGTGGCTGAGCGCATCGCCGACGAGACCGATGTCATGGCCCTCGCCGCGGTGCACCGGATCGGCGATCTGGAGGTCGGCGACCTCGCGGTGGTGGTCGCCGCTTCTGCTGCGCATCGGGCGGAGGCGTTCGACGCCTGCAGGAGACTGATAGACGAGCTCAAGACCGACGTTGCCGTGTGGAAGCATCAGACCTTCGAGTCCGGCGACTCCGCATGGGTCTGAGTTGCCGGCGTTGACTACGCTCGGGATGTGTCCGACGCATCGAGATTGAGTCGCCGCTATACGACGATGCTCGTCGCGGCGCTCTCACTCATCGCCCTGACGTGCATTGCGTTGCTCGTGCCCGTGCCGTACGTCACGATGCGTCCCGGCCCAGCGTTCGACACCCTCGGCGAGTTTGAGGGCAAGCCAATGTTCACCTTCGACAAAAGCGTCAAGACCTACCCGACCAACGGATCGCTCGACTTCACGACGGTCTCGGTGACCCGCGCCGACAGCAACGTGTCGCTGGGCAGGGCCATCACTTCCTACTTCAGCTCCGACATCGCGGTCGTGCCCAAGTCACTGATCTATCCCGACAATGAGACCGCGACGCAATCGACCAAGGAGTCAGCCGCCGAGCTCGACAGCTCAAAGGACTCCTCGCGGGTGGCTGCATTGCGCGCAGCTGGTTTCACCGTGACCGGCACCCCGCAGATCGTGGAGGTGGCCAAGGGTGGTGCGGCCGACGGCAAGCTCATGGAGGGTGATCTGGTGATAGGAGTCGGCGACACCTTGGTCGACTCCGCAGAGGCCCTCGTCAAGGCTGTCGGCGCCTACAAGCCGGGCGATATCGTGAAGTTGTCGATCAGCCGCAAGGGGGCCGCTCAGGACATCTCGATCACGACGAAAGCGGCCCCTGAAGATCCGAGTGTGCCGCGCATCGGTGTGACCCTTGGTACGAAGTACACCTACCCCTTCACGATCAACAACAACGTCGGTCGCACGATTGGCGGCCCGAGTGCAGGCACGATGTTTGCGCTGGCGATCTACGACAAGCTGACACCCGGTTCGTTGACCGGCGGCGAGAAGGTTGCCGGCACAGGCGAGATGGCGCCCGACGGCACTGTCGGTCCGATCGGTGGCGTGCGTCAGAAGATGGCCGGAGCCGCGCACCACGACGCGGACATCTTCCTCGTACCGGCCGCCAACTGCGCCGAGGCCGCCGACGGGGATGACTTCGGCCTCAAGCTCGTCAAGATCTCCAGGCTCGCCGACGCGATCAGCTCTCTGGAAGCGTTGGCCAAGGATTCCAAGGCCAAGGTGCCGTCGTGCAGCTGATGCCCGACTCGCCGCTACGTAGGGCGGCGTTGGAGATGGAGACGTATGTCGCCGCCGACGGTTGGGATCAGGCGCCCCGCCTGTTCGCCCTGGTTCCGACCGCAGAGCTCGTCTCCCAGCACCCGGATCTGGCTGAGCAGCTGGCGTCCGAAGCCGGCGAGATCACCTTGGTAGAGCAGGATGGTGTGCCCAGCGATCGACTCCTGGAGGATCTGCTCACCGAGATCGCCTGGCCCGACAGCGTGATGGGCTGCGCGGCGGTGATCGAACGGATCATGCTTCCTCCCGAGGCCGAGGCGGCCCTTCCCGACGATCCCGACGAGATGATGACTGCCGCCGCTGAGCATCCAGATCGTCAAGAGGTACGACTCATCGCTGCGGTGACCCGTGACGGTGCAGCACACAGTGCCGTTCGCGCCCGGCATCCCGACGAGGCTGAACTCCTCGAAGGACCAGATCTCGTACCCGGGCTGATCGAGCAGCTCCGCCAGACACTGGCATAGAGTCTTTACTTCACCCCACCCAGGAGCAACGTGAGCGACATCTTCGGAACACCCAGACCGCGATCGGCGCCGCGCCCACCTGATGGTCGCCGGCGGGTGCTGGTGCCCACGCTGGTCACCCTTGCCGTGCTGCTGTTCCTCGGCTCGATCTTCACGAGCGTGTGGACCGATCGCCTGTGGTTCAAATCGGTCGGCTACAGCGATGTCTTCCAGAGCGTGCTGGTGACCCGCATCGTCCTGTTCTTGATCATGGGCCTGATCTTTGGCCTGTTCGTGGTCGGCAACCTCTACATTGCCTATCGCACGCGGCCTGACTCGGTGCCCGTACGCCGCGACGACCCGGCATACCGCTACCGCCTCGCACTCACACCCATCCTGCGTCCCGTGCTGATCGTCGCTGGCATCGTGCTCACGGCGTTTGCCGGCTCGGTGGCTGCCAGCCACTGGGACACGTACAAGATGTGGCGCAACAGCACGTCGTTCGGCATCAAGGATCCGCAGTTCGGCAAGGACGTCAGCTTCTTCGTCTTCGACTACCCGTGGTTCAGGTTCGTCACGTCGTTCTCGTTCGCGATGGTTGTCATCACCGTGCTGGCGGTGTTGTTCGTCAACTACGTGTACGGCGGCATCCGCATCGCTGGTCGCGGACCCAAGCTCACCCGCGCCACTCAGGTGCATCTCTCGTTGCTGGTCGGCCTCGGTGTGCTGATGCGGGCGGTGTCTTACTACCTGGACCGCTTCGGTCTGGCGATCGGCTCGTCCAAGTTGTTCGACGGCATCGGCTACACCGATGCGAACGCCCGCATCCCGAGCAAGAACATTCTGATCTACGTCGCGATCTTGTGCGCGATCTTGTTCTTCGCCTCGCTCTTCGTCCGCTCGTGGGCGCTCCCTGCCATGAGCCTGGGTCTGCTCGGTGTCGCGTCGATCCTGATCGGCGCCATCTGGCCGGCCGTGTTGCAGGGCTTCCAGGTCAACCCGTCAGAGCCCGACAAGGAGGGCAAGTACATTGCCCGCAACATCAAGGCGACACGAGACGCGTACGACGTGGCTGACGTCAAGGTCGAGTCCTATTCGGCCAACACGACGTTGACACCGGCCGAGCTCGCCGCGTCGGCGGAATCGCGGGTCAGCACGCGTCTTCTCGACCCGACCCTGATCTCGCCGGCCTTCGAGCAGCTGCAGCAGGTGCGTGGCTACTACGCGGTGCCGCCGACGCTCGATGTCGATCGCTACAAGCTCGGCGACAACGATCAGCCGCAGGACATCCTCATCGCGGCACGCGAGCTTGACCTCAAGGGCCTGCAGGCATCGCAACGCAACTGGGCCAACGATCACACGGTCTACACGCACGGCTATGGCGTCATCGCAGCTCGAGGAAACCAGCGCGGTCCCAATGGCGAGCCGGTATTCGTCGAGCGCGACATCCCGCCGGTGGGCGAGCTCAAGACGAAGACTCCGCCGCGCATCTACTTCGGTGAGCAGTCGCCGGCCTACTCGATCGTCGGGCGGCCCAAGGGCTCCAACCCGATCGAGGTCGACATCCCTCGCGGCGGTGCCTCCGGCGGCGACGACAAGGCCAATGCCACCCAGAACACGTACGACGGCAAGGGCGGTGTACCCATCGGCGGCATCTTCAACAAGGCGCTCTACGCGTTCAAGTTCGCCGAGCCCAAGATCGTGCTGTCGAACCGAGTCAACACCGACTCCAAGATCCTCTACGATCGCGAGCCTCGTGACCGCGTCGAGAAGGTTGCACCGTGGCTCACAGTTGATGGTGACTCCTACCCAGCAGTCGTCAAGGGTCGTGTCGTCTGGGTTGTGGATGCCTACACGACCAGCAATTCCTATCCCAACTCTGAGCACCGCTCGCTGAAGGACGCCACGGCCGACACGTTGACCGAGGGTGAATCCCAGGCGGCACTGCCAACCGATCAGGTCAACTACATGCGCAACTCGGTCAAGGCCGTCGTCGACGCATATGACGGCACGGTCAAGCTCTACCAGTGGGACACCAAGGATCCCGTTCTCAAGACCTGGATGAAGGTCTTCCCGAATGTCGTCAAGCCCAAGTCGGCGATCAGCAACGAGCTGCTGGAACACCTGCGCTATCCCGTCGACCTGTTCAAGGTGCAGCGCGATGTGCTGCAGCGTTATCACGTGACCGACGAGCAGACGTTCTATGAGGACGGCGAGCGTTGGAAGGTTCCGGAGGACCCTGCGGTCAAGACTGACGTCCTGCAGCCGCCGTACTATCTGTCGACAGCCAGGCCGGGGGAGGACACCCCGAAGTTCTCGGTCACCAGCGTCTATCTGCCCAACAGCAGGCAGAACCTCGCCGCGTTCGTCTCGGTCAACTCCGAGGCCACAGACACCGAGAACTACGGCAAGATGCAGATCCTGCAGCTGCCCAGCGACACGCAGGTGCCCGGACCGAGCCAGATCGCCAACGCGTTCAACACCGACAAGGGTGTCTCGCAGGCGCTGCTGCAGTATCGACAGTCCGACGCCACGATCAAGCCTGGCAACCTGTTGACACTGCCGGTCGGCAACAGCCTGCTGTACGTCCAGCCGGTCTACATCCAGCGCAGCGCGATCGAGGGTTCCTATCCGGTGCTCCAGTTCGTCATCGCATCATTCGGCGGCGATGTCGGCTTCGGAACGACACTCGATGAGGCACTGCGCGTAGCGCTTGGTCTCGCCGAGGGCACCACGCCTGACGATGGAGGCACGCCGACCACCTCGCCGACCCCTGGCGACACCAAGACGGCATCTCAGCTCCTTGCTGATGCGTCGAAGTACTACGACCAGGCTCAGGACGCTCTCAAGAAGGGCGACCTTGCGACCTATCAGCAACGCATCAACCAGATGGGTACTGCGATCGACGCAGCACGCAAACTCGTCGACGCACCTAAAAAGTAGTCACGGTTTACCACGGTCCCTACGCAAACCTCGTCCTCCCCATGCATCCTTCCCCTGGGCGGACGAGGTTTGCCTCGGGCGGACACCGACCCGGATTTGATCCGTGGCTCGCCGCCCCGTAAAGTGATCGAAGCGACGCGGGGTGGAGCAGCTCGGTAGCTCGCTGGGCTCATAACCCAGAGGTCGCA
>CAZWZC010000044.1:0-21995 GCA_964638755.1 uncultured Aeromicrobium sp. | reverse complement strand
CGTCCTTGCGCGTCCTGACCGATACCGGGAAGAATGGAACTCATACTTCCCGGGGCCTCAACTAATTTGTGCGCTCCCATTCTGTCAAACTTCCTGGCTCTCCGCACACCCGAACACACGCCCAGTGCGGATTCGAAACGTCGCGGGAGGTTTGCTAAAGTTCAGTGCTGCACCGCGCCCCTCAGGGGGCGTATGCCCGGGTGGCGGAATGGTAGACGCGCTAGCTTGAGGTGCTAGTGACCTGTAAGGGTTGTGGGGGTTCAAGTCCCCCCTCGGGCACGCATGACCCTCACACTCTCGCCGGTGTGGGGGTTTTGCTGATTCCACCGGTTGCTCGAATCAGGTGAGGCCGACGAGTTGTGCCGAGCGCTCCCACAGGCCGTCGATGATGGCTTGGTCGTGGGCTTGCTTGTTCTCGCGACCGTCGGCCTTGAAACGGCTGAAGTAACGTCCGTCGATCTCGGGGTCCGGACCCCGCTCAGCGAGGGCAATCAACGGTGCGGCGCCGTCGGGGACGCTGATCGTGCCGAGGCGTTTGAGCGGGGATCGATAGAGGAGCCCGACGAACCACGAGTCGCGGCCGAACGAACTGCCGACCGGGCCGGGATGCACGGCGACGGAAACGACGCCGTCACCGGACCACCTCTGACCGATTCCGCGGGTGAACATGATGTTCATCAGCTTGCCGGTGCCGTACGCCCGAAGCTCGATCGCCCGCCGGTGCTCGTAGTCGAGGTCGTCCAGCACCACCTTGCCGACTAGGTTGCCGACGCTGGAGGTGTTGATGACCAGTGACGTGCCGGCGGCGGCAAGCTTGGGCCGAAGCAGACTGGTGAGCAGGAACGGCGCCAGGTGGTTGACCTGGAAGTTGGGTTCGTGCCCGTCGTGCGTCTTCTTCGACGGTGCAAAGGTGCCGCCCGCGTTGTTCATCAACAGATCGAGGGTCTCGACACGCTCGCCGACCTCTTCGGCGAGTCTGCGGACGTCATCGAGGCGGGAGAAGTCGGCCACCAACGGCTCGGTGCCCACTGCTTCGGCGACGGGACGCAACTTGTTGGCCGAGCGCCCAGTCACGTAGACCGTGGCGCCCTTGGAGGCCAGCGCCTTGGCGGTCTCCGCGCCGATCCCGTCACTGGCTCCGGTCACGAGGACCGTGCGGCCTGGCATCGAGGCATCATTCATACCGAGAGCCTAGGGCAGACTCCCACACACTCTGTGGCCCTCGGTCGGTCCCGTAGACATTCGTGGCTCAGAGGACCTTCGACCGTAGCCGTCTGACCGGTCATGATGGATGGTGGACGGGTCATCAACGCGAGGATGTCCCTTGAATCTGCCAACTGGAACCAGATCACACAGCCATGCCGTGCCGGTGGAGTGTCGCCGATGACGTCCGTAGGGGCGCAGCCGGTTGACGGCACATCCGAGCAAGAGCTCGAACCTATCGAGTCGTCTGGGCGCGCCGCCAATTACCTGTCGGTCGGGCAGATCTACCTGCTGGACAATCCGCTGCTACGGGAGCCGCTGGTCGCCGAGCACGTGAAACCTCGACTGCTCGGCCACTGGGGCACGACCCCCGGCTTGAACCTGTTGTACGCCCACATGAACCGGGTCATCCGCGCCCGAGACCTGAGCGTCCTGTACGTGACGGGTCCCGGGCACGGCGGGCCGGGGCTCGTTGCCAACGCATACCTCGAAGGTACGTATTCCGAGGTCTACCCCTCCGTCCCGTCCGATGAGGACGGCATGAGGTCGCTGTTTCGCCAGTTCTCATTCCCGGGAGGAATCCCCAGCCACGTCGCACCCGAGACTCCGGGGTCGATCCACGAGGGTGGGGAACTCGGGTACGCCCTGGTGCACGCGTACGGCGCCGTGTTCGACAACCCGGACCTGACCGCCCTGTGCGTGGTTGGCGATGGTGAGGCCGAGACCGGTCCGCTCGCCGCGAGCTGGCACTCCAACAAGTTCCTCAATCCCGTGACGGACGGTGCCGTGCTCCCGGTGCTCCACCTCAACGGCTACAAGATCGCAAATCCCACCGTCCTCGCCCGCATCCCCGAGGCCGAGCTCCTCGACCTCATGCGCGGCTACGGCCACGACCCGATCGTGGTTGCCGGCGATGACCCGGCAGAAGTACACCGCCAGCTCGCGGCTGCTCTCGACCTCGCGATGGATCGCATCGCTGCGATTCAGCTGGAGGCGCGAAGCGGCGCGCTTGCCAAGCGTCCGCGCTGGCCCATGATCGTGCTGCGCACCCCCAAGGGCTGGACCGGCCCGAAGGAGGTGGACGGCAAACGCGTCGAAGGCACCTGGCGATCACATCAGGTACCGGTGGCGCTCACACGAACGAACACCGAGCACCGAGACATCCTCGAGAGCTGGATGCGCAGCTACCGCCCCGAGGAGCTCTTCGACGAGATCGGACGCCTCAAGCCCGAGCTCCGGGAGCTTGCACCGGTCGGTGACCGGCGGATGAGCGCCAATCCGCACGCCAACGGCGGCCTGCTTCGACGAGATCTGATCATGCCGGACTTCCGCAGGTTCGCGGTCGAGATCGACCGTCCGGCGGCGGAGATGAGCGAGGCCACCAAGGTCCTCGGAACCATGCTGGCTGCGGTGATCGAGGGGAATCCGCACACTTTCCGACTGATGGGACCGGATGAGACAGCCTCCAACCGACTCACTGCAGTGTTCGAACAGACCGACCGAGCCTGGGACGCACTTGTGGTGCCCGGCGACGACTCCTTGGCGCCCGACGGTCGGGTGATGGAGGTGCTTTCCGAGCACCTGTGTCAAGGCTGGCTGGAGGGCTACCTCCTGACCGGACGGCACGGCCTGTTCAACTGCTATGAGGCGTTCATCCACATCGTCGACTCCATGTTCAACCAGCACGCCAAGTGGCTGAAGTCGACCCGCCGGATTCCGTGGCGCGTGCCGATCGCCTCACTCAACTACCTGCTCACCTCACACGTGTGGCGCCAGGACAACAACGGGTTCTCGCACCAGGACCCGGGCTTCCTCGACCATGTGGTCGACAAGAAGTCCGAGATCGTCCGGGTGTACCTGCCGCCGGACACCAACACCCTGCTGTCGGTAGCGGACCACTGCCTGCGCAGCCGCGACTACGTCAACGTCATCGTCGCAGGAAAACAACCGGCGCTGACCTACCTCACGATCGACGAGGCGATTGCGCACTGCACCCGTGGGCTTGGGGTCTGGCCGTGGGCAAGCAACGAGGAGGGCGATCCAGATGTCGTGCTGGCCTGTTGTGGTGACATACCGACGCTGGAGACACTGGCTGCGGCCGACCTGCTCAGGAAGCACCTGCCGGACCTGAAGGTCCGCGTGGTCAACGTCGTCGACCTGATGCGGCTGGAACCCGACACCGAACATCCCCACGGGTTGGATGATCGCGACTTCGACACGCTCTTCACCGCCGACAAGCCGGTGATCTTCGCGTTCCACGGATATCCTTCGCTGATTCACCGGTTGACCTACCGCCGCAACAATCACCACAACATCCATGTGCGCGGCTACAAGGAGGAAGGCACGACCACCACCCCGTTCGACATGGTCATGCTGAACGACCTTGATCGGTTCCACCTCGTGATGGATGTCATTGACCGCGTCCCCACCTTGGGCTCAAGAGCCGTCCTCCTGAGGCAACAGATGTCGGATGCCCGCCTCGCCGCTCGCGCCTATACGCGTGAGCACGGCGAGGACGATCCCGCGATCTCCGGATGGACCTGGCCGGACGAGGAGTGAGCGTGCGCGTCCTCGTCGTCAACGCCGGATCTTCGAGCCTGAAGCTCAGGTTGCTGAGCGATGCAGACGCGATCGAGCACTCCGCTGACCTCAAGCTCGGGGCCGGCGGCAGCGACGATGATGAGCTGCTCAACGCCATCTCCGGCTGGCCGGAGCCTGCCGTTGTGGGTCATCGCATCGTTCACGGCGGCACCCGATTCACCGGTCCCGTACGGATCGACGAGCGGGTGCGCGAGGAGCTGGACGAGCTGACGTCGCTTGCACCATTGCACCAGCCCAAGTCGCTGGCGGCTCTCGATGCGGTCAGCCACGCACTTGCGGGCATCACGGCCGTGGCGTGCTTCGACACGGCATTCCACACCACCATCCCGCCGGAGGCGTCGACATACGCCGTGCCGCTGGAGTGGCGGGAGCGGTACGCGATTCGCCGCTACGGCTTCCACGGCTTGTCACACGCGTACGCTGTGCGGCGCAGCGCAGACCTCGTCGGACAACCGGCCGATCACCTCAGGATCGTGACCTGCCACCTCGGAGCGGGGGCTTCAGTCTGTGCCGTACGGGGCGGTCGGAGTGTTGACACGACAATGGGGTTCACCCCGCTTGACGGGCTGGTCATGGCTACGCGATCCGGAAGCATCGACCCAGGACTCGTCCTGTGGCTTGAGGAGCAGGAACACTTCACCCCGCGAGAGGTCGCCGACGCACTCGAGCACCGCTCAGGTCTGTTGGGTCTGGCGGGTACGGGTGACCTGCAGGTGATCGAGCGGTCGGCGGCTCAAGGGGATCCGAGAGCGCAGCTGGCTCTCGAGGTGTACGTCCACAGCATCGTTGCAGGCATTGCGGCGATGGCAGCCGCGACTGGCGGCCTCGACGTCTTGGTCTTCACCGGCGGGGTGGGTGAGAACTCGCCTCTGGTGCGGACCCGGGTTGCCGGGCGCCTGAGCCATCTCGGTGTCGTGGTCGACGATGTCCTGAACGCCGATGCTGTCGGCGACGTCGACGTGTCCGCGTCCGCGTCGGCCGTGCGGGTGCTCGTCATCGGTGCACGCGAAGACCTGGAGATCGCTGCGGGTGCCCGTGCCGTGATGACCTGAATCGAACGCCACGACTTGGCTCATGCTCGCGGGCTCAAACCACGACGGGCGGGGTTTGACAATTCCCGTTGTGATGCGTGGATACGATTCTTGACATGGACCAGGCCACCACGTCGTGACGGGCGACGGACTGCCGTGGCCCTCAGCGCTGCAAGCCGGCATCGCCTGTGCCGTCAGCGCAATCCTCTGGCTCGCGCTGCACCGCGTACGCACCAGACTGGTGACCCGTGATCTCCTGCCGGCGCTCTATGAGTTCGGCTTGATCTCCGGCCTCTATTCAATCTGGCGCATTGCCCGCGAGCTGCCGTTCACCCATGAAGCAGGTGCACTGGACCGCGCGCGCCAGATCGACCACCTGCAGAATCTCCTGCACTTTCCCACCGAGATCGCCATGCAGCACTTCGTGCTCGCGCACGACTGGACCGCGCGAATGACCAATGCCTACTACGCCACCATGCATGTGCCGGGTCTGATCGCGTTCCTGGTGTGGCTGTTCATTCGTCATCGAGATCGATTCCCGCACTGGCGCAACGGGCTCGTCCTGGTCACCTTGGGATGCCTGATCATCCGTTTCGTACGCGTTGCACCACCGCGGTTCATCACTGAGCTCGGCTTTGTCAATCTGTCGGACCGCTACGGGTTGGGTGTCTACGGTCCCGTTGGGCGGGGCATCTCCGACCAGTACGCTGCAATGCCGTCGATCCACGTCGGGTGGGCCGCAGTTGTAGCGCTAGGCATCTTCGCGTCGACAAAGAGCAAATGGAGGTGGGTGTTCGTGATGCATCTGCCGCTCACGATGTTCGTCGTCGCGGCTACCGGCCATCACTGGTGGCTTGACGGGATCGTGGCGTTGGCGTTGCTGGCCGGTGGACTGCGCCTCGACACTGCCATACGCAGGCGCGTTGCTTCCGTCCCTGAGCCGGAGCGGCAAAAGCTGCTCAGCTGAATTCTTGGTTCCGGGAACAGCTTTTGTCGGTCACCGGTTATAGCGTTTCAAAGTGTCCGCCACCGGGCCGTCGAGAGCTGAGGAATGACCATGTCCGAACAGTCCACAACACCTGACCCGAAGCGCTGGCTCGCGCTCGTCGTGATCGCCATCGCGCAGCTGATGATCGTGCTCGACGCATCCATCGTCAACATCGCGCTTCCCTCAGCCCAGAGGGATCTGGGCATCAGCGACGCCGACCGGCAATGGGTCGTCACGGCTTACACGCTCACCTTCGGCGGCTTCCTCCTGCTGGGTGGGCGCATCGCCGACTTCATGGGCCGCAAACGTACGTTCATCGTCGGTCTGTTCGGCTTTGCCGCTGCATCAGCGTTGGGCGGAATCGCCTCGACTGCGGGCCTGCTCTTCGCAGCGCGCGGCCTTCAAGGCACCTTTGCGGCGCTCATGGCCCCCGCCGCACTGTCACTGATCTCTGTCACATTCACCGAGTCAAAAGAACGCGCCAAGGCCTTCGGTGTCTACGGCGCGGTGTCTGGTGGTGGAGCTGCAATCGGAATCATCCTCGGCGGCACGCTCACCGAGTACGCGTCCTGGCGCTGGTGCCTCGGCGTCAATGTGCCTATCGCACTGGCGACAGCCGCGGCGGCGGTGCTCTACGTGAAGGAGAGCAAGGCGCACGGAAGCACCAAGTATGACGTCCCCGGCGCCATCCTGGTGACCCTCGGACTTGTCTCGCTGGTCTACGGATTCACCCAGGCAGCCAAGCTTAAGAATCCGGGCAGAAGCACTGACGTGCTTGGCTGGACGGACTCCTCGACACTGACATTCCTCGGCGCGGGAATCATTCTGCTCGTCGCCTTTGTGCTCTGGGAACGCCGCACGAGCACACCGCTGCTCCCGATGAACGTTGCGCTCGATCGCAATCGCGGCGGCTCCTATCTCGTCTTCCTGTTCCTCGGCGCAGGGCTGTTTGCGATGTTCCTGTTCCTGACGTTCTACTTCCAGATCACGATGGGATACAGCCCGCTCAGGGCGGGTTTTGCCTTCTTGCCGTTCAGCGTCGGGATCATACTCACCGCTGGTGTGGTCGCCAACATACTTCCAAAAGTTGGACCCAAGCCGATCATGGTGACCGGTCTCGTGCTCGCAGTCGTCGGCATGTTGATGCTCACGCAGATCGACGCTGGGACCAGTTACTGGACCCATGTGTTGCCGGCGGAGGTCTTGATGAGCATCGGCATGGCGTGTGTGTTCATCCCGACGTCAAGCACGGCGTTGATCGGTGTGAGCGAACATGATGCCGGTGTGGCAAGCGCGCTGCTCAACACGTCACAGCAAGTAGGTGGATCCCTCGGCACGGCCTTGCTCAACACCCTCTACGCCGGCGCGGTCACGAGCTTCCTCGCAGAAAAGCTCGGCCCGAATGCTGACAAGGCACAGGCAGCCAAGATCGCCAGTGATTCTCTGGTGCACGGCTATCACGTTGCGTTCTTCTGGGGATCGGTGTTGTTGACGGTTGCACTCCTCATGGCGGTGCTGCTGATCAACGCCAAGAAGGACGACATACCCCAAGAGGCTGGTGTTCCGGCCGCAGCCTAAGCGAGCGAGTTCGACGAGCGGGTGGCTGATGGCGGGCATACGCTCGTCGAATGCCAAGGCACAGTCGCTGGATGATCGCTGCAGCTGTCATGCCGCCAATCGCGGTGGGACTGGCCGGAATCACCCACCCCGACCACCTGACGCAGGAAGCGTCCCTCTACTGGCGCAACCTGCACGTCGTGTTCCTCCCGTTGCTCCCACTGCTCGCCCTGGGTCCGTGGGTGATAGCCAGATCCGTCGACCGCAAGCTCGGCTACCTGGCCGCAGTGTTGGGCTATGTCTATGCGTGCTTCTACACAGCGCTCGATGTACTTGCAGGCATCGGCGCAGGCGGACTGAAGCGGGCGAACGCCGATGGGGTGCGGGTGCTGTTCGATCTTGCGGCAGACCTCGGACAGGTCGGCTCGGTGGCGTTCATCGTCGCCACGGCCGTTGCGGCGGGTTGTGCGCTCTCGGTGGCGAGGCTTCGCGCCATTCCCGGAGCAGCGCTGGCGTTCGCGGGCGCGTACGGCTACATGCAGGAGCACGTCTACTGGCCGGCAGGTGTGCTCTCGATGTTCGCGCTGGCGGCCGGTTGGACTTTGATGTTGCTGGTGATCAAACCGGAAGAAGCCGTGTGACGAACTTCGTCAGCTGATCGACGTTGCACACCTCATGCATTTCGACGATCTCGCCATACAGCGGCGCGATCGAGTCGCCTAGTCCCCAGCGCATCGAGTGCTCGGGATTGAGCCAGAACGTTCGCCGCGCACGCTGACTGATCTCGTGCAGCGCGGCAAGATTGGGATCTTGGTTGTTGTTGCGGGCATCGCCAAGGATGAGCACGGCAGTGCGGGGTCCGATGGCGGGCATGTGGTCGGCCTGGAAGTCGGCGAACGCTTCGCCGTAGTCACTGCTGGTGTGCCACTTGGTGATGCGCGCCTCCCGCGCGATTCGGGCTGAAAGGTCGTCAGAGTCTTCCTTGACGAGGTCGGTCACCTCCGCCATGGCGTTGACGAACGCGAAGACCCGGATCTTGCTGAATTGCCCGCTCATGGCATGTACAAGGTGCATCGTGAACTGAGAGAAGCCCGACACCGATCCGGAGACATCGCACAGCAGTACCAATTCGGGTCGGGCCGGATGCGGCTTGGCGAACACCGGATGCATCGGCACGCCACCTGTCGACATGGATCTGCGCAGGGTACGTCGGATGTCGATGCGGCCACGGTGGGCCTTGCGGCGGCGGGCCGCGAGGCGGGTGGCCAGCTTGCGTGCGAGCGGGCGAACCGTGCGGCCCAGCTCCTCGAGCTGTTGCCGGTTGGCGCTCAGGAAGTCGATGCGATCAGAGTTCGCGCGTACGGCGTGACGAGTGACAACATCACGGCCACGAAGTTCCGCTGTCCGGCGGCGCGCCTCGCCAGCGACCATTGCCCGGAAGCGGTCGATGTTCTGCCTGACCTCGTCTCGTTCGATGCGCGCGGTGAAGTCGCCTCCTTGGCCGAGGCCCTGACCTGGACCACTGCCTCCTCCTTCGCCGCGTTGACCCAACGCTTGCACGAGGAGCGTCTGGGGACGCAGCCGTTCGAGCGTCTGATAGGCCGACCATCCGCCGGTGGGCCCCGCCTCACCGACTCGACCCAGGAGATCGACGGCAATCTCGGCAACCTGTTCGAGGGTCCGCAGGTCGTCTTCTGCGAGTGCCATGGCCAACAGATCACGAAGGTCATCGAGATCGAAGTCCTCGTCAAGCTCCCGCGCGGCCTGCGAAGCACCCACGCCGGCGGGGAAGTACAGATCGAAAGTCATGTCGAAGACGTCGCGCTGACCACCTCGCCGCACGAGTGCAGAAGCCAGACCCTCTCGAAGGAGAGACCTATCACTCATGCCGAGCACGTCGATCACCGCTGCGGCGTCGGTTGTCTCGCTCGTGCCAGCAGGGATGCCTTTGCTCCGCAGTGCGCCCACGAACTCGACGAGTCTCACAGCAAGGTCCTGGGCCACCGGCGCCGTGGTCATGATGCGCCGAGCACCTCGTTGAGGTTGAGGCGTTCACTTGCCTTGTCAAGGTCATCTTGATGCTTGAGGATCACACCGAGACTCTCACGCACCACCTCGTCGTCGAGAATGTCGGCACCGAGGGCGACGAGCGTACGAGCCCAGTCGATCGACTCCGAGATCGAAGGCGCCTTGCGCAACGGCATGGCACGCAACGAGTTGATGACGCGCACGAGCGAGTCTCCGAGCGCTGAGTCGAGTTCTGGCACCTTCAGACGTACGATCTGCTGCTCGAGCTCGGGATCGGGAAAGTCGATGTGCAGGAAAAGGCACCGACGACGCAGCGCCTCCGACAACTCGCGCGTTGCGTTGGAGGTGAGCACGACGAACGGCCGGTGCTTCGCCTTGATCGTACCGAGCTCGGGAATGGTCACCTGGAACTCACCGAGGACCTCCAGCAACAGGCCTTCGATCTCGACGTCGGCCTTGTCGGTCTCGTCGATCAGCAGAACGGTGGGCCCTTCGTTTCGAATGGCGGTCAGGAGGGGACGGGGGAGCAGGAAGTCCTCGCTGAAGATGTCGGTGCGCGCCTCATCCCACGACTCGTCGCGACCAGCTGTGATACGCAGCAGCTGCTTGGCATGGTTCCACTCGTACAGTGCACGAGCCTCATCCACACCTTCGTAGCACTGGAGCCGTACGAGCTCGGCTCCGCAGGCATCGGCAACAGCACGTGACAGCTCGGTCTTGCCAACGCCCGCAGGCCCCTCGACGAGCAGTGGCTTGCCGAGCTCGCTGGCGAGGTAGACCGTGGTCGCAACAGCGTCCGATGCAAGATAGTCCGCGGCCGCGAGCTTCTCCTTGACGTCGTCGATCGAGGTGAACGGCATGGTGCGCATACGTACTATCGTGCCGTGGCCCTCATCGAGATAGTGCGCGAGGTACGTCTGACACCCCAGGAATCATGGGACCGCCTCACCGACTGGC
Organism: uncultured Aeromicrobium sp.; assembly: GCA_964638755.1. Classification (GTDB taxonomy): domain Bacteria; phylum Actinomycetota; class Actinomycetes; order Propionibacteriales; family Nocardioidaceae; genus Aeromicrobium. The sequence goes on along the minus strand of CAZWZC010000044.1, from coordinate 11,630 downwards.
GGCGCCACGGCGAGTTCGTGCCCCTGACACGGATCAGCCTCACCCCTCACGGGTTCGACGCCTTCACCGGAGTTGGTCGGCTCGGCTTCCACGACCCGATGGACGTCGTGGTGTCGCGCGAACGGCAGTTCTGTCGTCTTGAGAAGCGCGGCCGGGTGGTAACCGGTTGGGCCGAGCTGTCGGTGGAACCATGCGGCGAGGGGAGTCGTGTGACATGGCGAGAGGACATTCATGTCCGTGGGATGCCGCGACTGATGGACGGGGTCACCCGGGCATCGAGTCGCCGGTTGTTCTCCCGCGTCATCGACGGATTGCTGGCCTGACGCGCGACGTATGCTCGGCCCATGGGCTACCTGCCGGGATCTGAAGCGCTTGACATCTGTCGCGACCTGATCAGGATCGACACGTCCAACTATGGTGACGACTCCGGGCCGGGGGAGAGAAGGGCAGCGGAGTATGTGGCCTCGTCCTTGGCGGAAGTCGGCATAGATTCAGAGCTTTTCGAGTCCGCACCGGGGCGCACGAGCGTGATCGCCCGATGGGGCAACCAGAACTCGCCCCAACCCGGACTGCTCATCCACGGACACCTGGATGTCGTTCCCGCGCAGGGCGCTGACTGGAAGGTCGACCCATTCGCCGCAGAGGTCGTCGACGGCTATCTGTTCGGCCGCGGCGCCGTCGACATGAAGGATTTCGACGCGATGCTGCTCTCGGTCGTTCGTGCCCGTCAACGTGCTGGAGCCATTCCTGACCGTCCGATCACCCTGGTGTTCACCGCTGACGAGGAGGCTGGTGGCGTCCTGGGGGCTCACTGGCTCGTCGAGCACCACCCGGAACTGTTCGAGGGGTGCACGGAAGCCATCGGCGAGGTCGGTGGCTTCTCCACCGAGGTCGGCGGCAAGCGGCTCTATCTCATCGAGTCTGGCGAGAAGGGCATTGCCTGGATGCGTCTACTCGCTCACGGCACAGCTGGCCACGGATCGATGAAGAACGCTGACAACGCGGTGACCCACCTCGCCCGGGCCCTGTTGGCGCTGGGGGAGCACGATTGGCCGGATGCGCCGGGGCCTTCGATGGAGCTTCTGTTGGCCAAGGTTCGCGAGCTCACCGGAAGGGAGGGCTCGGCCGACGAGCTGCTGGAGCAGTTCGGTCCCGCCGTACGCATGATCGGCGCCGGCATACGCAACACGACGAACGCGACCATGCTCCAGGCCGGTTACAAGCACAACGTCATCCCCGGTGAGGCCGTCGCCTATGTCGACGGCCGCTACCTCCCCGGCCACGCAGACACGTTCGTACCGACTGTCAGGGAGATCGTGGGCCGCCACGTCACTGTTGAGCCCTACATCATCGACGCGGCCTTGGAGTATGGCTTCGAGGGTGATCTCGTCGACGCCATGACGGTCGCACTGCACAGCCAAGATCCCGAAGCCCACATCGCACCATTTCTGATGTCAGGCGGCACCGACGCCAAGGCTTGGCACAAGCTCGGCATGACGTCGTACGGGTTCACGCCGCTCCGGTTGCCCGCCGATCTCGATTTCACCGCGTTGTTCCACGGCGTGGACGAGCGGGTGCCCGTCGACGCGTTGGAGTTCGGTTCGAAGGTGTTCGACGAGTTTTTGAACCTCATCTGATCGCGGTCAGAGCGTGCTGCGCATGCGGATGATCTTGCGTCTCAGGACGACGGTGCGTGTGCCGGTGCCATCCTTGCGCAATCGATCGAGTTCCCACCCCTGATATTCGGCGGCGTCGGTCAACAATCGGCACACGGCCGTCCGTGACTTGGTGCGATCGATCGTGAGCTTCCAGAACTCGTACTCGATCATCTGTTTCCTTCCCACGGTCGAACTAGCGCGCGACCACTGACACGTCGTCGAGGGCCTGGACGATCTCCGCTGGAAGTTCGACGTCCTCGGACGCAAGACTCTCCTGCAGCTGCGCCGTCGTACGTGCACCGACGATCGCGGAGCTGACACCGGGTCGCCCGAGCAGCCAGGCCAGCGACACGTGCGCGACGGTCACACCGAGGCCCTCCGAGGCGCGCGCCGCTGCCTCGACGACGGCCGACTTTCCTTGGGTGAGGTACTTCGAAACGAAGTCGCTCCATCCGGGATCCGCGGCGCGGGAGTCGCCAGGAATTCCCGCGCGGTACTTGCCGGTCAGCACCCCACGACCCAGCGGCGACCATGCGAGGACACCCATTCCGACGTGGAGGGCCGCCGGGACGACCTCGTCCTCGGGCCGGCGATTGACCAGCGAATACTCGACCTGCGTGCTGACCAACGGAATCGTGTCGGCACGGCCGGCGAGCCACGTGTGGGCGATACCGGTCTGCCATCCGGTGAAGTTGGAGATGCCTACGTAGCGGGTGCGTCCCGTTCGGACTGCGTGCTCCAGGGCACCCAACGTCTCTTCCAATGGAACGTTGAGGTCAGGAGCGTGGATCTGCCACAGATCGAGGTGATCAGTCTGGAGCTGGCGTAACGAGAGGTCGAGCTGGTCGAGCAGAGCACGCCGGGAGCCGTCGCGGGCCAGCTGACCATTGCGGCGTACGAGCCCTGCCTTGCCGGCGAGAACGATGCGGTCGCGCACGCCGGACTTGGCCAGCAACGTGCCGAGCAACTCCTCGCAGTTGCCGTCGCCGTAGATCGGCGCGGTGTCGACCAGGGTGCCGTCAGCATCGACGAATGTCTTGAGTTGATCCTCAGCCTCGTACGCGTCAACCGCCGCACCCCAAGACATCGTGCCGAGCGCAAGCCTGGAGACCTCGAGCCCCGAGCGACCGACGCGACGATGCTGCATGGGCGCAACGCTAGTCCGGGGATGGTTGGGACGCCGGTAGGCTCGCACGGTGGACTTTTTCCGTGCCGTGGTTCTGGGCGTCATCCAGGGCCTGACCGAATTCCTTCCGATCTCGAGCAGCGCTCACCTCGCGATCTTCCCGAAGTTCTTCGGGTGGGACGATCCGGGAGCCGCGTTCAGCGCCGTCATCCAGATCGGCACCGAGCTCGCCGTGGTGATCTACTTCTGGCGCGACATCGTCACGATCGCGACCGGGTGGCTCAAAGGGTTGTTCAACGCCGAGGCGCGCGAGGCCCTTGAGTGGCGCATGGGGTGGTTCGTGATCATCGGCTCAGTCCCGATAGTCGTCCTCGGGCTGCTGTTCCAAGACAGCATCAAGCACGAGTTTCGCCGGGTCGTGCTGATCGCCGTCGCGCTGATCGTGTTCGGTGTGATCCTCGGGTTCGCCGAGCGATGGGGCCTGAAGAACCGCCCCATCGAAAAGCTCACGATGCGTGACGCGATCCTGTTCGGTCTGGCGCAGGCCTGCGCGTTGTTCCCCGGCGTGAGTCGCTCAGGAGGAACGATCAGCATGGGCTTGCTGCTGGGGTATGAACGTCGTGCCGCGACCCGGTATGCGTTCCTGCTCGCGATCCCGGCAGTGCTCGGCGCCGGCATCTTCAACCTCAAGGACATCCCCAACCAGACCAATGCGTATGGCCCGGCGCCGACGATCATCGCAACCATCGTCTCGTTCGTCATCGGCCTCGCCGTCATCCACTGGCTTCTGGAGTACGTCAGCAACAAGTCCTACACGCCATTCGTGATCTACCGAATCGCGCTGGGCGTGCTGGTGCTGGTTCTCGTGGCGACCGGGACGCTCGGCTCAATCGTCACCGTCAGCTGACACATCGGTCAGAGCCAGCCGGAGCGTTTGAACCTCCAGTAGACGTAGCCGCAGATCACGCCGATGGCCGCGATCACCAGCGGGTATCCGAAGCTCCAGCCAAGCTCGGGCATGTGCTCAAAGTTCATTCCGTAGATGCCGGCGATCGCCGTCGGCACGGCGAAGATGGTTGCGCCAGCGGTCAGCTTGCGCATGTCCTCGTTCTGCTGGACGCTCAACTGCGCCAGGTGCGCATTGAGGGCGTTGTCGAGGAGCTTGTCGATGGATTCGATGGCTTCCGCCGCACGGGCCAGGTGATCGGCGATGTCACGAAAGTACGGTCGCGCCTCCTCGGGCATGGACCGTGTGGAAAATCGCTCAACCGGATCGCGCAGCGGCATCACGGCTCGCCGGAACTCGAGTGTCTCGCGCTTGAGGCGATAGATCCTCGACGAATCATTTGACGGTTCGCTTGAGAAGACCGAGGACTCGACCTCTTCGACGTCCTTCTCCAGCTCTCCAGCGACGTCTTCGTAGTGGTCCACGATCGAGTCGACGACTGCGTACAGAGCGGCCGTCGGGCCGTGCGAGAGCGGCTCGATCATCGACTCTGCGGACTTGCGCGCATCCTTCAGTCCCGGTCCACCGTGGCGCACGGTCAGCAGGAAGTTCGTCCCCATGAAGATGTTGACCTCGTGGGTGGTGATGTCGTCGTCGTTGTAGGAAACCGTGCGCAGCGTCATGAACAGATGATCGGAGTAGCGTTCAACCTTCGGTCTCTGGTGAGCTTCAAGGGCGTCCTCCACGGCGAGCGGATGCAACCCCAGGGTCGCGGCGACGCGTTGCAGCTCATCGTGCTGTGGATCGTTGACACCGATCCAGAGGAAGTCGTCCTCCCCGAGGCCGGCGAATGCCGCCTGCAGGGATGCACGGTCATCATCTGTGGATTCGCGGACCCCGTCGCGATAGACGGCGCAGTCAATGATCACGACGTCATTGTGCACCTCACAGTGCAGCCAAGCCGTCGACTTGCCGTAGCCGACCTGCCGATACGCTCGAGGCATGCACAGCTGGACGTCACCTGAGGTCCCTACTCTCAGTGATCTCGGACTTGGCAACGGCCCGGCCGTCAACGTCTACGACACGTCGAGCAAGAGCCTGATGGCGAGCGACCCCGAAGACGGTGCGCGTCTGTATGTCTGCGGCATCACCCCGTACGACGCCACTCACCTCGGTCACGCGTCGACCTATCTCGCCTTCGACCTGTTGCAGCGCGCGTGGCTCGATCGCGGACTCGGGGTGACGTACACGCAGAACGTCACCGACGTGGATGACCCACTTCTCGAGCGTGCCAACGCGACCGGTGTCGACTGGGCGGAGCTGGCCGAGCGTGAGACGCAGCTGTTTCGAGACGACATGACGGCTCTGCGTGTGCTCGCCCCTCACGCCTACGTTGGGGCGGTTGAGTCGATAGAGCTCGTGGTTGACCTGATCGAAAGGCTCAGAATTGCCGGAGCCGTCTACCGCGTGGATGACGACCTCTACTTCGATGTGCACGCAGATGCCGATTTCGGCACGGTTTCAGGCTTCGATGAGGAGACGATGCTGGAAATCTTTCCCGAGCGCGGAGGGGACCCTGAACGGGCCGGAAAGAAGCACCCGCTCGACTGCCTCCTGTGGTTGTCCGAACGGACCGGCGAGCCCGCGTGGGACACCCAACTTGGTCGTGGCCGTCCTGGTTGGCACATCGAGTGCGCTGCCATCGCGTTGCACAACCTTGGCACGGCGTTCGACGTGCAGGGTGGCGGCTCGGACTTGGTGTTCCCACACCACGAGATGTCGGCGTCGGAAGCAACTGTCGCGACGCAGGAGCCGTTTGCCCTCGCATACGTGCACGCAGGCATGGTCGGCTACGAGGGCGACAAGATGTCGAAGTCGAAGGGCAACCTCGTGCTCGTCTCCAAGCTCCGCGCTGAGGGGCGGGATCCGATGTCGATCAGGCTCTCACTGCTGGCACACCACTACCGCAGCGATTGGGAGTGGTTCGGTGGGGAGATCGACGTTGCAGATCAGCGGCTCACTACGTGGCGTGCTGCAGTTGAACGGCCGACTGCGCCGTCCGGTGAGCACCTCGTGGCAGCACTCAGGACCGCCATGGCCAACGACCTCGATGCTCCCGCCGCCCTTGCAGCAGTCGACGCCTGGACGGCCGGATCTGGAGACGATTCGCGTGCGAGCGACACGGTGCGTACAGCGGTCGACGCACTGCTCGGCATCGCGCTCTGACCAACCCGGTGGTCTGACCGTCTAGGTCACGCGGCTCGCAAAGGGACGGTCTGCGTCTTCGAGCCCCGCGGAAGCCAACAGCCCGTCCTCGACCTGATAGCGATCGATCTCGGAGTCCGTGGCTGCTGGACGTGCTTTGCCGGGGAGAAGCCAGGTCACCGCGGCGGCGAGGATGCCGAGACCGACGATGACGAAAGCCGTCGACCGGTAGGACTGCAGGGTTGGTTCGCCCGCGTCACCGAATCCGCGCAGAAATGTCACCGCAAGCCCGCTGCCCAAAGCGAATCCCATGAATCGCGAGACCTGATAGAAGCCCATCGCACTTCCGGTCTCCTCGGCAGGAACCGATCGGACGATGAGACCTGGGAGGGCCGCGAAGGTCGTACCAACCCCCACGCCCACCAGGGCCATGCTGACCAGTACCTGCCAAAGGGCGGTGGTCGTGAGCCCGAAGATCAGCGCGCCAAGGGCAACCGCGAGCGCACCGAATGGCATCACGGCGCGACTGCTGAATCGTGACTGCACCCGGGGGAGCGCGACCGTCATCAGGAAGCTGAAGACCGACATCGGCACCAGGGTGAGTCCGGCGACAAAGATCGACTCGCCGAGCCCGAATGTGTCCAGCTGGACGAACTGCGCGATGACCACCATGAGGATGTACATCGTCAGCCCGAGGAGCAGCCCGGCGAGATTGGCAGTCAGGACTGCACGGTGCTTGAGCAGCCGCAGGTCGACCAGCGGATGCTTGGTGCGCAGCTCGTGCACGGTCCAGAGCGCAAGCAGGGCGGTGCCTGCGATCAACATGGAAACCACCGCGGGCGAGGTCCAGCCCCAGTCGACCGCCTTGTCCAGCGGTATCAGGACCAGGACCAGCCCCACCGCGACGATGAGAGCGCCCAGCACGTCCAGATCGCTGTCGTCGCGAGACTCCTTCGGTGGCGACACCACCCAGACGGCAAGCGCGAGCGACACGATGCTGATGGCAGTGCCGAGCCAGTACGCCGCAGCCACACCGCCGTGATCTGCGACCAGGCCGGTGATGGGATAGCCCAGCCCGACGCCAGCGGCGCCGACGACCGACAGACCTGCGATGACCCCTCGCGCACGTTCCGCGGGAAGGTGATCACGCGCGGCCGCCATCGTCAGCGGCATGATCGCCATGCCGAGGCCCTGAAGAGCCCGCCCGAAGATGAGCGGGCCAAGCGATGTGGCGAGTGCAGCGATCGCGCACCCGACCACCACGGCGCCCAGGCAGATTGCGATCACGACTCTGCGATGGCGACCGTCTCCCAGCCGACCAACCAGGGGAGAGGCGATGGCTGCCACGACGATGGTCGAGGTGAGGGCCCACTGCGTGTTGGAGATGCTGGCGTCAAGATCCTTGGCGATCTGCGGGAGCAGCGGTGCGCCGAGGCTGCTGATGATGGCGTTGACGGCCCCGACGAACAGAAGCGCCGGGATGAACATACGTTCCCGGAATGACGTCACGCCAAAACAATACAGTTAGACTGCCTAGTCGCTAGAATGGTGTGATGCATCCGACGCCAGGGAACATCGCGGAGGAGCTGCGACTGGTGGTCGGTCAGCTGATGCGCCGGTTCCGCCAGGACCGAGAGCTGCCGCTGCCGCAGTTCACGGTGCTGGGCATCCTTTCGCGAAGTGGACCAGCCACGACGAGCCAGCTCGCAGCCGTGGAGCGCGTACGCCCGCAGTCGATGGCGCACACGATCGATCAGCTTCTCGATGCACACCTCGTGGAGCGTCGGGCAGACCCCGTCGACGGCCGACAGATGCTCATCGACATCAGCGCATCTGGTGCCGAGGCGATGGATGCCTTCCGAACCACCGCTGATGCGTGGGTCGAGGAGGCTGTCGCCTCACGTCTCTCCGATGCCGAGCGACGCACGCTCGTGCAGGGCATCGCACTGATGAGACGCCTCGTCGGCGAATAGCTCGTCATTCCGGGTCGTCGGTACGGCGGCGTAGGTAGCGCTCAAATTCCCGGGCTATCGCATCACCGCTCGCCTCGGGCAGGTCGCTGGTGTCGCGCTCATTCTCCAGTGCCTCGACATATTCGGCGATCTCAGAGTCGCGGGACGCAAGATCTTCGGCGCCGCGCTGCCAGGCATCAGTCATCTCGACCAGAACACCCTGTGGGAGCGGTATGCCGACCGCGTCCTCAAGTGAGCCAAGCAGGGCAAGCGTTGCCTTGGGACACGGCGGCTCGGCAAGGTAATGGGGGACTGCGGCCCACAACGAGGCGGTGGCTATGCCCTCGCGCGATGCGGTGTCGTTGAGGACAGACGTGATGCCGATCGGCCCCGTGTAGCGAGAGGGTTGCAGGGACATACGCTCCATCAGTGCACGGTCGGAGGTTGAGCCACTGACCGGAACAGGGCGCGTGTGCGGGGAATCCGCCAACAGTGCGCCGAGGGTGATCATCTCCGAAACCCCGGCGAGCTTGGCGACACCGATCACGGTTGAGCAGAATGCCTTCCACCGGAAATTGGGTTCGGGCGCCCGCAGCAGCAGGACGTCGCGCTCACTGCGTCGTGGCCGCGCGTGAAAGATGGAGGGCGCCGGCCACACGATCAGCCGTTCGTCGTCCTCTTCGGTGTGTACGTGTGGACGGTGCATCTGGAAGTCGTAGTAGTCCTCAGGGTCGAGCTCGATCAGCAGCTCGGCATCCCATTCCTCGATGAGGTGATCGACCGCACCCGATGCTGCGTCGGCGGCGTCGTTCCAGCCCTCAAAGGCCGCGACCATCCACGGGTCCCGAAGCGGCGGAATGTCGATCGACTCACTCACACATTCACCCTACGCGCCAGCGACCACTCGCCGAGAGCAGAACTCACCCCACGACCAGCGCAAGCCGAATGCGTCAGCGACCACCGGAGTCGTGGGGGCCCAAAGCCAACCAAGCACGCAAAGCGACGAAAGCGTGAGCGAGCGTGGCGAGCATGACCGCCCCGAGGCGAGCCCTGGCGAGCCGCGTCGAGTGAGCGAGGAACGAGCGGCGGTCATTCATTCTCGGTTCGGTAACCCAGGTTGGGTGAGAGCCACCTCTCGGCCTCGTCGATCGTCCAGCCCTTGCGATCTGCATAGTCCTCAACCTGGTCCCGACCGATACGGCCGAGCACAAAATACTGCGACTCAGGATGGGAGAAATAGAGCCCACTGACCGAGGCTCCCGGCCACATGGCCATGCTGTCGGTGAGCTCGATCCCGGTATTGGCTTCGACGTCCAACAGCGACCAGATGGTCTGCTTCTCGGTGTGTTCAGGGCACGCAGGATAGCCGGGCGCTGGCCGGATCCCGTCGTACTTCTCCTTGATGAGCTCTTCGTTGGTGAGCGCCTCATTGGGCGAGTGCGCCCAGAATTCCTTGCGCACGCGTTCGTGCATGCGTTCTGCAAACGCTTCAGCCAATCGATCGGCGAGTGACTCCAGCAAGATCGCGCTGTAGTCGTCGAGCTCCTTCTTGAACTCCATGATCTTGTCGGTCGAGCCGAGTCCGGCTGTCACGGCGAATGCACCGACGTAGTCACGCAGTCCGGTCTCCTTGGGCGCGACAAAGTCGGCCAGCGACTTGCGCGCGGAGCCTTCACGACCTTCGCCCTGCTGTCTGAGCTGATGGAGGGTCGTCAAGACCTCGGTACGCGACTCGTCGGTGTAGAGCTCGATGTCGTCGCGTTCTATCTGGCTTGCCGGGAACAAGCCGAACACCCCGTTGGCCTGGATCCACCGCTCGTCGATGAGCTTGTCGAGCATCGCGAGTCCGTCGTCATACAGCTTGCGGGCAGCCTCACCGGTGGCCGGATTGTTGAGGATGTCGGGAAAGCGCCCCTTCAGCTCCCACGAGCTGAAGAACGGCTGCCAGTCGATGTATTCGCGAAGCTCTTCAAGCGAGTAGTTTTTGAACGTCTTGACGAACTGTGTCGCAGCTCCGTGCCGGTGATCGCAACTCGGACCCGTGCACAGGTCATGCGCTTGCTGAAGCAGCATGCGAGGTCGCGGGGGCTGGTATGACGACCAGTCGATCGCCATCGCCTTGGCGCGGGCGTCGTCAATCTTCAGCAGGGTGCGACTGTCCTGGCGAGAAGCGTGTCGTTCACGCAGTTTGTCGTAGTCTGCGACAGTGTCGGCCAGCAGTTTTGGACGCTGCTCGTCGGACAGAAGTGCTGACACGACCGGCACCGATCGTGAAGCGTCCTTCACCCAGATGACCGGCCCGTGGTATTTCTTGTCGACCTTCACCGCCGTATGGGCGCGGGACGTGGTGGCGCCGCCGATGAGCAACGGGATGTCGAAACCCTGTCGCTCCATCTCTGAGGCCAGGTTGACCATCTCATCAAGTGACGGCGTGATGAGACCCGACAACCCAATGACGTCAGCTCCCTCAGCCTTGGCGGCATCGAGGATCTTTTGGGCAGGCACCATCACTCCAAGGTCAACGACGTCGTAGTTGTTGCACTGCAACACCACGCCGACGATGTTCTTGCCGATGTCGTGCACATCGCCCTTGACCGTCGCCATCACGATCTTGCCGTTGCTTCGTTCGACGTCACCCGGCTGCTTCTCCGCCTCGATGAAGGGGAGAAGGTATGCGACCGCCTTCTTCATGACGCGCGCCGACTTCACCACCTGTGGCAAGAACATCTTGCCCTCGCCGAACAGGTCGCCGACGACATTCATACCGTCCATCAGCGGACCTTCGATGACTTCAATTGGCCGTCCGCCGCGATCGGAGATCATCTGGCGGAGTTCTTCAGTGTCGTCCTCAGCGAATGCGTCGAGGCCTTTCACCAGCGCGTGGGTGATCCGCTCGGTGACCGGCAGTGATCGCCATTCCTCACTTTCGACCTCCTTGACCGAGCCGTCGCCGGCAAAATCAGGGGCGATCTCGAGCAGTCGCTCGGTGCTGTCTTCGCGTCGATTCAGGACCACATCTTCGATGCGTTCGCGCAGCACCTCCGGCACCTGGTCGTAGACCTCGAGGGCTCCGGCGTTGACGATTCCCATCGTCAGTCCGGCCTTGATCGCGTGGTACAGGAACACCGCGTGAATAGCCTCGCGTACCGGATTGTTTCCGCGGAAGGAGAACGACGCGTTGGAGATGCCTCCAGAGATCAGCGCACCCGGGAGGTTGTCGGTGATCCACTGGCACGCCTCGATGAAGTCGAGCCCGTAACGCTGATGCTCCTCTATGCCCGTGGCCATGGCGAAGCAGTTGGGGTCAAAGATGATGTCCTCAGCAGGGAATCCGACCTCGTCGACCAAGATGTCGTAGGCCCGTTGGCAGATTTCCTTGCGGCGCTGGAGGTTGTCGGCCTGACCGTCCTCATCGAATGCCATCACCACGACGGCAGCACCGTGCTTGCGACACAGGCGGGCTTCGCGGACGAACTTCTCCTTGCCCTCCTTCAGCGAGATGGAGTTGACGATCGACTTGCCCTGGACGCACTTGAGGCCGGTCTCGATGACCTCCCACTTTGAGGAGTCGATCATCGTGGGGACGCGGCAGATGTCTGGCTCGGTCGCGACCAGCTTCATGAAACGGCCCATCGCATCGACGCCGTCGATCATGCCCTCGTCCATGTTGACGTCGATGACCTGCGCGCCATTCTCGACCTGCTGTCGCGCGACTCCCAGTGCAGTCGGGTAGTCGCCCGCCT
>CAZWZC010000043.1:4190-22150 GCA_964638755.1 uncultured Aeromicrobium sp. | reverse complement strand
CGCCGATCCTTCTGGCTTGGGGATCGTGAGGATGAACTCGCTGCCTTCTCCGGGCGCCCCCCAGGCCACCAACGTTCCGCCATGCAACGACGCATCCTCACGTGAGATCGCCAGTCCGAGACCGGTGCCCCCTTGTGTACGTGCGGGATCTGCGCGCCAGAACCGGTCGAACACCCGGATACTCTCGTCGTCGCTCAGGCCGACGCCGAAGTCACGGACCGCGAGTGAGACACACTGGTCGTTCTGGGCCACCTCGATCTCAATGCGGTCAGATCCGCTGTACTTCGCGGCATTGGTCATCAGGTTGCGGACAATGCGATCAATCCGGCGGATGTCGGCCTCGACCACTGCCGGTTCGTCAGCGCCGATGACCTTGACGGTGATCCCTTTGCGGGCGACCAGTGCGTGGTCCGCAGCGTCGCGCGCCACCTGCGACAGGTCAATCGTGTCGAGCACCAACTTGGCCGCACCAGCATCAAAGCGGCTCAGGTCTAGCAAGTCCGACAGAAGATCTTCGAATCGATCGAGCTCGCCCTTGAGCAGCTCAGCCGAACGCGCAGTCTGCGGGTCGAAGCGATCCCGCGATACATAAAGCACTTCGCTGGCCATCTGCACCGTCGTCAGCGGTGTGCGCAGCTCGTGCGAGACATCTGAGACGAAGCGTTGCTGAAGTCGCGACAGATTCTCGAGCCTGCGGATCTGGCTCTGCAGGCTGGCGGCCATCTGGTTGAAGGACGTGCTCAGGCGGGCGATGTCATCCTCGCCGCTGACGTGCATCCGCTGCTCGAGGTTGCCGCCGGCGTAGCGCTCGGCAATCCGACGAGCCATGCGGATCGGGTCAAGCACCTGACGTGAGACGAGCCACGCAACACCACCGACCATGAGCACCATGGCCAGCCCGCCAAGCAGCAGCGCCCGCCGTACCAGGTCGAGCGTCGCCTGTTGGTCGGCCATGGAGAACAGGTAGAACAGCGCATAGGTGTCACCCGTGCCCGGCGCTCGCAGCTGACTGCCGACCACCACTGATGCCTCACGGTCCTGGCCGCCGAGCACCCCGAGCTTTGAATAGCGCCAGTACGTGCCGTCCTTCCTCTTCACCGTGTCCGCGAGATCCTTGGGGAGCGCATCCGGCATGATCGCCGCCGAAGAGCGCACAGCCACCTGCCCGTCCGCGGCTGCCAAGGGGCCCTGCAGCACCAGCTCGTACGTACGTCGGGCGCCACGTGAGCTGGTCAGTGAGTCAACCATCTGGGTCAAGGTCTGCGACTGTGTGCCGGGCTCGGTCTCGACCGCAGCGTCGAGGCGGGACTGCGCTGCCTCAAAGCCGGAGCGCGCCTCAGAGATCGCAGCGACGCGGCGGCTTTCGGCGAGCCCACTGGCCACATCGCGGAGCAATGCCCAGCCGGTCAATCCGATGACGAGTGCGCTGAGCAGGATCGTGCTGGTGACGACACGGGCCTGGATGGAGCGGCGCCAGATGCCCGCGAGCCCGCGCATCAGGACGGGGTGATTGCCTGGTAGCCGACCCCACGGACCGTGCGGATGATCTCAGGGTTCTCGGCGTCGTCCTCGATCTTGGACCGAAGACGGGTCATGTGTACATTCACCAGCTTGGTGTCGCCGGGGTGGTGATAGCCCCACACCTTCTGCAGCAACGTCTCCCGGGTGAACACCTGTGCTGGATCGCTGAGCAGGCAGGCCAGCAAGTCGAACTCCAACGGCGTGAGCTCAAGCGGTGCACCCTTGCGAGTGACGGTGTGGCCTGCCGGATCCAGCACGATCTCGCCGAACACGAGTGGCTCAGCGAGCTGATCTGAGCGACGCAGTCGCGCGCGAACACGGGCCACGAGCTCGGAGTTCTTGAACGGCTTGGTGATGTAGTCGTCGGCGCCCGCCTCGAGCCCGGCGACCACATCAGGGGTGTCCGACTTGGCAGTCAGCATGATGATCGGTACGGCCGACTTCTCTCGAATTTGACGGCACACGCTCATCCCGTCGAGACCCGGGAGCATCAGGTCGAGCAGCACGACATCGGGCTTGAACTGCGCGAACGCGGCCATGACCCGGTCGCCGGAACGACACACACCAGTGGTCAGACCCTCGCCCTCGAGGACGATCGTGAGCATCTCGGCGAGCGAGGCGTCGTCATCAACGACGAGCACCCGATCCCGCTTGGTTCTTCTGTAGTTCATCTGATGCCCGACATGCTTCGCTCGCTCACTACTCAGTAGCGGTAGAGGTCCGACTTGTAGGGACCGGCGACGTCGACCCCGAGGTAGGCGGCCTGTTCCTTGGTCAGCTCGGTGAGCTCGACGCCGAGGGCATCGAGGTGCAGGCGAGCGACCTCCTCGTCGAGGTGCTTGGGCAGGACATGGACACCGAGCTCGTACTGACCGGCCTTCGTGTAGAGCTCGATCTGCGCCAGAACCTGGTTGGTGAACGAGTTGGACATCACGAACGACGGGTGACCCGTCGCGTTACCGAGGTTGAGCAGACGGCCCTCCGACAGCACGATGATCTTCTTGCCGTCGGGGAAGATCCACTGGTGCACCTGGGGCTTGATCTCGTCCTTGACGATGCCCGGGATCTTGGCCAGTCCGGCCATGTTGATCTCGTTGTCGAAATGACCGATGTTGCCGACGATCGCCTGGTGCTTCATCTTTTCGAAGTGCTCGACCGTGATGATGTCGAAGTTGCCCGTCGTGGTGATGAAGATGTCAGCTGTCTCGACGACCGACTCGAGGCGCTTGACCTCGTAGCCGTCCATCGCTGCCTGCAGCGCACAGATCGGGTCGATCTCGGTGATGATGACTCGAGCACCCTGACCGCGCAGCGACTCAGCCGAGCCCTTGCCGACATCGCCGTAGCCGCATACAACGGCAACCTTACCGCCGATCATGACGTCGGTCGCGCGGTTGAGACCGTCGATCAGCGAGTGGCGGCAGCCGTACTTGTTGTCGAATTTGCTCTTGGTGACCGAGTCGTTGACATTGATGGCCGGGAAGAGCAGCGTGCCCTCGCGGAAACGGTCGTAGAGACGCAGGACGCCGGTGGTGGTCTCCTCGGAGACGCCCTTGATGCCCTTGGAGATCTTGGTCCAGTGGTCGGGCTTGTCGGCAACCGAACGAGCCAGGACGCGCAGCACCTCCTTGAACTCCTCATTGTCGGTGCTGTCCTGCGACGGCACGACGCCGGACTTTTCGTACTCGACGCCGAGGTGCAGCAGCATGGTGATGTCGCCACCGTCGTCGAGGAGGACGTTGGGCCCACTCGCGGCGCCATTGTCATCTTCGAAATCGAAGACCTTCTCGGCCTCGTCCCAGTACTCGGCGAGCGTTTCACCCTTCCAGGCGAAGACCGGCGTGCCCTGAGGGTCATCGACCGTGCCGGTGCCGACAACGACGGCAGCGGCAGCGTGGTCCTGCGTGGAGAAGATGTTGCAGGTCGCCCAACGGACATCGGCGCCGAGGTCGACGAGCGTCTCGATCAGGACGGCGGTCTGGATCGTCATGTGCAGCGAACCTGCGATCCGAGCACCGGCGAGGGGCTTGTCCTTGCCGTAGCGCTCCCGCATGGCCATGAGGCCTGGCATCTCGTGCTCGGCGAGCACGATCTCCTTGCGGCCGTACTCGGCGAGGGACAGGTCAGCAACGTTGAAATCCATGCCCTCATCGTACCGGCGGCCCTTGCGAGTCGCCGAATCGGCTGAGATCAGTGGCTTGGTGCGCTCGGCAGGTCCGGGCGCTCGTCACGGGCGTAGTCGGCACTGAAGATGTCAGGCTCGAGGTAGACCTGTGAAGCCATGGGCTCCGCCGCTCGGATGTTGCGCTCAGCGGCGTTGATCGTCTCAGCGACCTCCGCACCGGACACCTGCGCCGGGACACCGATCTTGGCAGCGACCAGTAACTCCTCGGGTGCGATGTGCAGCGTCTTCATGTGGATGATCTGGTCAACACCCGGCGTCGACTCGATGGCGCCACGAACCTTGGCGATTGACTCCTTGGAAGCAGACTCCCCCAGCAACAGACTTTTGACCTCGATCGCCAAGGTGATGGCAACAACCACGAGCAGTACACCGATGGTTGCCGTGCCTGCCACATCGAAGTAACCGTTCTTGGTGGCAAGCGTCAGGGCTACTGCAGCAAAGGCGACGACGAGGCCGAGCAACGCGGCAAAGTCCTCCAGAAGGATGACCGGAAGCTCTGGCGCCTTGGCCTTGCGGATGAATGACCACCAGCTCTGCCTGCCGCGCACCTTGTTGCTCTCCACGATCGCGGTGCGGAACGACAGGCCCTCGAGGACGATTGCGATGGCGAGAACGACGAGGGGAACGAATCGCCACGTGCTGTCGAAGACGTCGTCTCCGTGACCGCCACGGATCTCGTGCCACTTGTGATAGGCCTCGTACAACGCATACAGGCCACCAATACTGAACAACACGATCGCGACGACAAAGGCGTAGATGTAGCGCTCTCGTCCGTATCCGAACGGGTGCTCTTCGGTGGCTTCCCGCTTGGACCGCTTGCCGCCCACGAGGAGGAGTCCCTGATTGCTGGCGTCCGCGACCGAATGGATCGATTCGGCGAGCATCGAGGAGAAGCCAGTCAGCAGGAACGCGATGAACTTGGTGATTGCGATGCCGGTGTTGGCCAGCAACGCGGCGATGACTGCCTTCGTGCCACCCTCTGTGGCCACGGCTACAGGGCCCGTGCCTCGTCGACCAGCATCACCGGGATGTCTCGACGTACGGGGTACGCCAGCGAGCACGCGTTGCACACGAGCTCACCTGCCTCGTCGTCAACGAACAGGGTCGCGCGACACTGGGGACACACGAGGATCTCCAAGAGCGCCGGATCAAGATTCATGGGGGACACCTTACTGCCGAACGAGTGAGAGAACCTCGTCGCGAACGCGTGTCATCTCCGCCTCGGTGTCCGCCTCGACGTTGAGGCGTAGCAACGGCTCTGTGTTGGAAGCGCGGACGTTGAACCACCAAGTGTCGGCAGTGACGGTCAGTCCGTCGAGCCGATCCTGCTCGAGCTCGGAGTAGGTCATGGATAGTGACTCGATCACGGCAGCACCGTCTCCGACGGTGCTGTTGATCTCACCTGAGGATGAATAGCGCTCGTACTGCGCCATGAGTTCTGACACCGTGCCGTCGGTCTCCGCGAGCGCCGACATCACATGAAGGGCGGCGAGCATGCCAGAGTCGGCGAGGAAGAACTCCCTGAAGTAGAAATGACCCGAGTGCTCCCCGCCGAACACTGCACCGGTGCGCGCCATCTCGGCCTTGATCAGCGAGTGCCCCACTGGCGTGCGTAAGGCCATCCCGCCATTTTCGGCGATGATCTCCGGGACCGCCTTGGAGGTGATGACGTTGTGCAGGATCGTCGCGCCCGGCGTGGTGATCAGGGCGCGCGACGCGATCAGCGCCGTGATGGCCGATGGCGACACGACGTCACCACGCTCGTCGACCACGAAGCATCGGTCCGCATCGCCGTCAAACGCCAAGCCGATGTCGGCCGCCGACTCACGAACCTTGGCCTGCAGGTCAACCAGCGTGCTGTGGTCGAGGGGGTTCGCGTCGTGGTTGGGGAACGTTCCGTCGAGCTCGAAATACATGGCGACGAGCTCAACGTTGAGCGGCTCGAACACCGACGGCACTGTGTGGCCGGCCATGCCATTGCCCGCATCGGCGACGACCTTGAGCCTGCGTCCCTCGGGCATCGGTACGAGCTGGTGGAGATAGTCGGCATAGCGCCTGAGTGCGTCGAGCTCCTCAAATCCGCCCTTTGTCTCGTACGTCGCTTTGCTTGCCATGAACTCAGTCGCCTTCTCGGCGATCGCCGACAAGCCCGTGTCGTAGCCGATCGGCTTGGCACCGGCGCGACACAGCTTGATGCCGTTGTACTCGGCGGGGTTGTGGCTTGCGGTGATCATGGCGCCCGGCAGGTCAAGGTCACCCGAGGCGAAGTAGAGCAGGTCGGTCGAGGCAAGCCCGATGGTGATCACACCGCCTCCTTCGGCTCGTACACCGTCGCTGAACGCCTGCATCAGGGCCGGCGACGTATCACGCATGTCGTGGCCGATCACGGTCGTCCCGCGCCCGCCGTCGATGCCAGTTTCGATCGCGAACGCCTGGCCGAGTGCGAATGTCATGTCAGCGTTGAGCTGTTGTGGCGACAACCCACGAATGTCATAAGCCTTGACCACAGCCTGAAACAACGGATCGATCACGAATCCGGCCGCACGAGTCGAAGTGCGGGCGGCCCGTCATGCGAAGGTTCGGTTGGGCGGCCGGCCTCGCGCACAGCATCGGCGAGCGCAAGCAGGTCGTCGCGGCTCGGCGAGGACATCGCCGGATCAGGTGCCAGCCGCAGGACGTTCCAGCCCTGAGGGGCCGACATGCGCTGCGAGTGGTCGACACACAGGTCGTACGTGTGCGGCTCGGCGGTGGTCGCCAGTGGTCCGAGTACTGCCGTCTGGTCGGCGTAGACATAGGTCAGCGTCGCAACGGCTTGCTGGGAGCAAGCCGAACGGGTGCATCGTCTGACCATGTGGTGAGGCTAACCGGCCCGAACTCGACACCGCGTTAGGCTCACCGGATGGATCGCAGCGTGGGATCAAGCTGGGGAGGCATCGTGAGCGGTCCGCGACCCGGTCGGATGCGAGATCGTCGAGGCCTCGGGCCGCGCGGGCCGATGGCCTTGCCCGGTCCACTCTCGCCACGCAGCGTGCCGGCGCACCGCTCGGCGCGCGAGTCCTTCGACCTTCTGGTGGGCGATGTGCTCGGCGCCCTCGACCACCACTTCTCCGCTGAGCCCGACCACGTCGACATCATTGTCGAGGAAGCACCGATCCTGCCCCCCGAGTGGACCGACGAGGTCCCGATGAGCATCCTCGTCGCTCTGGCAGGCCGGGCACGCATCGTGTTGTTCAGGTTGCCGATGACGCATCGCTGCCAGAGCCGGACTGAGCTCGAGGACCTCGTCTGGGGCGTTGTGCTCGAACGTCTTGGCGAGGTCTGGCACCTTTCACCGGACGACCTGGACCCGCGCAAGCAGTGAGTCAGTCGATCGGGCGCACTTGCGGGGCGAGAACTGTGATCGGCGCCGACCGCAGGCCAAGGGAGCTGATCCGTGCACCGTCTCGGTAGGTCGCAGCACCGATGACCTCGCCCTTGGTCTGCACGACGAGATAGGCGATCCCCTGCTGCTTGAACGCCTTGGACGTGTCCATGCGCTGCGTTGTCTCGCCGCCGATCGTCAACGTGACCTCACCGAGCCGATTCATGTCCTCGTCATACGCGAGCACCTGAATCTTGGCCTTCTTGCTGGGTGCCGTGAGGATCAGCTCCGGCGCGTCCACGTCCTTGCCAAGGTCAACGGGCACGATCGCCGGACCATCGAGAGCGGGGAGCGACTCGGCATACGCGTAGTCGACGTCGCTGGGCGCCATGCGCACGGTCGCAGCCACCGGCACGTCAGAGGTGACTTGCAAACCTTGGCTGTCGCCGCCTGCCGACGTCGGCATGTCCACCAGACGCAGTGCCCCTGCCTTGACCTTGATCGCCTCGAGTCCCGATGGCTTGAACGTGTTCTTGGGCCCGATGACCTCAATCTCGACCCGCGCGGTTGTGGGGCCGGGGTTGAGCAGTGCGAGGGTACGTCCCGAAGCTCCAGCGACGACGCCTCCGAGGACCTGCTGCTCCCGCGGCGTTGCGGTGGCACTGACCGCCTCGGTACCGCCAAAGATGGCTGTCGACTGATCGTTGACGCTTGCCGACACCGAACCACGGCGGTTCAGCACGCGAAGTCCGAGCTCGGGTTCGCCGGCCGCGAGGTCGGCGAGCTGGATGCGTCTTGTCGCGAATGGCTTGACCACGATGCCTTTGGAGTCGACCGCATCGATCTTGCCGTCGGATCCCCAGAGCTCCAGGTCGACTGCTGCCGGGGCGGACGCGATATTGGTGAGCGTGACCGATGAGAAATGTTTCGAGCCGGAACCCAGGCCGAGGAACCACGCGTCGTCGACGACCGCCGCGCATGCGCCGACGACGAGTCCCCCGCCTCCGCCCTTCGATGCGGTCGCACCAAAGAAGCCGACTGACCCTGAGGCGCGGCCCTGCTGCTCGACGATGACTGCACTGCCGTCGACGCCCGACGTACGCCACTTTGTCGGGACACCCAGTCCCTCATCCATCGACTTGTCGGGCAGCACCGTCGCCGTGCTCTCATCCCCTGGAGCGACCTGTCCGGCCGCGACGGTGACACCTGGACCGGTCGGGCATGCATATGTGGATTGGGTCACTGAGACACCGCTCGGTCGTCTTGCTGCCTCGGATGGCTTCGGTGCGAAGTGAGCGCCAGCCACCAGACCGGCCGCCACGACTGGGATGAGGAAGGGCTGCAAACGAATCATGTTGGCGCCTCCTCATCGTCTGGGGCCGGAGCTTCGAGGAGGGGCTCAGCATCTCGGCGGCGCACCGGAGCCGTCATCACGATGGCAACCAGCCACGCCAGCACCTGGAGCCCACTGACGAGCGGGTGCCAGGCCGGCGCCGACGCACGGTCCGACTTCGGCTCGACGGTCAGGGTCCACACCCGCGATCCCGGTGAGTCACTTCCGGCGGGAGACAGCAGCGGAGCACCATCGATGCGACGGGCGAGCTCGGGATCTGCTTTCGGCGCGTAGATCGCGTCGATGCCGTACGCGCTGAGTTCGCGCATGTCAGCCGCCGTCCCCTGCGCGAGCATGCGTCGCACGGCCACCGTGAGCTTGGTGGTTGCCGGCGATGAACCGGCGATGGCTTCCTCGCCAAAGAACGGACCGTCACCGTCGACAACGCGATAGTCGACACCGTCAACAATCGTGCCAGTCACGACGAGGGTGTTCCCTGGACGCTCGGCAAGGAACACCGGGACGATCGTTGTACGGCCGGTGGCGAGTGGATCAGCCTCGCCACGTCCCACCCACCACGCCCCTGCCCCCAGCGGGAGGACCAACGCGACGACAGCAAGTCCTGAAATGGCTGGCCGGGACAACCGAGCCGCCTCAGGAGCAGCGAGTAGTACCGCGGCCAACAATCCGCCGATCCACACGACAACGGGTACACCCACCCATGGCGCGATGGCTGCCGGACCGCTGTAGGTCGAATAGGTCGCGACAGTGCCAATCAGCGCGACGACAAGACCGAGTAGCGCAACGAGCCACGCCAGCTCGACGCCGAGACGAGTGCGGCGCGGCACCACCGCGAGGACGGCGAGGACAAGCAGGCCGACCGTGAGCCAGCCCGGTGCAGAGACCCCCCCAGCACGACCGAGGACGACATCAACAGCAGTTCCCGTGCCGGGAACGGGGAGGCCAGCTTCCCACCACATCCGCCACGGCCGCAGTGCGCGCTGCAGCAGCCATGGTCCGAGCAGGATCAGCGGCACACCAGCAGAGGCCAGCAGATATCGGCTGACCCAGCGGCCCTCGGCGTAGAGCAGGATCAGCAGCCCGCCAAAGCCCAGCAAGAGTGCGATCGGGGCAAATGCGGCCGCGACGGCAATCCAGATTCCAACCCGCAGGGCCAGCTGCCAGCCCGGCGTCTCGGCAAGCTGTATTGCAGTGTTGACAATGATCGGCAGCACGATCAGGGCAAGCACGGTGCCGAACCGACCCTGACTGACGGCACCGGTTGCCACCAAGCACAGCGCGTACGTGACGGCACACGCGATGCGGATCGCGCGGTGAGACGACAGCAGCCGCCCCAACCGGTGCGCAGACAACGCAGCGAACGGCACAGCGAAGAGCATCAGGATCGACACGACCAGGCCGGGGTGGAACCACACCGGCAAGGCGATCACCGAAAGGGGTATCGCGAACGCAGGGGCAAACACCGTCGCCGACTGAAGGGTGCGTTCGCGACCGAACAGCAGCGACCACCAGCCGTATGCCGACTCAGGCGACGCCGGCAGCGCCCCGCCGTGCAGTCCGGCCGCAAACAACCCGCGACCCGCGAGCAGTGACAGGACGATCAGGACGAGCACGACCGCGAGCCACGGCCGCCGAGCAATGAGCGATGGACCGTCGTCGAGGTCGACCGCTTCATCAGGCGCCTCGTCGGACCGTGTCGATCGACGGCCCACCGTCGCGACGGCTTCGGGCTTGACCAGCGCCGTGATCGTGTCTCTCGTCATGTCGTAACCGTGCTGATAGGGCAGCCAGAACGGCGCAAGCAATCCGCGCATCTCGCGGTGAGATCGTCTGGAGGTTGCCGCTCGGTCGCGCCTGCCCTTGATCAGTCTGATCGGATGCAGGTACGCCGATCGGAGCGCCAGCAACTCATCGCTGGCTGCCTCTGGATCCTTGCCGATCAGCAACCCCAGGACTCGAAGCAACGATCCGATGAACAACCGAACATATTGGAAAAGGAATCGCGGCATCGGTGTGTTGACGAGAATCGTGTAGAGCGCGGCTCGGCGCGGCTCCCAGTGTGGGACGTCGCTGCGCGAACGCCTCCGGGTGCCGCGCTTGGACGACTCCGCGTGGAACAGCACGGCGGTTGGCGCTGTCCGGGTGCGATAACCCGCTCGTGCGACCCTCCAGCCGAAGTCGATGTCATCGCCGTGCAGGCGTAGCCGACGGTCGAAACCGTCGAGCTCGTCCCATACATCGCGGCGAACCAGCATCCCTGCGGTGTTGACGGCCAGCACATCTCGTTCGCGATCGTGCTGGCCGGCATCCGGCTCGCCCGTCTCCAGACCGGTTTCGCGAGAGCCCGTCGCGGTGATGGTCAGCCCGACCTCGAGGAGACGACGCAACGACGGCCACTCACGGATCTTGGGGCCGACGACGGCAATGTCGGGTGCCGATGTCGCGGTGTCGAGCAATCCCGACAGCGTGCCCGGGAGAACCGACGAGTCATCGTGCAGCAGCCAGATCCAGTCGGTGCGAGGGAGCGACTCGAGCGCCAGCCGCACCGCGTCACCGAATCCGGTGCCCGACGGTGCGTAGGAGACACGTCCTTCACCGAAGGAGCCACGCAGCATCTCTGCACTTCCGTCGGTTGATGCGACGTCGACCACCTGCCATGCGGTTGGTGCGTAGAACATCTCACCGAGCGAGGCGATGACCTTGGGGAGCCAGGTGGCTCCGTTGTGGGACACCAGAACCGCCGCAACGGTTGGCGGCGCATCGAGCCAATGGCTCCTCGCCTGAGTCTCGTCCACAAAGGTTGACCTTAGTGGACGAGGCGAAAGCCCCTCAGGCTCGCTTCTTGAGCTTGCGCCTCTCACGCTCAGACAGGCCGCCCCAGATGCCAAAACGCTCATCATGCGCCAGGGCGTACTCGAGGCACTCGCCACGGACGTCACAGGTCAGACAGACCCGCTTGGCCTCACGCGTCGATCCGCCCTTTTCCGGGAAGAACGCCTCGGGGTCCGTCTGCGCGCAGAGAGCACGCTCTTGCCACATGAGTTCCTCATCGAGCTCCGGCGGCAGACCCACATCGAATGACATACATGAAATTACAAGCCTGCGACTCTCACAAGTCAAGCGGAATGGCAAGATTCATCAAATTCACGGCGTGTCGGCAGCGAAAAGTCACCGCGTGCGCAGACCTTCCGTGAAGGACGCGACAATGGATTCATGCGCATCACGATTGTCACCGGGGCAGACGGAGCCTCATTCGTCCACCAGCTTGCCCGGCTGCTCGACTTGGAGGATGACCTGACTGTCATCGCCCCCACAGTTCGCGGGCACTGGGCCGCGGGCCTGCAGGCGAGTCCCGATCTCGACCGTCTGCTCGACCCTGCGACCACGCCGACATACGCCGTCGCCGATGCCCTCGACTCGGTCGGTTACGCACCCCGCTGGCAACGCGCCAGTGACCAAGCGGTCGCTGCTCGGCTGGTCCGCACCGAGCTGGTCATGGCAGGCACCGCGTTGACTGACGCGACCACTGCCGCAGCCATCCGCGCATCGCTGCCCTATCGTCTGCTGCCCATGTGCGAGGACAGGGCCGAGTTTCGCGTCGTCGTAGGCTCTGCGGAGCCTCGCGCCATCCACGTCGACGAGTACCTCGACGACCCGGCATCCCACGAACCCACCCAGCTGCTACTGATCGCAGACCAGATCTCGATCTCATCAGCCGTCTCGCAGGCGCTGGGCGACACCGAAGTCCTCGTCCTGGGGCCGTCGAGTCGCACCCTTGCAATCGACCCCGTTCTTCGCACGCCGGGTTTCCTTGATTTTGTCGACGACGAGCTGCCTGTGCTTGTCGTCGATCATGTGGACCCTGCACCGGTCGAGCTCGTACGAGTGTCTGGCCTCGGCCAACCCGACCCCGGCACGTCCAGCGCTGTTCCCTCCGGTCCGCAGTCCGTCCTCGAAGCAGCACGCAAGCTTGCCGCATGAGAACACTTGACCAGCTCCTCGGTGGGGTTCGGGATGCGTCGCGACCGCTGCTGACCTACTACGACCTTTCAACCGGCGAGCGCGTCGAGCTCAGCGGCACGACAACCGCCAATTGGGTAGCCAAGACGAGCAACTTCCTGGTCGATGACCTCGACGCGGACGTCTCGACGCGCATCCGGATCGGGCTTCCGACGCACTGGCTGCGATTCGTGTGGATCCTGTCGGCGTGGAATGTCGGTGCGGCAGTCGTCGACACAGACGCAGACATCGGACTCAGTGGACCAGAGCTCATAGCCGCAGAGCGCCATCGCGTCGCTGCTTCCCTGCGTCCCCTCGGCGGGCGTTTCCTTTCCGAGCCGGAGGGATTCCTCGACCTGGGCGCCGAAGTGCCCGGGCACGGCGACCACTTCTTTGCCGCCGAATCTCCGACGCCGGAGACCCTCGCGATCGAGATGCAAGGTGCCGGTCGTACGCATGCAGACCTTCTTGCCAGCACACCGGACAGTCGCCGAATCATCGTGGAGTCCGGTCCGGTCGAGCGAGACGCTGAGCTCATCGCGGCTGCCTGCCTTGGCGGCGGATCCCTGGTCGTCGTGATGTCCGCCACTCCGGTCGGTATCGTGCGGGTGGCCGAGCAGGAGTCCGCCCAGATCGGCTGACACGATCCATTACACTCAGGATGCCGCGGTCGGGTCCGATCGTTCGGCGAGAACTCACAGTAGGGACCCATTCCAGATGCACCTCGCCGACGACGTGTCGCCGGGCGGTCTCACCCGAGTCGGTGCTCGACCTCCCCTCGGCGACTACCTTCGCGACGTGTGGGCTCGGCGCCAGTTCATCGTTGCCCTTGCCCAGTTCCGTATTGAGGCCGAGAACCAGCGCAACCGGCTCGGCATGCTGTGGGTGGTCCTCAAGCCGTTGCTCGAAGCTGCGGTCTATGGCCTCGTCTTCGGGCTCCTGCTCGCAAACAGCAGACCTCCCCACTTCGTCGAGTTCCTCATCATCGGCATCTTCATGTTCCAGTTCTTCTCCTCGACGTTCTCAGCGGGCGCGAGGTCCATCACGTCCAACACAGCACTCGTGCAGAGCTTGAGCTTCCCGCGCATGACGTTGCCGATTTCTCTCGTCGTCCAGCGCCTGCTCATGTTCTTCCCGACCGTCGGAATCATGATCGTGCTCGTCATCGCCACCGGGACGATGCCGCACTTGCACTGGCTGCTGTTGATCCCACTCATCGCGTTGTTCTTCGTCTTCAACGCTGGGCTGACCCTCGTCACTGCACGGCTGACGGTCCACTTTCGTGATCTGAGCCAACTGCTGCCCTTCATCACTCGGCTGCTGTTCTACACCACCGGCCTGTTCTTCAGCATCGACGAGCGGCTGGTCAACCACCCGACATTGCTGCGCATCGCCGACTTTCACCCCCTGCACGAGTTCCTCAGCCTTGCCCGAAGCATCCTGCTCCAGGGCCCGACGTACGAGGTGAAGCCTGAGTACTGGTTCTACGCAGCCGTATGGTCATTCAGCGTGTTGGCGGTCGGCATCGTGTTCTTCTGGAAGGCGGAGGAGCGCTATGGTCGCACCGACTGATCGCAAGCCCGTCGTCATCGTCGATGACGTGCACGTCGAGTACAAGGTGCTCGCCACCGGCAAACGCGCGACCGAGGCAGACACGACCCGCAAGCTGCTCGAACGATCCCGCCGTACGCGCTCCGTGCACGCACTCAGAGGTGTCTCATTCACCGCATACGAGAACGACAGCATCGGCGTCATCGGCTCCAACGGGTCAGGGAAGTCGACGCTGATGCGTGCGATCTGTGGCTCAACACCCACTTCGCAAGGTGCGATCTACGCCGCATCGCGGCCGAGCCTGCTCGGCGTCGGAGCAGCCCTGATCAGAGACCTCTCGGGCGAGCGCAACATCATCCTGGGAGGCCTCGCCCTCGGATTCTCCCGCAACGAGATCGAAGGCCGGCTCGACGACATCGTCGAGTTCGCGGGACTCAAGGAGTTCATCGAACTGCCGATGCGCACCTACTCATCCGGGATGACCGCGCGGCTCAAGTTCGCCATCGCGACGGTGCAGGACCATGACATCTTGATCGTCGACGAGGCGCTCGCCGTCGGGGACAAGAGGTTCCGTGAACGCAGCGAGGCGCGCATTCGCGAAATTCGCGACAATGCCGGAACGATCTTCTTGGTCAGCCACTCGATGCAGTCGATCCGAGACACCTGCAACCGCGTCATCTGGCTCGACAAGGGCACCTTGATGATGGACGGCGACACCGAAGAAGTGATCGAGGCGTACGAGGCTTCCGCCTAGGCGCTAACAGGTGGCACTGAGGTCGTCCGTCGTGTTTGCCGCTCGCTCGGTAATGTCCTTTTTCTTGGGCGTGCCTAGCGTCACGTCGGCCCTCTCGGATTTGTCGATCGCCGTCTGGATCATCGCTTGAATCGCCGGGAAGTTGGGGTGGACGGTCGAAACGACTGGCGGCACCAGCGACACGACGGCAATCTTCTCGCCCCGCGACTTCAGAGCCAGGTCGGCGAACTGACCCAGCTCGACTGCCGGGATGTTCGTGCTGAGAAGTTCTTTGCCCGACTCTGCGATCTTCGTCGCATTGACCAGCACCTTCTGCGGACTGAGCTGGCCGAGCATCGCGGCCATCAGGCACTTCTGGCGACCCATCCGGGTGAAGTCGTCGGACTGGACGCGACTGCGCGCGTACCAGAGCGCCCTCCGGCCGTTGAGCTTCTGAACTCCCGGTTCGATGTAGACGTTCTTGTATGAGTCCTCGTGGCCGAACATCGCGATGCGGGTCTTGACGTCCATCGTGACTCCGCCGACTGCATCGACCAGGCCCCTGAATCCGACGAGGCTCACCATGACGTAATAGTTGATCTTGAGGTTGGTCGCGCCCTCAACCGCATCGATTGTCGCGTCGAGGCCGGGGTCATCGCTGTCGGGGTAGAGGTCCGTACGATTCTGCGCAGCTGTGTGCACTGCATTGAGCAAGCAGGTTGGTCCGCAGTTGTAGCCGTAGGGATAGACCTTGCGCATCGGCGAGCCCTCGGCGAAGGGGACGTTCTGAAGGTTGCGAGGTAGGGAGACCAAGACCGTTCGACCCGTCTCGGTGTCGATGCTCGCCACTGTCATTGAGTCGGGCCGGATGCCGATGCGGTCCTTGCCGGCGTCTGAGCCGATCAGCAGGATGTTGTAACGACCTTCGAGCGGCTTTGACGTCTCGGTCGCCTTGAACACTGTCTTCACGGTCTCGCGGGACACCTTGATGAGCTGCGAGGCGTACGCGGTCGAGCCGGCAACGCCGGCAATGATGGCAACGTTGATGATCGTCACGAGCGCCGCCCGTGTGAACGAGAGCCGGAACGGTGAGGCGAGGCGCCAAGCGTCGATGAACAAAGCCAACCAGGCGATGGCGAGCCCGACGAGGGTCAAGCGAGCCACGGCAAGTTTGTCGCTGTCGGTGAAGTAGCCGAGGAACGTCGCGCGATCGTTGAAGTACTTCCAACCGAGGAACCCGGCAAGGCCGATCAGACACAACCAGGTGAACAGCGCGACGCGCCCAACCCACTTGTTGCCAACCGCAACCTGCGCGGAACCCGGGGCACCAATGGTCATCAAGCACAGCAAGAGGGCGCGCTTGAACCGGACACGCGGCGAGTCCAGGTGGCGGTCCTGATAGCCGCGGCCCAAGAGACTCGCGCGATGCGACATGGTCCCTCACGAAATGAATACGATGGCTGGCGTTGACACCAGTATCACTGATGTCAGTGCCATGTCTGAAATGAACCGGTGTGATCTCAGGCCAACTTCAGGTTGGCCAGGTGCGGGGCTGCTCAACACGCGCTGTCGAGATCCGCAGACTGATTGGCCCTGCGCGGGTCATTGCTGTCGTCATCGGTCTTGGGAACTGCGAGGGTGGCCTGGGTCAGACCGACCTTGGTGGTGGACCTGCCCTCCGACTTGGCGATTGCTTCGTCGACCAATGAGCGGACTTTGTTGAAGTCGGGGTTTCCGGTGTAGACCAACGGCGGCACCAACGACACGGTCGAGACCCTTTGGGTCTTCGCCTTGAGTGCGAGATTCATGAAGACATCGAGGTCCTGTTGCGGGATGTTGGTCGTGAGCAGCGTCTTGCCGGAGTCAGCAATCTGCTGGACGTTGAACAGGACCTTCTGAGGGCTGAGCTGATGCAACATGGCGTTCATGACGCATTTTTGGCGGCCCATCCGCGACCAATCGTCGTTCTGAACCCGACTGCGCGCATACCAGAGGGTCTGATTGCCGTTCAGCTTGTGCGTTCCGGCGGGAATGTAACCACGGATCGGTGCCCCGATCCCACCGATCGCGGTGCGTTCCTTGACATTGATCGTCACACCGCCCACCGCGTCGACCAGCTTGGAGAAACCGCGCAGATTGACCATTGCGTAGTAGTTGAGCTTGAGACCGGTCACCTCCTCGACGGCTCCCATCGTCGCGCCAAGGCCGGGATCCTTGGTCCCGAACAAGGAGGCATGGTCGTTCGCCCACGTGTTGATCGCATTGAGATACTGGCCCTCGCCGTTGAACCCGTTCGGGAACTGCTTGGCCATGACCGATCCCTTGGGAAACGGGACGTTCTGCAAGTTGCGAGGCAGACCTACCAGCACCGTGCGGCCGGTGTCCTTGTCGATGCTCGCGACGGTCAACGAGTCAGGGCGAAGTCCGCTGCGGTCGGGGCCGGAGTCGCCGCCGAGGAGCAGCACGTTGTAACGACCGTCCTCAGGAGCCGACACGGTGCCGGACGCGAACACCGTGCCGATGAACGAGCTCTGTACGGCCACGAGATGGGCAGCAAAGAACATCGTCCCGGCGGTGATGAAACACAGGGCGCTGTTGAGCCCTGTCATCCATAGTCGGTGGTTGCGAGCCATCTCGAGCGGTCGACCGAGACGCCATGCGTCGACGATCAGTGCGACCCAGGCGATGGCACCCGCCATGAGCACGAAGCGGCCAATGGTCAAGATTCGCGGGTTGGTGAGCAGCGAGAACAAACCCGTGCGGGACGTCATGGACAAGAACAGGAGGAAGGCACCGATGACGAGGAATGTCAGCCAGACCCGCACCCCGATCCGGCCGATCTTGCGGTTGCCCGAGACGAGCTGGGCGGAGCCGGGCATGACGAGGGTCATCGCCGTGAGCGTCAGCGCACGGCGGAACTGTATGCGGGCCGACGTGTCGGCCGGTCGGGCATAGTTGCCGCCCATCACACTCAAGCGTTCGTCAGACATGGTGTCCTCACGTGGGGAAGAAGCTGAGGCGGTTCTCAGTATTGCCCGCAACCTTCAAGTTGGGGTTGAGGGCGCGCCGGGAAATTCTCAGCAATTTTGACTGCCTCCGCTCTCGTGCGAGACGTGAGGACGACGGACAGTCCGGTACGGTCACTTGCATGCCAGGTGAGTGGTCCGAGGGCGAGTACGGGTGGCTGTACGGCAAGGACGCGCCCACCCCGCTCCCCGCCAAGAACAAACCCTCCGACCTTGCCCCACCCAACCTT
>CAZWZC010000043.1:0-4090 GCA_964638755.1 uncultured Aeromicrobium sp. | reverse complement strand
GCCCACCCCGCTCCCCGCCAAGAACAAACCCTCCGACCTTGCCCCACCCAACCTTCCTCCGCCCGGCTCCACGCGCGCCAGCCCCACCGAGCCCCCGCCGCCCAGAGCACCGAGGAAGAAGCGCAACGGCCGCAGGATCTTCGGGTTCGTCGTGCTCGCATGGATCGTCTTCCTGGTGGCGGTGCCGGTGTGGGCGTGGGGCAAGATCGCCAAGGTTGACGCAGAACCCGATGGAGCCCGTCCCCCAGATCAGCCCGGTACGACCTACCTGCTCGTCGGCTCGGACAGCCGCCGCGGCCTGACCCCCGAGGAGCAGAAGGAGCTGGCCACCGGTGGCGACTCTGGCGGCAGGGGCCGCACTGACACGATCATGCTGCTGCACACGGGCAGTGGTCCGACTCTGCTGATGTCGCTGCCCCGCGACTCCTTGGTACAGATCAAGGGCTACGGCCGCACCAAGATCAACGCCGCGTACGCATTCGGCGGCGCACCCCTGCTCGTCAACACGATCGAGCAGAACACCGGCATACGCGTCGACGACTACGTCGAGGTCGGCTTCGGCGGACTGGTCAAGGTGGTGGACTCGCTCGGCGGCGTCCAGATCTGCCCAAAGACCGATCTGAAGGACAAGGACTCCGGACTCGACGTCAAGAAGGGTTGCCAGAACGCCGACGGCAAGACGGCACTGGCCTACTCGCGCAACCGTCACACGTACGCGACACAGGACATCCAACGCGTGCAGAGCCAGCGCGAGGTGCTCGGGTCAATCGCGGCGAGCGCGAAGTCACCCTGGACGGTGATCAACCCGATCCGCTATCTGAGGGTTGCCAAGGGAGCATCTGGGTCGTTGCAGATCGGCGACAACGTCGGCCCGATCTCGCTGGTCAAGTTCGCGTTGGCTCTGTCAGCGGCGATGTCAGGCCAAGGCCTCAACTGCACCGTGCCGTTGCGCGACTTTGCCGTGACATGGGATCCCGAGAGGGCACCAAAGATGTTCAACTACGTCAAGACCGACCGCACCGCCGACATCGGCAACCTCTGCACCAAGGACGGGTTGCCCAAGACGAAGTGACTGAAGGCGCCGGGCTGCGAAGCGTGATGAGCCAATCGCCCGACTCAGGCTTCACCCACCACCCCGATAGATTGGGTGCATGACTCCCTCCGACTCCGGCGCACATGCCTACGGCATGGCCACGTTGACGCCGGACGGCACAGTCCTCGACGTCTGGTATCCGTCACCGCAGCTCGGTGCCGCTCCCCAGGGGCTGTCGGAGCCAGCAGAGCTGACGGCCCTCGCTGGCAGGGACTCGATCCGCGACGTCGTCACAGCAGTCGTGCTGACCGAGATCACGGACCTGCAGGAGCCCCCGGCGGACGCGTACGATGCCTACCTCCGCCTTCACCTGCTCTCGCACCGCCTGGTGAAGCCGCACGGACAGAACCTCGAAGGCCTGTTCGGTGTTCTCACCAACGTCGTGTGGACTTCTCTCGGGCCGTGCGCGGTCGACGGCTTTGAGGGGACGCGACTGCGTGCCCGCGCCGCTGGTGTGCGCGTGCAGGTCACCAGCGTCGACAAGTTCCCCCGCATGACCGACTATGTCGTGGTGCCCGGCATCCGGATCGGTGACGCCGACCGCGTACGTCTCGGTGCTCATCTCGCCGATGGCACCACCGTCATGCACGAGGGCTTCGTCAACTTCAACGCCGGCACGCTCGGCACAGCGATGGTCGAAGGGCGAATCTCCGCCGGCGTCACGATCGGCAACGGCTCGGACGTCGGCGGCGGCGCCTCGATCATGGGCACATTGTCCGGCGGCGGCAAGGAGACCATAAGCGTCGGCGAGAACTCGCTGATCGGCGCCAACGCGGGCATTGGCATCTCGCTTGGCAATGACTGCGTCGTCGCAGCGGGCACATATGTCACTGCCGGCTCGAAGGTCACGATGCCCGACGGATCGACCGTGAAGGCGGCTGAGCTGTCGGGGCAGGACGGCATCCTGTTCCTCACCAACAGCCAAACTGGCGCCCTCGAGGCGCGGCCCCGCGGCGAACGCACCGGAATCGAGCTCAACTCCGCCCTGCACGCGAACTGACACATGAGGCTTCGTTGGTTCGTCGTGATCGGGCTCCTTGCTGCGGGAGTGCTCGTGGCAACTGGACTGCGGGACCGCGAACCGCTGCGCAGCGAATACTGCGTTGCCAAGGTCGGAGACGTTCGGTCGCAGATCGACCTCGAGCAGGGGCGCTGGGCCAGCCTGATGGCCGCAATCGCCCAGGAGCGCGGCCTCTCGCCGCGAGCCACGACGATTGCGATCGCCACGGCGTTCCAGGAATCGAAGATCCACAACATCGACTACGGCGACCGCGACTCGGTCGGGCTGTTCCAGCAGCGCCCCTCGCAAGGCTGGGGCAGCGTCGAGCAGATCATGGACCCGCACTACTCGATCGGGAGGTTCTACAAGGCCCTCGCGAAGGTCAAGGGCTTTGAGTCAATGGAGATCACCGAAGCCGCACAGAAGGTGCAACGCTCGGGATTCCCCGGTGCCTATGCGCAGCACGAGGCCGACTCACGCGCGCTCGCGTCCGCACTCCGTGGCTACAGTCCGGCATCCTTCACCTGCCAGATCAACCCTCGGGGCAGCGGCAGCACCGAGGTCGTGGTGGAGGACGTTCGAAATGCGTTCGGCAAGATCGAGTCCGGCCAGGATCGCGACCGTGCACGTTTCCCCCTCACAGGCGAGCCCGCTGACGTGAAAGCGCGTGGCTGGGCCATCGCGCACTACCTCGTCGGCAACGCATCACACCTTGGCATCACAACTGTGACGTTCGAGACGTTGCAGTGGAGCGCCGAGGACTCCGACCAAGGCTGGACCGAGACTGACGAGGGCGACCCCGACATCGTCAGGGTCTCGACCAACTGATACCGCCGCGTCCTTGTGTCCGCGCGAGTTCTCAGCAGGCAACCCCGCACAACCTCAATGCAGCTAGTTTGGCGGTGGTTCAGTCGCCTATTCGACCTGCCAATACGCGACCCGCTCACCGCCTCTCGCGGGGAGTGGCAAGGAGGAGTGATGCATATGCTCACCTGATGATCCGGGGCGAGCAGCGTGAGATCTTGTTGGGGCTGGCGATCGTGAATCCCTCACGCCTGGCGCGTGGCTTAGACCGCGAGGCGCTCACAGGCGGCGGCGATGCGTTCGTCGCTCGCCATGAACGACAGGCGAACGTGCTTGGCACCGGCGGCGCCGTAGAAGTCGCCAGGGGCAGCGAGGATGCCGCGATCGGCGAGCCAGTCGATCGTGTCCCGACCGTTCTCGCCGCGGGTGACCCAGAGGAACAGGGACCCCTCCGAGTGTTCAACCGTGAAGCCAGCGGCCTCAATGGCCGTTCGGAGCTCATATCGCCGCACGGCGTACACCTTGCGCTGCAGCTTGACGTGCCGATCATCACCGAGCGCCGCCGCCATCGCGGCTTGCACAGGGGCCGCGAGCATCGATCCGAGGTGCTTGCGGACCTCGAGGAGCTCGCTGACAATTGCGTGGTCACCGGCGACGAACGCGTCGCGGTAGCCCGCAAGGTTGGAGCGCTTGGACAGCGAGTGCACCGCCAGGATGCCGTCGAACGTACCGCCACAGACATCGGGATGCAGCACCGAATAGGGCGTGTCCTCCCAGCCGAACTCGAGATAACACTCGTCGGAAACGACCAGCGTGCCGCGTTCGCGCGCCCACTCGACAACCTTGCGGAGATGATCGATGCCCAGAATCTTGCCGGTTGGGTTGCCAGGTGAGTTGATGAACATGATTGCCGGCGTCTGAGGTCCGACAGCGACCGTGGAGTCGGTCGCGATGACATCGCAGCCGGCGAAGCGTGCTCCCACCTCGTACGTGGGATAAGCCAGCATGGGGACCACGACGAGGTCGCCCGCACCGAGGCCGAGCTGGGCAGGAAGCGTCGCGATGAGCTCCTTGGAACCCATGGTCGGCAGTACCTGCGCGGGACTCAGACCGGTGATCTCGAAGCGTCGCTCGAGCCAGTCGACCGCTGCCTGGCGCAGTGACTCGGGTCCAAAGACCGTCGGATATCCGGG
>CAZWZC010000042.1:0-22163 GCA_964638755.1 uncultured Aeromicrobium sp. | reverse complement strand
ACCCACTTGAGCTTGACCGGGGTCTTGTCGAGCAGGAAGTCGATGACCTCGGGACCCCGATCGAGGAATGTCTCGCGGCGGATCTTGGGGACCTCATCGCCGACGATGGCCTGGAGGTAGTCGCTTGACTCTTGGCGGTCATTCGGGCTGACCTGGCCGGCTTCGCGCAGGGCTCGGTTGCCGGGGACCCAAACGCCGCCGCCTGAACGGGCGGTCGTACCGCCGAAGTAGGCGCTCTTCTCGATCAGGACCGTGTCCAAGCCGTGATGAGCAGCGGCGAGAGCGGCGGTCATCCCGGCACCTCCAGCGCCTACGACCACGACGTCATATGTGTCTTTCATCGGCCCTCCGTCGGGGTGAACTACCGCAAAACTGTAACAGGTTCTAGTATGGCGATGTGTCCTCCATCAAGGCTGATCCCGCCGCCATCACCGCTGCCACGGAGCGGATCGCGCAAGCCCTGGAGACGCGGGTCCCATGTGCAGCGGTTCGCGATCTGATCGGGACCGAGGACCTGCCGGCGGCGTACGCCGTGCAGCAGGGGCTCGTCCAGAGGCGGCTTGCCGCCGGCGCGACCGTCGTCGGCCGCAAGATCGGAGCCACCTCCAAGGCAGTGCAAGACCAGCTCGGCGTCGACCAGCCCGACTTCGGCTACCTCCTCGACGAGATGGACGTCAGCCACGGCACTGATGGGACCCCGATCTCGATGCATCGGCTGCTGCAGCCGCGGGTGGAGGCGGAGGTTGCCTTCCGGTTGGGCCGCGACATCGACGTGCCCGAAGAGCAGATCACCATCGATTTCGTTCGCGAGTCCGTAGACGTGGCGCTTCCCGCGCTGGAGATCGTCGACTCGCGCATCGATGGCTGGGACATCGAGTTCACCGACACCGTCGCCGACAACGCGTCCAGCGGCCTCTACGTCATCGGCGATGCCGGTCTCCCGCTGAGCGAGATCGAGCCGCGCGACGTCGAGATGAGCCTGACCATCAACAACGAGGAGCGCTCCTCCGGCAACGGCGCCGCCTGCTTGGGCGATCCGCTAGAAGCGCTGAGGTGGCTCGCCATCCAAGCCGCGCGCTTCGGCGATCCGCTGCGTGCGGGCCACCTGATCCTGTCTGGGGCCCTGGGGCCCTTCGTGCCGTTCGCCGCGGGTGACCGCGTGACGGCGTCCATCAGTGGGTTCGCGCCCCTGACCGTCTCCTTCGAGGAGTAGAAGATGAGCAACAAAGTCACCGCCGCCATCGTTGGTCCCGGCAACATTGGTACCGACCTGCTCTACAAGCTGCTGCGCAGCGACGTGATCGAACCCCGCTGGATGATCGGCGTCGACGCGTCCTCCGAAGGACTCAAGCTCGCCCGTGATCGCGGCGTCGAGGCATCGCACGAAGGTGTCGACTGGCTGCTCAAGCAGGACGAGCTCCCCGACCTGATCTTTGAGGCGACGTCCGCGTACGTGCACCGCGAATACGCACCGCGCTACGCCGAGGCTGGCATCAAGGCGATCGACCTGACACCCGCCGCAGTCGGCCCTGCAGTGATTCCCCCGGTCAACGGCGAAGAACACATCACCGCCGACAACGTCAACATGATCACCTGCGGCGGCCAGGCCACGATCCCGATGGTCTACGCCGTCTCGCGCGTCACCCCGGTTCCGTACGCGGAGATCGTCGCCTCGGTCTCCAGCGCTTCGGCTGGCCCCGGCACCCGCGCCAACATCGACGAGTTCACCCGCACGACCAGCAACGGGGTGATGACGATTGGCGGTGCCGAGCGCGGCAAGGCGATCATCATCCTCAACCCGGCCGAGCCGCCGATGATCATGCGCGACACGATCTTTTGCGGCGTGAGTGCCCATGCCGACCGTGATGCGATCGCCGAGTCGGTCTACGACATGGCAAAGGCCGTGCAGGAGTACGTACCCGGCTACCGACTGCTCCAGGATCCACAGTTCGATGACGCCACCGAGGCCACGATGGGCATGACCAAGGTCAGCGTCTTTGTCGAGGTCGAGGGAGCGGGCGACTACTTGCCGCCGTTCGCCGGCAACCTCGACATCATGACCGCCGCCGCGACCCGCGTCGGCGAGTCGATCGCAAGGGAGATGGTCAAATGAGCACTGCAATCCCGGTTTCAAGTGTTGATGCCTCGATCGACAAGCTCGTCCGCACGTGGTCGCAGACCGATCCGTCGAGCACGCTCGACCTGCGGTTGACCGACACTTGCCTGCGCGACGGCTCGCACCACAAGCGTCACCAGTTCGTGCCGCAGGAGGTGCGCGACATCGTCGGCGCTCTCGACGCGGCCGGCATGCCGGTCATCGAGGTCACCCACGGTGACGGACTGGGCGGATCGTCGTTCAACTACGGCTTCTCCAAGACGCCTGAGCAGGAGCTGATCAAGCTCGCTGCGGAGACCGCGAAGAACGCCAAGATCGCGTTCCTCATGCTGCCGGGCGTCGGCACCAAGGACGACATCCGCGCGGCGCAGGACAACGGCGGTCAGATCTGCCGTATCGCGACCCACTGCACCGAGGCGGACACGTCGGGGCAGCACTTCGGCCTGGCCCGTGAGCTCGGCCTCGAGACCGTTGGCTTCCTGATGATGAGCCACACGCAGTCGCCCGAGACGCTTGCCCAGCAGGCCCGCATCATGGTCGACGCGGGCTGCCAGTGCGTCTATGTCGTCGACTCAGCTGGTGCCCTGATCATGGAAGGCGTCGCCGACCGCGTGCACGCCCTGGTCGCCGAGATCGGCAACGAGGCCACGATCGGTTTCCACGGTCACGAGAATCTGGGTCTCGGCGTCGCCAACACAGTCGTCGCCGCGCGCGCGGGAGCCACCCAGATCGACGGCTCCGTACGCCGCTTCGGCGCCGGTGCTGGCAACACGCCGCTCGAGGCATTCATCGGTGTCGCCGACAAGCTTGGCTGGAACACCGGCATCGACTTCCTGCAGATCGTCGACGCTGCTGAGGACGTCGTACGCCCGGCCATGCCCGAGGAGTGCACGCTCAACCGGATGACGCTGATGATGGGCTACGCCGGCGTCTACTCATCCTTCCTCAAGCACGCAGGCAACGCCGCAGATCGTTACGGAGTCTCCGGCGCGCAGATCCTGCTGGAAGCCGGACAGCGCAAGCTGATCGGTGGCCAGGAGGACCAGCTCATCGACATCGCCCTGATGCTCAAGGCCAAGAACGAAGCCAACGCGTAGCTGCTATGTGTCGTAGATGTCTCGGCGGTGGCCGAGTTGGACGACCACGATCAGCAAGACGTCGTCATGCACGGTGTAGATGATCCGGTAGTCGCTGACGCGTACGCGGAGACCCGGGCGACCCTGTAAGGCCCGAGCGCCCGGCGGTCGTGGGTCCTGAGCGAGTAACGCGATCGCGCCTTGGATGCGGGGCCGTACGGAAGGGTCGAGCTTTCGAAGGGCCCGAGCAGCCGCCGGACGAAGCTCAATGCGGTAGCTGCTCACACCCAGCCGAGATCGGCCTTGACCTGATCCCAGGGGATGTTGGGCCCTTCCTCAGCCAGCGCCTCGTCGAAAGCGGCAACATCCTCGGCATCCTCAAGGGCGTTCATCAGTTGTTCGTAGCGCTCGGGGCTGACCAGCACGCCAGCGGGGCGACCGTATCTCTGGAGAAAGACAGCCTCGGTACGCGCGGCTTCGACCGCCTCAGGAAGGTTGTCACGAGCTGCGCTGACATTCATGGTGACCATGGCCCAAGCGTACAACTTAGCCCCACGTTTCGTACAAGTAGCCTATTCTCGGCGCAGCCTCTGCTGGAAGTCGCCGTAGGAGATGGCACCGTCGGCGAAGCTGAAGGTGCCGTGCTCCAGCATTTCGCGTCCGGCGCGGTCGACCAGGCTGAGCGCTGCCCGTGTCAGCGTCCCGCCGACGCTGATGCGGGTGACGCCGAGCTCGCGCAAGGTGGCTGCGTCCAGCACCGGCTCGACCAGTCCGGCGACCACGTTGACGGGAGCGTCGATCTCCGCTGTCAGACGGCCGATCTCGTCGGCATCGCTGACGCCGGGAACGAAGATGCAGTCGGCTCCCGCAGCGACGTACTGCTCGGCTCTCCGGATCGTCTCGGCGAACGCGTCCGGGTGCGCTGCCATGTACGTGTCCGTGCGGGCGTTGAGCACGAACGAACCGACGGGTGCGCTACTTCGCGCTGCTTCGAGCCGTTCGCGCGCCTCTCCAACAGGTATCAGCACTCCGGGCTCAATCGCGTCCTCCAGGTTGGCCCCGACCACGCCGATGCCCACCGCCGCCGTGATGGTGTCCGCGACCTGGTCGGCAGTTGCGCCGTATCCGGATTCGAGGTCGGCGGTCACGGGGCAGTTGACCGCCTCGACGATCTGAGCGATGCAGTCGAGCATGTCTGAGCCGTCCACGCCTGCATCGGGAACGCCGCGACTGAACGCGATGCCGGCACTCGTCGTTGCGATGGCCGGGAAGCCGACCTGTTCCAACATTCGCGCGGAGCCGGCGTCCCAGGCGTTCGGTAGGACGAACCCAGCACCCGGCTGGTGCAGTTCAAGGAAAGCGGCGGCGCGGTCAGTCATGCGTACCAGTCTGGCAGCCCAACGTGAACGCTGCGGTACGCCGACACCGCGGTGGCGCCGGCGTACCGAGGAGCGTTCAGACCGTCTGGTGGCTGGGAGGTGTTGCAGCGGTTGGTGGTGATTCGGGGCGGATGTTCACAGCCACAGTCGTGAGCCCGATCAACAGCAATGCGTCTGCCGTGAGCGCGATCGGCGCGATTCCGCCGATGCGGGACACGGGAAACAACACGGCGCCGACGACGATCGCCAGGGCGCCTGAGATGGGAGCGAGCTGCTTGCGCCACAACGTCAGACCGATCGCGATGAACACCACCGGGAAGATCGGGCCGATGACCTTCACGATCGAGGCCGCTCCGGAGAGCTCGTTCATGTCAGGCCCACCGTTGGCGATGACGATGGCGGCGATGCCATAGCTGACTCCGCCAGCGCAGCCGAGGCAGCCAAAGAGCAGCAGTGCCGCAGCTCCTCGAGGCGCGACTTCACTGACCATGGCCACGAGTGCGATCAGGGCCAGGGCGAAG
The DNA here is from genome assembly GCA_964638755.1 of uncultured Aeromicrobium sp. GTDB lineage: Bacteria > Actinomycetota > Actinomycetes > Propionibacteriales > Nocardioidaceae > Aeromicrobium. The sequence continues at coordinate 17,071 of CAZWZC010000042.1, read as the reverse complement.
ACAGCCATCGAGAGCACTTGCAGCATGCCGCCGACACTTTCCTCTCCGAACTCGCCGGCCGAGACGTACGCGATGCTCGAGGCGAGCAGCAGGACAGGCGCGAGCACGAGGGCTGCGCGGGTGAGCAGGTCAACAGAACTTCCAGGAATCATCTTCATGCCTCGACGCTAGGGTCCGCACTGACGTCGCGGAATGCAGCTGGCTACCGACTCTGGTGCGGAAAACCCCACCCGACGAGTCCAGCTTTCCGCGCCCGCGACCCCTCGTCTGCGTGGGACGATGAGCCGTGCCCAGTCGTGGCCAGATCCTGCCCCTTGCCGTTGTCGGCGCGCTCGCTGGTCTTGGCACGATCGTCTGCGGGCTGCTCCTACTTTCGGTCCTTCCCACTGCCGTTGGTTGGTCGCTCCCGTTCCTGGCTGCGTACGTCTCAGGGCTCTTCACCTGCCGCGCCGCCCCCGGCAACCTCGCAGCTCGCCGGCTGCTGCTCTTCGGCACGACCGCCGTGGTCTGGTTGATGGCCAGCGACGTGCTCGTGCTCGTAGTCGATGCATACGGTGTCGATTCCTGGTTCGCGGTGGCCAACGCTGCGGTGCAGGTCGCGGGGTTGCTGATGGCGACCTCGATCGCGGCCATGCTCGTGGTCTATCCAGACGGCTCAGTGCGCACCGGCATCCAGCGGTGGGCGGCTCCGACACTCGTGGTGGTCGCACTCGCGACCCCATTGGTCCTTCTCCTGTCGCGGCAGCAGGTCGTACCTGCTTGGGTTCTCGACTGGGCAACCGACGTGGGCAGCCTTAGGTTCACTGCGCCCGCGGGCCCGATCTCGGTTGATGCCCTGAGCTGGCTTGGATCCGTGTCGTACTTCTTCATCGACGCTGCACTCGGCCTGATTCCCGCGATCGGCGTTGCCGTCCTGGCAATGCGCTATCGAAGCCTCGATCACGATCAGCGCGAAAGGCTGGCGTGGCCGCTGCTCGTCGGGCTGCTGTTGGTGGTGTTCTCGATTGACGACGTGTTCTTCAACTACAGCGGCCCGCTCCGTGTCGTCATGGACCTGATCGAGGCTGGCTTGCTGGTGCTGCTGCCGATCTCGCTGGGCATTGGCATCGCCCGCCCGCACCTGTTCGACGCCGTGGGGGCGCTGCGCCGGACCGCGTTGTACGTGTCGTTGTGGGCGTTGGTGATCGGGCTGTATGCCGGCGTCGCCTGGATGCTCGGCGTCACCGTCGGACAGGACAACCTGCAAGTCGCCGTCGTGGTGGCGGTGCTGGCCACACTGGGTCTCAACCCGCTGCGTCGGATCATGGTCCGCCGCGTGGCGCGACTTGCCTACGGCGAGGATGTTCCACGCGACGAGCTGCTTCGCCAGCTCGGTGACACCCTCGAGCACACGCTTGACCGGCGCCAGCTCACTGCCGCCATCGCGGCAACCGCCCGTGAAGGTTTGGGAGTGCGATGGGTACGGGTCGAGGTGGACGGTATCGAGCCAGTTTGGGACGGCACGCCGAGTGAGGATGAGCCGATAGCTGTCGCGCGGCTCCGCCACGGCGATGCAGATCTGGGCACCATCTCCTGTGGGCCGTCGCTTCGCGGGCGTATGACATCGCAGCGGCATCAGCTGCTCGACACACTTGCTCGGCAAGCCGCGCTCGCCCTCACCAATGCGCGTCTTGTCGACGAGCTCGAGGTTCATCTCCACGAGCTGGCAGCGTCGCGCGAACGACTCGTCGACGCCGAGGAGAGCGCACGCAGGAAGCTGCAGCGCGATCTGCATGACGGCTCGCAGCAGGAGATCGCGGCGCTGCTGACGCGGATCGCGCTGGCTCGCAACCAGCTGAGGCGCGACGACCCGTCGGGCTTGGCTCAGACACTGGACACCCTGCAGGGTGACGCCGTCCACGCGCTGCAAAACCTGCGGGAGATCGCATCCGGGGTTCACGCGAGCGTTCTTGCCGACCGGGGGCTGGTTGAGGCAATCCAGACTCGAGTGGCACGGCTACCGATCAAGGTCGACGTGACCTGCGGTCCAGGCGTGCGCGACGGCGAGCTGAGCGACTCGGTGGAGGGCGCGGCGTACTTCTTCGTGTGCGAGGCGCTGGCCAACACCCTCAAGCACGCAGACGCGGCACGAGCCTCGGTCGATCTGCGACTGGAGTCGGGCATGCTCCGCATCGACGTGAGCGATGACGGTCGCGGGTTCGATCCGGGCAACGACTTCGGTGGTGGCGGGTTGGCTGGCCTCTCGGATCGACTCGCGGCGCTCGGCGGCAGCCTCGACGTGCAGTCGCGTCCGGGCGCTGGCGCACGGCTAGCTGCCGCCGTGCCCGCCACCACATTGGTTGAGAAATGAGCAACCCTTTGCGGATCGTGCTCGCCGACGACAGCTATCTGTTGCGCGAAGGGGTTCGCGCGCTGCTGGAGGATTCCGGCGAGGTGGAGATCTGTGCGGCAGCCTCCAACGCCGCTGAGCTGCTCGACGCCGTGGTCGAGTGTGAACCCGACGCCGTCCTGACGGACATCCGAATGCCTCCCACCCTGCAAATGGAGGGCATCGAGGCGGCTCACGAGATCCGCCGGAGGTTCCCCAATATAGGGGTTGTCGTGCTGTCGCAACACGCGGACGAGTCGTATGTGCGCGCGCTGCTCGAGCACGGCACGAACGGGTTGGCTTACCTCCTCAAGGAGCGTGTCGGCGATGTCGATGAGCTTCTCCGCGCGCTACGCGAGGTTTGTGCGGGTCGTACGGTCCTCGATCCCCGGGTGCTGGATGCGCTGATCACTCGCCGCCTGCACCAGGAGCCCGCCGGGCTTGACACGCTCACAGAGCGCGAACAGGACGTCCTTCGGGAGATGGCGCGGGGACTGTCCAACGCCGGTATCGCCACTTCGCTCGTGTTGTCGGAATCGGCCGTTGAGAAACACATCGGTTCGATCTTCGCCAAGCTTGGCCAGGACGACCTCTCGGGGACCAACCGGCGGGTCTCGGCGGTCTTGGCCTATCTGGGAGTGTCGCCCGAGTTGTCCTAGCGGACGCGATGGACCAAGTCTTGGAACGCGTTCTAACAGTGGGCGAACGCGGTTGACGTAGACGCCGGCGTCCATCATCTTCCCGATCACGTCGGGCAGATTCGCCGCCACTAACGCGGACAAGTGGAGTTTGGAGGCCACCACATCGGCACAGAAGTCAGACTCAGATCCGTGACGGGACCGATGGCGCTGGCGGCTCGACATCGAGGATAGGGTTGTGAGAATGAATGAGGGTGCTTCGGCCGCCACGCGTCAACGAGTCGAGTGTGCTCACCGCTGGTGAGCTGTGGTTGCTCGAAACCGATGCCAAAGGCGAAACGAGGGAAGTCTCTCATCACTGAGAATCAGCTCGATAGACGTGCAGATGAGTTTCGTCCGGCAACAGGATCGCAGATCGACACCATCGCGTACAACTACGACCAACCCGTCGTGTTCTACACGCTCGCGACCGTTATCCCGTGGGGATTCTGGTTCTCCGCGGCCTATCTGAGTCGTCTCGACGACCAGACTGCCGCAGTACAGAGGTGGACCGCGGCGTTCGGTGTCCTCGGCTTGGTTGCGCCTGTTCTCGTCGTTGTGTTCCTGGTCCGACGCAGGTCCGATCTCCGTACTGACATCGTCCAGCGGCTCCGACCTCGTCGGATCGGCAGGTTCTACCTTGCCGTGACGTTGGTGTTGCTCGTGGCGAGCATCCTGGCCGCCCAGGCCATCTCGCTGTTGTTCGGCTACAGCCCGGATCAGTTCCAGTTCCGAGGCGGTTTCTCGTTCACCGCCGGGTTGCTGCCGGTGTGGTTCACGCTGATCGGTGCGGCTGTCTTCGAAGAGCTCGCATGGCACGGTTACGGCACAGATGCGTTGATCCGACGGATGTCCGTCTTCGCGGCATCCATGGTCTTCACGGTCATCTGGGCACTGTGGCATCTGCCGTTGTCCTTCATCGAGGGCTACTACCACAACGAGGTCGTCCAATCGGGTTGGATCCACACCGTCAATTTCCCGCTGTCGATGGTTGCGTTCGTGATCTTGATGAACTGGCTCTACTTCGCCACGGGACGCAGCATCCTGATCCCGATCCTTTTTCACGTCACGGCGAATCTGGCCAACGAGGTCTTCATGACTCACCCCGACACGAAGATCATCCAGACCATACTGTTGTTGATCGTGGCTGCGGTCGTGGTCGTGACCAACCGGCGACTTTTCTTCGGGCGTAGCATCCGTATTCGAATCGGCGACTCCGCAATCAAAGAGTCGCAAGAAGGCTGCCCTGAATCGCACGCTCATACGTCGACACCGATGGACTAAATACTAGAACGTGTTCTAGTATTGGGCGCAGACGAACTCCAAGGAGCTGTAATGACACAGGCTGTGCTGGACGGCATCCAAGACCTCCTCCCCACGCTGCGCGAGCGCGCTGACGAGACGGAGCGGCTGCGCCAAGTCCCCGACGCGTCGGTCAAGGAGCTGGAGCAGACCGGCTTCTTCCGCATGCTGCAGCCCAAGCGCTTCGACGGCCTTGAGACCGATCCGATCGACTTCTACACCGCCGTCGCCCTGATCGCGTCCGCGTGTGGCTCGACCGGCTGGATCTCATCGGTCCTCGGCGTCCACCCGTGGCAGATCGGCCTGTTCCACGACGATGCCCAGCAGGCCGTGTGGGGCAACGACACGTCCACCCGACTGAGCTCGTCATACGCTCCCACCGGCAAGGCCGTCGTCGCTGATGGCGGCTACATGCTCGAGGGACGCTGGAGCTTCTCGTCCGGATCAGCACACGCGAGCTGGGTTCTGCTCGGTGGTCTGGTGTCCAACGCCGAGGGCCAGATCGTCGACTTCAAGACCTTCCTCGTGCCGCGCGAGAAGTACGAGATCGTCGACGTCTGGAATGTCGTCGGCCTCGCGGGTACCGGCTCCAACGACATCGTCGTTGCCGAGACATTCATCCCCAACGAGTTCACGCTGTCGATGGGTGACACCGGCCGCTGCTTCGGCCCCGGCCAGGAGCAGAACACCAGCGATCTCTACAAGTTGCCGTTCCACTCGCTCTTCACCACGACCATCACAGCGCCGATCGTCGGCATGGCGCGTGGGGCCTACGCCGAGCACGTCGAGCAGCAGCAGCAGCGAATTCGCGCTGCGTACATGGGCGAGAAGGCATCGTCTGATCCATTCGCAGCCGTACGCATCGCGCGCGCCTCGAGCGAGATCGACGCTGCCTGGGAGCTCTGCATGGCCAACATCCGCCAGGAGCAGGCTCTGGTTGCCAAGGGTGAGAAGATACCGATCTCGCTGCGCCTCAAGGTGCGTCGCGATCAGGTGCTCGGCACCCAGCGTGCGATCGACGCGATCGACGTCCTCTTCGAGTCGTCTGGCGGCCGCGCGCTGGCCAACGGCACCTACCTGCAGCGTGCCTGGCGCGATGCGCATGCCGGACGCGTTCACGCGGCCAACGATCCCGAGCGTGCGCTGCAGATGTATGGCATGGCGGAGTTCGGTCACAAGGTCGACCCGGGAATGTACTGATCGTGGGCCTCGCCGACAAGAAGTGGGATCGCGAGTCAACCCGCCGATCTGCCAAGGCCGGCGACCTGACACTCAACTATTACGAGGCCGGCGAGCCGACCGCTGTCGGCGGCGGCTTGCCACTGGTCATGCTGCACGGCGGCGGACCGGGTGCCTCGGCATGGTCCAACTTCGGCTCGGCTCTTCCCGGCTTCGCTGAGGACTTCCGTACGCTGCTCATCGACCAGCCCGGCTTCGGGCAGAGCGACAAGCCCCCGGTTGTGGGCAACTACTTTCGCCACTCTGCCCAGATCATCAAGGACTTCCTCGACGAGCTGGGCATCGACCGCATCCACCTGCTCGGCAACAGCCTCGGTGGTGGCACCGCCGCCCGCTTCGCGCTGATGTTCCCCGAGCGCGTGGGACGGCTCGTGCTGATGGGCCCCGGCGGGCTCAACCTCAGCCTCTTCCACGCCGATCCGACCGAGGGCGTCAAGCGGCTCATGGACTTCGGCGCCGCTCCGACGCGGGAGTCGCTGCGCGCGTTCATCTCCACGATGGTCGTCAACCAGGCGCTGGTGACTGACGAGCTGGTCGAAGAGCGCTTCGCCGACGCCACCGCACCAGGCGCTCAGGAGGCCGTGCAGTCGATGGGCATGTCGTTCTGGAATCCCGACAGCTTCGAGGACGGGCTGATCTGGCGCGACGCTCACCAGATCAAGCGGCCGACACTGCTGACGTGGGGCCGTGAAGATCGGGTCAATCCGCTCGACGGTGCGTTCGTCGCCCTGAAGATGATCCCCAAGGCGACGCTGCATGTGTTTCCCAACTGCGGACATTGGGCACAGATAGAAGCAGCAGACGAGTTCCGACAGGTCTGCACTGCGTACCTCTCCAACCACGTCGAACGGCCACGAAAGGAGTCAGCATGATCGACATTCGCTCGATGGGCTACGCCCGCGTGTCCTCCAGCAACTTGGACGACTGGAAGCTGTTCGGTGGCAAGGTGCTCGGTCTGGCCGAGGGCCGTGGGCCCAATCCGGACAACCTCTACTTCCGCATCGACGAGGTCTCGGCCCGACTGATCGTGTTCCCGTCAGACGTTGACCAGCTCGACTGCGTCGGCTGGGAGCTCGCCGACCATGACGCGCTGCAGGCTGCACGCGAGCACCTCACCAAGGCTGGAGTCGAGACCACCGAGGGCACCGCTGAGGAGCTGACTGAGCGGCGGGTCCAAGAGCTCGTACGCTTCGCCGACCCGTTCGGCAACGTCTTCGAGCTGTTCCACGGCATCACGTACGAGTCGCGCCCCGTCGTCACGCCGTACGCCGCCAATTTCGTCACCGGCGAGCAGGGCATGGGCCATGTGGTGATCCCCGTTGATGACGATGTCGAGGCGCTGAAGTTCTATCGGGATGTGCTCGGGTTCCGCCTGCGTGACTCGATGTCGATGCCTGGCGAGTTCGTCGGCAAGGAGCCCGGCTCCAAGGTCTGGTTGCGCTTCCTCGGAGTCAACCAGCGTCACCACTCGCTGGCCTTCCTGCCCATGCCCAACCCCAGCCGGTGCGTACACCTCATGCTTGAGGTTGAGAAGCTCGACGACGTGGGCCGCGCGCTCGAGCGGGTCAAGAAGCACAAGGCGCCGCTGTCAGCGACCCTCGGTCGTCACATGAACGACGAAATGGTGTCGTTCTACGTGAAGTCGCCGGGTGGATTCGACATCGAGTTCGGCTGTGAAGGTCTGACGGTGAACGACGAGCGTTGGGTCGCTCGCGAGTCGACCGCTGTCTCGTACTGGGGCCACGCCTTCGGCCAGTCCGGTTAGACCTGACATGGTGGACTCTGTGACTGACGCAGACATTCCCGAGGGCATCAGCCCGGACGCTGCGACCTCCTGGCCGTCGCGTGAGTTGATCGACTCCTACCTCGGCGGCCAGCACGAGCTCTTCTCGTGGCGCCCGGGCGAGGTCGTCGAGATCGATGGCGAGGCAGCGCAGGCGGCAGCCCGGCAGTATCGCGACGTGCTCGGGCAATATGCCAGCGGGGTCACCGTCATCACCACGATGGTCGGCGGCTCTCCCGTCGGGATGACGTGCCAGTCGTTCACCAGCGTTTCGCTCGACCCCCCGCTGGTGGCATTCCTGCCGCAAAAGACGTCTCGCGCGTTCGCGGCGATCCGACAGACCCGTCGCTTCTGCGTCAACATCCTCGCCGCCGACCAGACCGACATCTCAAACGCTTTTGCCTCTCGAGCTGAGGACAAGTTCGTCGGGATCGAGTGGGAACCGACTGACAGCGGCTCACCTCGTCTTGAGGGCACAGTTGGATGGGTCGACTGCATCGTTCAGGACGTGCACGAAGCCGGCGATCACTATCTCGTCATCGGCAAGGTTGAAGAGCTCGGCCAGGGCGATGCCGACAATCCATTGCTCTTCCACCAGGGCCGCTACCGCACCACTGAGTAGTTGCACTTCAGTGCGATGGGATGTCGCGAGTCCGGAATGTACCCATGGCGAGGAGAGCCAGGGTGAGAGCCGCCACGATCGCGCCAACCTCGGCTGCCACGCTGGTGTTCTCCAGCGGGACTCGACCGACCCAACTCATCGGCGAGATGTTCTTCACCCAGTCCGGGAGCTGGAGCGTGTCGCCAAGCACGGCAACCACTGTCACGAAGACGAATGGCAACCAGGCGATCCACAACAGGCTCGGCCGCAAACCGTAGAGCGCCGCGGACAGCCCCATCAGCAGGGCTACGGCCGGGAGGTATGCGAAGGTCGTCGCGATCAGACGCCAAACCTGCGAGGAGTCACCCGTGGTGATCGCGTTGCTGATCCCAAGACCGAGTCCCCCGGCCAGAGCGACGACGACCACGCCAACGACCAGCGCCACCGCGTGGCCGGCGAACCATCGCGGCCGGCTCAAAGCACCGGCGAGCAGGGGTTCGAGACGACCTTCACGCTCATCGTCAGCTGCGCGCCCCACGCCTGAGATCGCGAACCCGATGCAGACGAGGGCGATCAGGATCACCACGAAGGATACGAATGCGTTGGCGGACGCGTTGCCGCCACCCAGAACGTCCCGAAGAGTCGCATTGTCCTTGGTGATGGTGTTGTACGCATCGCCGACAGACCCGAAGACGGCTCCAACGAGCGCGGCAATGACGCTCCATCCGGTCACCGCGTTGCGGTGTCGGCGTGCGGCGAGACCGAAACTGTCCATCAGTACGCGACCAGCTGTCGAACTGCCACGGCGCTGGGCAAACATGCCCTCGCCGAGGTCCCGACGCTCAGCCAGGCCCATAGCCGCGACCGACGCCGCGATCGCGACGGCAACCAACGGCAGTAGCGGCCACCAACGGGCATCTCCGAAGGGGCGCGTCTGCTCGGCCCAACCGAGGGGCGAGAGCCAGACGAGTCCATTGTCTTTCACGTCGCCGATGCCACGGGTGAAGAAGGCGGCAACGAGGACGGCGAGCCCGAGTGCAGTCACGATGCGTGGAGACGCGACGAACTGGGCGCACAGCGCGCCTGCGGCGGCGAACGCAATGCCGAGGAGGACCTGCGCCAGGGGGTAGAGCACCACCCCTGGCCAACTGAGTCCCAGGGCAGCGAGCACGATCGCCATACCGACGCCCATCATCACGAAGGCCGCCGAGGTCAGTACCAGCGCCGATTTGAGAGCCGCAGTTCGCCCGACCACGCCAGCGCGCAGCAGCTCCATCCGGCCCGCCTGCTCCTCGAGCCTGGTCATCCGAGTCATGAGAATCAACCCCATCAGCGGGATCGCAATCGCCGCGATGAACCCGAACTCGTAGGCGATTGGTCCGCCAAGGTTGTCCAGGCCATAGGGACGGCCGTTGATCGCGTACAGCGATGAGTCCGACTCGGCCGCTGCGGCATACGTCTTCAGCTTGGCCGCGGTCCCGTAGAGACCGTTGAGCGAGGCCGCGGTGGCGGCGAACACCGCTACCAAACCGAGTAGCCACGTGAGGATCGCTCGTCGGCTGCTACGCCACGAGATCGCCAGCATCTCGTCACCTGTCATCTGGGTGAGTGTCTTCATGAGACGGCTCCAGTGGAGGAAGGCGCGTCGTTCGGCTCGTCCTCGTACGCACGGCGAAAGAGGTCCTCAAGTCCCGGGGGGGTTGCCGTCAGAGTGTGCAGACCGGTGGCGTGGAGTGCTCCGATGGCGTCGTCGAGGTGCTCAACATCGACGGCAAACGTGCTGTCGAACAACGAACCGGTGTTCTCGATGGCGAGTCCAGCGACTCCGCCGATGCCTCGTAGCTTGTCGGGCGCTGACCGGGTCACGGCGTGGACTCGCGTGCGGGTGTGGCGCCGCAGCTCAGTGAGGGTCCCTGTCATGATGGTGCGCCCCTGTCGGATGATGCTGACCCGGTCGGCGAGCGACTCAACTTCGGCAAGGATGTGGCTGGACAGCAGGACCGTGCATCCTTCGGCCTTGCGTTCGCGGATGGTGTCCTGAAAGTTCTGCTCCATCAGAGGATCGAGACCGGACGTTGGTTCGTCCAGGATCAGCAGTTCGGCATCGGCTGCGAGGGCTGCAACGAGTGCGACCTTCTGCCGGTTGCCCTTGGAGTAGCCCTGGGACTTGCGGGACGGGTCGAGCTCGAAGCGGTCGATCAGCTCGGCGCGCCGCTTCGTACGCAAGCCGCCATGCGACGACGCCAGGATGTCGAGGCACTCGCCTCCGGTGAGCCCGGGCCACAGTGAAACGTCGCCGGGCACATACGCAAGGCGTCGGTGCAGCCCGACAGCATCGCGCCACGGGTCCCCGCCGAACAGCTCCGCCTCGCCGCCGCTTGCGCGGACAAGTCCGAGCAGGATGCGGATGGTGGTCGACTTGCCTGAACCGTTGGGGCCCAGAAAGCCGTGCACCTCGCCCTGCCGGACTGTTAGGTCCAGCCCGTCCAGAGCCGTGACGTCGCCGAAGGTTTTGCGCAAGCCTGCGGTTAGGATGATCCGTTCGCTTGCTTGGTGGTCGGTGGTCATCAACAACCTTCCGTGAACATTAGGTGTGTACTCATAGTACACACCTAATAGTTGCACACAAGGTTGGTACCCTGAAACCATGCCACTGCCGCGGTTCACCCGACTACCCTCCGACGAGCAGAAGCGCATTGTGGACGCCGCGCGTGCAGTTTTCGCCGCGGACGGCGTTGACCATGCCACCTACTCTGAGGTCATCCGCGGAGCCGGAATCTCCAAGTCCTCGGCCTACAACTACTTCGACGGGCGAGACGACCTGCTCGACATCGTTCTCGACGAGGTCGCCGACAGGTTACGAGCAGTCCTCGGTGATTGGGACCGCGTTTCAGATTCTGAGGCATTCTGGGGTGCGCTTTCCGAGGCCACGACACGCATGGAGCAGCACGCCGCCTCGCATCCCGACGACCTCGCCCTCATCGACCCGGCGTTCCTGCTGCGCATGCAGGGCGGGTTCATCGGATGGATCGGCGATGTCGTCGACAACGGCATTGAGATCGGGCTCATCACCGTGAACTGCGAGCGAGACCTGGTCGTCTGGACCACCGCGGCACTGCTGCGCGCTGGCGACGCATGGTGGGCCGAGAAGATGAAAGACGGGATCTTGCCCGACTACGAGCAGCAATGGACGCTTATTCGCGGTCTATGGAGCGTCCCGCTGATCGCTGAGTAGCTCAGATTTCCGAGACGATGGACTCCCAGAGGTGGCCATCTGGGTCGGTGAACGTACCGCTGTAGCCCCAGGACTTCTGCTCAGGTCCTGACACCACTCGACCGCCGGCCGCTTCAACGCGTCCGACCAATTCGTCGACCTCGCTCGCGCTGCCCGCCTGGAGGCTGACTAGACATTCGGACGTTCCGGGTTCAGCGGTAGGACGGCCGGCGGTGACCCAGCCGAATCCACCGGTTGGGATGTACATCAGTGCGGTCGACTCATTGAGCTGCACCCGTAGCGGTTCGGGGACACCGTTCTCCGCGACATCGCCCGGCGTCTCGAGGTCGAGTGCGATGGCGAATGCGTAGGCTCGAAAACGGTCGACGGTTGGTAGGGCGATCACCACGTTGTAGGAAGGCATACGTGCGAGGTTAGTAAAGCAATCGGCAGTCTGAGATTTTGCGATATCTGAATCTACGACGCTGCTGCAGTCTGGCCATGAATTCTCGCCATCGAAGCCCCGCTCCCGATCCATGCCACTGCGAGTCGGCACCACTCGCCGAAGCGGTACTGGCAGCGTCCGGACTCTAGAAGCCAATGCGTGGCTAGAGGGTCGAGCCCCCGTTGCGCCGCAGCTCGCGAAGCTCCTCGCGGGTGAACGAGCTCGGCTCGGTCGTACGCAGGAAGTCGACCAGGATCTCGACAAAGCCTTCGGGATCCTCCGCGTGGGGGAAGTGCCCGATGCCTTCCATGACGGCCAGCCGACTGTTCGGCATGACCGCATGCGCCTGGTGGGCGTGCTCGACCGGAATGATCTTGTCTCGGTCGCCCCACACGATGAGTGTCGGCATGTGTGCCGCCAGATAGAGCCGAGTGACGGCACTCACCGACTGGCCGCCCGGGTCGATCACGGCACGCATGGTTCGCACGAACCCGCGTCGGTTCGCTGGGTAGGTCAGAGACTCGTACGAGCTCCAGATCTCGCCTGCAGCCGGGTTGTGGATGCCCCGCCGGTCGAGGAACTGGGCGACCGAACGCCCGTAGCGACCGGCGAACGCTGGAAACACCAGCGGGAACACGTGCTCGGCACCGGGCAGCGTGACGAGCCGGAGCATCAAGTTGACCTCGCGTCCAAGCCCGCCGGCGTCGACGAGCACGAGCCGCTCACAGATCTCGGGGAACTGGTAGGCGAATTGCAGGGCCACGCCGCCTCCGAAGGATTGCCCGACGATGGTGGCTCGCTCGATGTCGAGCACATCCAGGAAGTCGCGCGTGTTGCTCGCGTGGTTGCCAAGCGAGTAGTCGCCGTGCGGCTTGGCTGACTCGCCGTGCCCGAGAAAGTCGGGGGCGATCACGGTGTAGTCGAGCTGCAGCAAACGCATCGCCGGGATCCACGTCCTGGAGCTGCCAGCAATGCCGTGGAGCAGCAACAGCACGGGCCCCACGCCAGCGCGCCGGTAGGCAACTCGCTCGCCGTGAAGGGTGACGTGCTCGATGGGGAAATCCTCGACAGTCATGTGCGCATCGTGTCAGACCGCCGCGCAGTCCGGCCGGCCAACGTTGACGGCTCCTTCTCTCAATCATACAATCATCCGGACTTTGTATGATTGATCTGAGAGGTCCGGCATGCCTTTGGGACGTACTGCGGTTGTACTCGGCGCAAGCATGGCGGGTCTTTCCGCCGTGGGTGCGCTGGCGCCGCACTTCGATGGAGTCTTGGTCCTCGAGCGCGACGAGCTGCCCCACGATGCCCAGCATCGGCGGGGCGTCCCGCAGAGCAAACACCCCCATTTCCTGCTCAACTCGGGACGCCGAGCGCTCGGTGAGCTGTTTCCCGGCTTCGAAGCGGATCTCATCGCCGCCGGCGGTATGCCGCTGATTGCGTCGATGGATACCGCACACATGACAGACGCAGGCTGGTCGCCGCGCAAGAAGGGCGCGCTGGACATGGTGTACGGCTCCCGACTGCTGATCGAGCGGGTCCTGCGCGACCGCGTGCGAGCACTGCCGAACGTGACGATCCGCGAAGGTGTCACGGTCACCGGCATCAAGACGAACGACGCAGGCCGTGTCACCGGTGTGAAGTTCAGCGGCGAAGAGGTCGACGCTGATCTGGTCGTCGACGCACTCGGCCGCGGCTCGAAGGTGTCGGACTGGCTCGTTGCTGCCGGTCAGGCTGAGGTGCCGGTCATCACTCTCGACGCCAAGGTCACGTACGTGTCGCAGTGGTACGACCTGCCCTCGGCCGAGGATCGCGCCGACACCTGGTGGTGGAAGCACATGGTGATCATGCCGACTGAGAAGAAGGGCGATCACCCGAAAGAGCACGAATATCTCAGCAACTTCTTCCCGATCGAGGGCAACCGCTCGATCGCTTGCATGGGGTCGTGGGGTCACGACATGCCCCACAACGAGGATGAGTTCATCGCTTCTGCCAACTGCCTGCAGACCCCGAAGTTCGCGGCCGCAATGGAGGCGTCGACACCGACGTCCGAGGTGCACCTGACGAAGTCGACGGGGAACAAGTGGCGCCGCTACGACAAGCTGCCGGTTGCACCCCAAGGGATCGTCTTCATCGGCGACGCGATCTGCGCCTTCAACCCGTTCTACGGCCAGGGCATGAGCTCGGCTGCGCTTTCTGCCGTGCGCCTGCGTGGTGCTCTGCAGTCGACCAGGGCCCTCGATCCCGTCTTCTATCGAGTTTTCCTCGCCGCTCAGGCCAAGGAGTTCAGGGTCCCGTGGGGCATGGCGATGGCTCGCGACAAGGGTTACGACTGCGCCACCGGCACCGAGACCGCGCCGGCGTGGCAGCGCAAGATTCTCGCGTCCGTGGGAGCGTCGATGTTCAACGCCATCACTGGAGCATCGCGCGAAGACCGTGCGGTGGACGAACACTTCGCCCGTGTGTTCAACCTCGACGAGTCGATCGGAACGATGCTTCGGAGCCCACGGGTCCTCTTCGGGCTGCTCCGCTTCAAGGTCAGAGACATGCTCGGACGTCACAAGATCCCGTTCGGCTTCGACCCCCAGCTGGATCCGCCCGGCAAGGACTGGACACCAGGAGCCCGCTCCACTGAGCTGGAGGATGCCAAGTGAGCGGGTTCTCGATGAGTGCGACGTGTGACGAAGCCGCCGAACAGGTCACCCGGCGGCTGGGGTTTGACTGCCACGACGTCAGCCCTGTGGTGTCAGTCCGCAGTCCGTTCGATCTTGCGAGCTGGACCATGCCCGTTCTTGAGCTGTTGATCATCGCGGGTGCGATCTTTGCGCTGGTGCACGCCATTCGCAGGTTCCGGGGCGGCGATCCCATCAACCTCGCACTGTGGTTTGCGCCGTTGGTCTACCTGTTCGTGACCGAGCCGCCGCTCTATTTCCCCGAGTGGTTCGGGCTCGACCAGCAGTACGGCTTCATCTTCGCCCACAACCTCTTCACGGTGCAGTTCATGTGGGATCGACTGCCGCTCTACATCATCGCGATCTACCCGGCGTTGTCCCAGCTGGCGTACGAGTCGGTGCGGGTGATCGGAGTCTTCAAGCGGAGCGTGCTCCTTGGATCGATCGCCGTCGCATTCGTGTGCCATGTGTTCTACGAGATCTTCGACCAGCTCGGCCCCCAGCTGAAGTGGTGGGGGTGGAATGACGACAATCAGATCGTCAACCACCCTTCCCTGGCTTCGGTGCCGATGACCAGCATGCTGTTGTTCGCGGCAGTCTCGTTCGGCGTCATGACATTCCTCGTGGTCAAGCTCGTGGGTTCGAAGACGGACGGTGACGGCCCGCGACGTGGCTGGTCGCTGACCTGGCGCATCGTGCTCGCCGGGGTACTGGCTCCCCCGGCGATGGCTTTGTTCGGCATCCCCTCGAGCATCTTCGGCGGTGACACCCCCAACGTGACGGCACAGGCCTGGGTCCTCGGCATCGAGCTGGGCCTGATCTGGATCGCCGGGGCGTGGATCCTTCTCACGCAATCGCGGCATCACGAGGGTGAGCCCATGACGCCGTTCGCACGGATCTATCCGGCGGCGTGGTTCCTCGTGTTCGCCGTCTTCTGGTTGGCGTCCCTCCCAGGGTTCCTCGATGCTAGGGACGGCATCACCAGCGACGGCACACCGATCGGCAGCGGCCTCTACACCATCGCCTGCTTCGTCGCCGCTGCTGGAATTCTGGCGATGCTCCACACCGTGCGCAAGGCTCGGGTCGGCGCGTTGACAGGGTGAGCTGATGGGTCATCACGGTTGGCAGGGCAACCCGCCACATGCGGAGGAGGACGCGCGGCTGCGGATCATCGCCGCTACGCGTTCGTGCGTCGAGAAGTTCGGTGCCCCGCGTACGACGGTGTCGGTCGTTGCGACTGAGCTCGGCGTGACCCGGCAGACGGTCTACCGCTACTACCCGAGTCACGCCGAGCTGCTCGAAGCGGTGGCCCAAGCCGGGTTGGCTGGCTACGTCGAGCGGATGGTCGCCCATTTGTCGACCTTCGATTCACCGGCCGACGTGGCGATCGAGTCGATCGTGTTCGCCGTCGAGGTCATCCCGAGTGAACCCAGCATCGGGCTGCTCCTTCAGGCTGGCGAGACCGAAGTGTTCAGCCGCGATGTCACGACCACCATGTCGTTCGTGATCGGTGCTGACATCCTGCGTCGCATCCCCGTTGACTGGGCTGAGATCGGCGTTCAGGACGATGAGCTCGAGGGACTCGCCGAGATGCTGATGCGCATGTTCGTCTCGTTCCTGCAGTTTCCGGGCGACCCGGCCTACTCCGCCGACGACATCCGCGTCCTCGTACGACGCTGGCTCGGCCCAGCCCTGCACGCCTGAGCTATTCGACTGAGCGGGTGCAGGCGGTTTCGCCATCTTCGCCGCGGTGCGGTGACTTCTCTACGGGGATGATGATGGCCACAACCCGGTCTAGGGTGCCTTCAATTTGTACGCTTCGACTACCAGACCCAACTGGTTCGGAAGTGTTTTCGTCTGCGTAGGCAGTGACCGTGATGGTCACCTCGTGACGCCGCCCAGCTTCGCCGGCGATCCTGATCTTGGCGTTCACCGTGTTTGCCTGCGGGTCGTAGGCACAACTGGGTTTCCCTTCGCTACCTCCCCATGTGTACGTCAGGTCAACGGTCGGTTGGTCAGCGCCACTACTGCGATGGAGTACAACGGCTCCGACAACTGCCGCGACGAGCGCGATCCCGAGCACGAGTGCCCGCTTGAAACGCCGAGTCTGACTCGGGTGGCCAGAGATGCTCACGACGTACCCCTCTGCCTTGGGGTGGCACGCCAGATGGCGCCCAGACAATCTAGTGGAGCCTAGCGACAAGGTTCTCTTGTGCGGAAGAGGATTGGTAGCCGAAGCAGCCCGACCAGACCAAACCAGGCGGCGGGTTGCCCGATCGACCCTCAGACGTCGGGGGCGACGTCCGCCGGACCGACGATCCCGCGCTGCAGCGCGTACAGGCTGGCGCCGACCCGGTTGGAGGCGCCGATCTTGGCGTAGGTGCGCTCGACATGGTTGCGGACGGTCTTCTCGCTGAGCACGAGTCGTTCGGCGATCTCGCGGTTGGACAGGCCCCGGGCCACCAGACCGAGCACCTCGGCCTCACGGGCGGTGAGGGCGTCGTCGCGACGTATGCGGGTGCCCCGGCGTCCAGCTGCGGCGAGAACGGCCTCGACACACGTGCTGTCGAGTGCGCCGCGGGCTGCCCGGCGGGTGAGGCGTTCGGCGGCTTCGGTTGGCGTGAGAGCGTCGCGGTAAGGACGAGGCTCGGTGGCCGACTGGTAGGCGACCACTGCGGCGAGCAGCCGCTCCGGCAGTCCCAGCGCCGTCCCCGTCGCGGTGCCCGCTCCCATCGTGGCACCTCCGCGACGACGGCCCCGACCGGGACAG
>CAZWZC010000041.1:18154-22641 GCA_964638755.1 uncultured Aeromicrobium sp. | reverse complement strand
GAGTTGCACCGAGTCACCCTGGCGAATACACACTCCGGCGCCGCGGATCTCCCTCAGTTGTGCCCGCTTTCGGAGGCGCTCTCACCGCGGATCTCGCCGACGAGCTCCTCGAGCACGTCCTCGAGCATGATCACGCCGAGCACGTTGCCTGTTGCGTCCTCGACACGCGCCATGTGGGAGCCTCGAGACTGCATCGTGCGTAGCGCCTCGTACAGCCCCGATCCGGCGACCACCGTGGCGAGCGGGCGCACCCATTTGTCGGCGATCGGCTCGAGCCTGGAGTCCTCGTCTGTCTCAAGCACGTCCTTGATGTGCAGGTAACCCGTCGTGTCACCCGCCGCATCCACCACGGGGAACCGAGAGAATCCGGTCTTGGCGCACGCCTGCTCGATGTCGGCCGGCGTGGCACTGGGCTTGATCGTGATCAGACCATCTGTTGGCAGCAGCACCTGGTCGATCGTGCCGCCCGAAAACTCCAGCGCACCCGACACCAACCCGTACTCATGCTCGTCGAGAAGTCCCTCGCGACGCGACTCCTCAACCAACCCGGCGACCTCGTCGTGGCTGAAGGTTGACGCGACCTCCGTCTTGGACTCGACGCGAAGAAGCTTGATGATCAAGTCCGCGGCGCCGTTGAGAAGCACGACAAACGGTCGAAGGATCGCGACGACGGCAAGCATGAACGGGCCGAGCACCAGCGCAGCGCGCTCCGGGCCGACGAGAGCAAGGTTCTTGGGCACCATCTCGCCAAGTACGACGTGAAGGAACACGACGATCGTCATGGCGATGACGAACGAGATGGGGTGCACGAGGCCGGGTGGGACGTTCAAAATCTCAAACACCGGTTCAAACAGGTGGGCGATCGCCGGTTCGCCGACGGCGCCCAGGCCAAGTGCACAGATCGTGATGCCAAGCTGCGCCGCGGCAATCACCAAGGTCAGGTTCTCAATCGCCCGCAAGGCCATCCGTGCTGCGGCCGAGCCATCTTGGACTCGCGGCTCCAGCTGCGTACGACGCGCCGAGATCAGCGCAAACTCGGCGCCGACGAACAGCGCGTTGAAGGCGAGCAGAACGACAGTCAGTGCGATCGCGAAGCCCGGGCTCATGCTGGCTCACCCGTCGACTCGGCCGTCAGGGACACACGATCGATGCGTCGGCCTTCCATCCGCTCGACCTTCAGCGTCACCGTCAGCTGCGCTGGATCCTCATCGTTCTCGCCGCGCCGCTCCAGGTGGAGGGCGACTTCGTCGCCGCGCACGGCAATTCGTCCAAGCTCGGCATGGATCAGGCCGGCGATCGTCTCGTAGTCCTCACCCTCGGGCAACGCGATGCCGGTCTGCTCCTCGACCTCATCGGGTCGAAGCAGCCCGGAGAGCGACCAGGTGCCGTCGCGTCGATGTCGGCTGCGCGCCGAAAGGCGGTCGTGCTCATCGGCAATGTCGCCGACGATCTCCTCGACGAGGTCCTCCAGGGTCACGACCCCATCCGTGCCGCCGTACTCGTCGACCACGACAGCCATCTGCATGCCTTGGTCGCGCAGCAGCGTCAGCAGCGGGTCAAGCTCGATGCTGTCGGGGACGGTGGTCGCCGGGTCGACGATGTCGGCGAGTCGTACGCTGCGGCGGCGGTCGGGCTCGACACTGACGGCCTGCTTGACGTGGACGACGCCGAGGATGTCGTCGGGGCTGCGACCAATCACGGGGAACCGTGAATGTCCGGTCTGCCGGGCGGCGTCAATGACATCGAGCGCAGTATCGCGACCATCGAGGAAGTGCACGCGCACTCGCGGGGTGCGTACGTCGGCGGCCGTCCGGTCGCCGAACGCGATGCTACGAGCCACCAGGTCAGCAGTCTGGTCATCGATCGCGCCCTGCTGAGCTGATCGCAGCACTAGCGAGCGCAGCTCAAGTGGTGAGCGCGCCGACCGGAGCTCCTCTTGTGGCTCGACCCCGACGGATCGCAGGATGCCGTTGGCGACGGCGTTGAGGAAACGGATCGGCCACGCCATGACCTTGGTGAACGTTCGCTGCAGGAACTGCGTCCTTGCGGCAACCTGCTGCGGCATCGCGATCGCGAGCTTCTTGGGAACCAGCTCGCCGAGGAGCATGGTGACGATCGTGCTCAACGTGAGCGCGACCCCGTACGAGACAGCTTTGAGGCTTCCACCCTCAAGACCGAGATTGTCCAGCGGACCGTGCAGGATCTTGCCGAGTGCCGGCTCAGCGAGGAAGCCGATCACCAGATTGGTGATCGTGATGCCGAGCTGGGCGCCGCTGAGCTGGGTGGACAGCGTGCGCAGAGCGGCGAGTGTGCCCTTGGACCTCTTGTCGCCGGCCTCGGCCGCACGTTCGACGGTGGCGCGATCGACCGTGACGAGGGCGTATTCGGCCGCACCGAACACTCCACAGCTCAGGACGAGAAGCAATGAAAGCGCGAGCAGCAACCACTCAGTCATCGCCACGGCCTTGAGGGACAGAATCGGTCACGGTGCGGCAACTGTACCCTTGTGAGGCAGACCCGAACGCATCAGGAGCAGGCCGTGCCGACCTACCAATACCAGTGCACCGAGTGCGGTGAGCCGCTGGAGATCCAACAGAGCTTCACCGACGACGCTCTGACTGAGTGCCCCGTGTGCGAAGGTCGACTCCGCAAGGTGTTCAACGCTGTTGGTGTGGTGTTCAAGGGCTCCGGCTTCTACGTGAACGACAGCCGCTCGAAGAAGACGACTGCGTCCACTGACACCGAATCCAGCAAACCAGCAAAGGCTGACAAGGCTGACAAGGCCGACAAGGCGGCTGCGACAACGTCCAGCGACTCGTCGTCAACCGCGAAGCCAGCTCCGGCCAAGAAGACAGGCACTGACTCCGCCGCCTGAGTCCCGACTAGATCAACCTGTGGATCGCCGTGAGCGAATTCTGCGTGATCTTCCTAGAGTCCGGCGATGGACCAGATTCGCCGATTCATCTTCCAACATCACCGCTTGCTTGCCGCCGCCTTCGCCGGGCTGGCCGTGCTCGCCGGGCTGGCCGCAATGAAGCAATCGCCGGAGGGTCTTCGGGTCACGGTCGCCCGGCACGACCTCTCCAGCGGGCAGTTGATCGGGGAGTCAGACGTACGCGTCCGAATACTCGCCACCGCGCCCGATCACGCTATGAGCACCTCAGAGGCAGTCGGTCGCAAGGTTGCCGGACCGATGCGAGCCGGCGAACCCATCACTGACTACCGACTGCTCGAACCAAGTGCGCTCGACGGCTATGGCGAAGGGGCCGTGCTCACCAGCGTCGCGTTGTCCGACGCGGGCGGACTGACTGGCGTGCAGGTTGGTGACCGCATTGACGTGGTCGCCGTCGACCCGCACGGTGAGTCCAGAGCCGAGGTCGTCGCGCGCGATGTCGAGGTCGTCACCGTGCCCTCGACCGACGAACATGATGCCGTCCCGATCGGCATCGTGACGACCGAGAAGGTCGCTCTGGATCTCGCCTCGGCAGCACTCGAGTCGCGGTTCACCGTGATGCAGTCGTCATGACGGATCGCTTAGGGTTGAAGGCATGATCAAAGAATTCAAAAACTTCCTCATGCGTGGCAACGTTGTCGATCTCGCGGTCGGCATCGCCATCGGCGTGGCGTTCACAACGCTCGTGGCATCGTTCGGCGACAACTTCATCAAGCCGATCGTTGCGGCATTGGGCGGCGACAAGCAGGAGGGTTTCGGCTTCCACATCACCGACAGCGGCGCGACATTCGTCAACATCGGCGGCATCATCAACGCGCTGATCGTCTTCGCCGTGACGATGGCAGTCATCTACTTCGCAATCGTCGTCCCGATGCAGAAGCTCCAGGAAAGGCGCAAGCGTGGTCAGGAGCCCGAGCCCGAGAGCGTGCCCGAAGAGATCGTGCTGCTTCGCGAGATCAGGGACTCGCTGCGCAAGTAGCGTCGTCGGGCCACCACGCTTCGCAGTCTGGCGGCTTCGCCTCGGCACGCTCACGCTGCGCTAGCGTCGATTCGCGTTCGGCTGCTGGCGGCCTCAGCAAATCAATGGTGCGGCGGGACGTCTCTGAGGTAATCCTCGTCGCTGGTAGAAGTCGGGCGCTCACCCCAGCCCTCGTCGGTGTCGTCGGCGGTCGCCTCGGGCAGCAGATCGCCCAACAGCTCTGCGGCGCGACGTCGTCGTTCGGACTCACTCTTGGCGAGCTCAGGATCCTCGGAGGGTTCAGGCTCAGACGAGGGCATCGAACCAGTCCGGTGTCAGCTTGGAGTAGGTCGGGTACCAGCCCGTGTGGTCGCTGAACAACTGGGAGCTGACCCTTTGTGAGCGGCTGAGGATCTCAAGCTTGTCTCCGCCCATGCGCAAGACCCATGACGGCAGGAAACGGCCCCGCTCCTTGCCAGCAGCGCGGGCGAGGGTGTCCACATAGTCGCGGCGTTGGGGCGGGTGGGGGGGCGCCGTGTTTAAACCCCCCCCGCGCCGCCACCCCGGGCCCCCACA
>CAZWZC010000041.1:0-18144 GCA_964638755.1 uncultured Aeromicrobium sp. | reverse complement strand
GGCGCCGACGTTGTAGACGCCGCCCGGCGCAGTCAACGCGTGCACGACAGCTGTGCCGACGTCGGCCGGGTGAATGACGTGCATCCAGCCTTGTTCGGAACCCATGCCGATGGGCTTGCCCGCGCGAGCCCTGCGGAACATCCATGCCGTGTTGCGGTCGTTGCCGGTGACCAGCCCAAAACGGAGGCTGACGGACGTTCCACCCAACTCGGCGAAGCGAGCCATTCGAGCCTCGGCAACGACGACCGGCTCGGTCGCTCCGGTCAGGTCGATCGGGCTCTTCTCGTCGACCCAGTCGTCGCCGGCATCGGCGTAGATGAAGCTGAGACTCTGTTGCACGATGCGACCAACGCCGGCATCACGTGCCGCGATTGCGACGACCTTCGAGCCGACCAACCTGATGCGGTCAAGCTCCTTGAGGGATCCGGGCCGCATGGCTGACAAGCCGACGGGCACCTTCGTGGCGAGGTTGGCAACTGCATCGCAGCCCCGCATACCGGCGATCAGGCTGTCACGGTCGTAGATGTCACCCAGCCAAGGCTGGGCACCGAGCGCCGAGATCGTGGCGGCCGACTCCTTCGTGCGGGCGAGGCCGACGACGGTGTGGCCCGCTTGGTGCAGCGCGTCGATGGAAGATCGGCCCATCACTCCGCCTGCACCCGTGAGGAAGACCTTCACGTCACTCCCTTTGAGTGGATGATGCCCCCGGTGGCCCGGAGATGTCCGGTCCGACAGTGGTGTCATCGTTCCGAATGGTTACGAAATGATAACAATCGTCGCGAAGCACGTACATCCGCAGGGGTTCAGCCCTCGATGAGGGCTGTCACGTCGGCGATGGAGTCGAAGACGTGGGTCGGCCTGAACGGGAACCGCTCGACCGAACCGGCGGCGGTCGAACCGGTGAGCACGAGGATCGTACGCAGCCCTGCCTCGAGACCTGACAACACGTCGGTGTCCATGCGATCGCCGATCATGACGGTGGTCTCCGAGTGCGCCTCGATCTGGTTGAGTGCGCTGCGCATCATCAGCGGGTTGGGCTTGCCGACGAAGTAGGGATCGACTCCGGTCGCCTTGGTGATCAGGGCAGCAACCGATCCAGTCGCGGGCAGCGAACCCTGGGGTGACGGACCGGTGGCGTCGGGGTTGGTGGCGATGAAACGCGCGCCATTCTCGATCAGCTGAATCGCCCGGGTGATCGCCTCGAACGAATACGTACGGGTCTCGCCGAGCACGACGTACTCGGGATCCTGGCTTGTCATGACATAACCGACGTTGTGCAGCGCCGTCGTCATGCCGGCCTCACCGATGACGTACGCAGTGCCCTCCGGGCGCTGCTCGCTGAGGAACTTCGCCGTCGCCAACGCGGAGGTCCAGATCGCCTCTTCCGGGACGTCGACGCCTGCCCGGCGAAGTCTGGCGACTAGGTCGCGCGGCGTGAAGATCGAGTTGTTGGTCAACACCAGGAACTTGCGTCCACTGGTCTTGAGCCGTTCGATGAACTCTGGCGCTCCCGGGATTGCCTTCTCCTCGTGCACGAGCACACCATCCATGTCGGTGAGCCACGACTCAATCGGCTTGGTCATGTGGGCACCAGTGTCATGTCTCCATTGTCCACCCCCGTCCGGGGTTCGATGAAATCGTGGGCACTCGATAACCTGAGCGGGCGCCCTCGTAGCTCAGTTGGATAGAGCGACCGCCTCCTAAGCGGTAGGTCACAGGTTCGATTCCTGTCGAGGGCACGTGTCCAGAACGTCGAGCAGCGACCCAGCCAACCGAGCACGCTGGCAGGCGGCCTGGGACAAGCAGGCCTCCACGTACGACCGACAGATGCGGTTGTTCGACCGCTTGCTGTTCAAGGACAGCCGTCACTGGGTGTGCAGCCAGGCGACCGGCGACGTGCTCGAGGTGGCGATCGGTACGGGGCTCAACCTTGAGCACTATCCGGCCGACATCCGTCTCACCGGTATTGAGCTGAGTCCCGGCATGCTCAGGCTCGCACGCGAACGCGCCGTTGAGCTGGAGCGTGAGGTCGACCTGCGAGAGGGCGATGCGCATCAGCTGGACTTCGCAGACGGCTCGTTCGACACGGTCGTGTGCACGTTCTCGCTGTGCGCCATTCCGAATCATGATCAGGCGGTAGCCGAGATGCACCGCGTGCTCAAACCAGGCGGACTGCTCCTTCTCGTCGACCATGTCGAGAGCCCCAACCTCTTCGGCCGTGCGGTTCAGCGACTTGCGGAGGTCGTGACCGTGCGCATGGGAGGCGAGCACTTCCGCAGGCGGCCCCTCAACGTCGTGCTGGCCGAAGGACTGACGATCGAGCGCCGCGAACGGTTCGGCTTGGGGCTGGTCGAGCGCTTGGCTGCGCGCAAGCCCAGGTGACCGTAGCGTTGCGGCATGGTCCGCCTGCGCCGTACGTCCTCGAGCTCTCCGGGGTGGGCGCGGATCAAGCACGGTAGAGGGTTCCGCTACCTCGACCAGGACGGCGCTCCGCTTGAGGAGATCGACGTCGAGCGCTGCAAGAAGCTGGTGATCCCGCCGGCCTGGACCGCGGTGTGGATCTCCCCGGTCGAGAACGGCCACCTGCAGGCAGTCGGCACCGATGTCGCCGGGCGGAGGCAGTATCTCTACCACCCCGAATGGCGCATCCGCCGCGACCTCGAGAAGTTCGAGAAGATGGAAGGCTTCGCTGCCTCGCTCCTCAGGCATCGCGCCGAGTCACGGCGCGATCTCGGTGGCGACGAGATGACCCTCGAGCGGGTCGTCGCGACGACGTTCAGCCTCCTCGATCTCGGCATGTTCCGCATCGGCTCCGACCGATACGCCGAGGAGAACGGCAGCTACGGCCTGACGACGTTGGAGAAGAAGCACGTCCACGTCGACGGCAGGGCCGTGTCGTTCGCGTACGCCGCCAAGTCTGGCCAAGAGGTCGAGGTCACCGTGCGCGATGAGCGGGTCGCCGAGATCCTTCGCGCCCTGCGCCAGCGGCGAGGCGGGGGTGAACGGCTGCTGGCCTACAAGGACGGCAACCGGTGGAAGGGCATCGACGCCGACGACGTCAACAGCTACATCAAGGGTCTGCTTGGCGAGGACTACTCCGCCAAGGACTTCCGTACGTGGCGCGGCACCGCGATCGCCGCGCTGGCGCTGGCGCGCGACAAGGCGGACACCCCGACAGCGCGCAAGAAGGCTGTGACCCGAGCCATGGAGACAGTGTCTGAGCACCTCGGCAACACCCCTACCATCGCTCGT
The DNA here is from genome assembly GCA_964638755.1 of uncultured Aeromicrobium sp. Classification (GTDB taxonomy): domain Bacteria; phylum Actinomycetota; class Actinomycetes; order Propionibacteriales; family Nocardioidaceae; genus Aeromicrobium. The sequence goes on along the minus strand of CAZWZC010000041.1, from coordinate 14,892 downwards.
ACGTCCTACATAGACCCGCGAGTCATCGACCTGTTCAACGACGGCGTGACCGTCAAGGCGGGCGAGAGCCGGGCGACGCCAGGATCGACCATCAGCCGCACGCTGGAGCGTCAGGTCCTGAGGATGCTCAAGCGCGCCTAGCGACGTACGCCATGATTACCTTCGAAGCCACCTCACGATCCAGGAGACTCCATGGCACCGGTGCATGTCGGCTACGCCGCGATGAGCGAGCAGTTCCACCCCACCGAGCTGGTCGACCTTTGCGCCTACGCTGAGAATGGCGGCTTCAACGGCGTCATGGCGGCCGACCACTTCCAGCCATGGGTGCCGGCGCAGGGGCACGCGCCCTACATCTGGAACGTGCTGACGGCAGCGGGCGAACGTACGCGGGGCGACATCGGCCCCGGTGTCATCTGCCCGTCCTTCAAGACCCACCCCGCGATGGTGGCCCAGGCAAGCGCGACCCTCGCCGCGATGTACCCCGGCCGCCACTGGCTCGGACTCGGCTCGGGTGAGGCGCTCAACGAGCACATCGTCGGCGGCTACTGGCCCGAGGCGCCCGAGCGGTTGAGCCGCATGTGGGAAGCCATCACGATCATCAAGAAGCTGTTCACCGGCAAGGACGTCAAGCACAAGGGTGAGTTCTTCACGCTTGAGAAGACCCGGCTCTGGACGCTCGACGATCCGCCGCCGATCTATGTCGCGACGGCCGGCCCGATCACGGCCAAGCGCGCCGGCAAGGAGGTCGACGGCATCATCACGCCCGGTGCCACGAGTGAGAAGGTCGCCGGGCTGCTCGGCAAGTTCGCCGACGGTGCCCGCGAGGCCGACAAGGATCCGGACGCGTTGCCCAAGGTCCTGCAGCTGCACCTGTCGTGGGCGCCGACGTACGAAGAGGCACTTGAGAACGCGATGACCGAGTGGCCCAACGGCGGGATGAAGTTCCCGAAGGGCGACATCCGTTCGCCGTACGATCTGCAGGAGATGGCCAAGATGGTCCGGCCGGAGGACTTCGACGGCCGCATGCTGATCTCAGAGGACCCCGACGCGCATCGCGCCGAGATCCAGAAGTTCATCGACGAGGGCATCGACACCGTCTACCTGCACAACGTCGGCCGCAATCAGCGCGAGTGGATCGACGTGTTCGGCAAGGACGTCCTGCCCAACCTGCACCGTTGACGTTTCAACCCACCAGTGATGATGGAGCCATGACCGCGCCCACCGACAGTGCGCCCAACGAGCGGGAGATCACCCGCGCCGTACGTCGCGCAGTCGCCGGCAAGACGATCGACGCGAGCGAAGCCGCTGGTCTGCTCAGCGCACGCGGGCACATGCTGCGCGAGCTGATGGCGGCGGCAGCACGCGTTCGCGACGCCGGGCTCGAGGCCGCTGGCCGCCCCGGCATCGTCACGTACAGCAAGAAGGTGTTCATCCCGCTGACCCGGCTGTGCCGCGATCGCTGCCACTACTGCACCTTCGCGACGACGCCCAACCGCGTGCCGGCGCCGTTCCTGTCGCCCGACGAGGTGCTCGACATCGCCCACAAGGGTGCCGCGATGGGCTGCAAGGAAGCGCTGTTCACCCTCGGTGATCGCCCCGAGGATCGCTGGGACGACGCCAAGGATTGGCTCGAAGCAGCGGGGTATGAGAGCACGCTCGAGTACGTACGCGCCATGTCGATCAGGGTGCTCGAGGAGACCGGGCTGCTGCCCCACCTAAATCCCGGTGTCATGAGCTGGAAGGAGATGTCGCGGCTCAAGCCGGTCGCTCCGTCCATGGGCATGATGCTCGAGACGACGAGTCGCCGACTGTTCGAGGAGAAGGGTCAGGCGCACTACTCCAGCCCCGACAAGGACCCCGAGCTGCGGATCCGGGTACTTGAGGATGCTGGGCGGCTCAACATCCCATTCACGACCGGGCTGCTGATCGGCATCGGCGAGACGCTGGAGGATAGGGTCGAGAGCATCTTCGAGCTGCGCCGGATCGCGCGCGCGTACGGGACGATCCAGGAAGTCATCATCCAGAACTTCGTCTCCAAGGACGACACGGCAATGCGCAGTACGCCGGACCTGCAGGTCGAGGAGTACCTCGCCGTGATCGCCACGACGCGCATCCTGCTGGGTCCGTCGATGCGGGTTCAGGCGCCGCCAAATCTGGTCGATCTCGCCGACTGCCGATCGCTGCTCGATGCCGGCGTCGACGACTTCGGCGGCATCAGTCCGCTGACTCCTGACCACGTCAATCCCGAGCGCCCCTGGCCCGAGCTGGACGCGCTTTCCCAACTGTGTGCCGGGCAGGGCTTCACGCTGACCGAGCGGCTGACTGCTCATCCGCAGTTCCTGTCCGAACCATGGCTCGACCCTCGCCTGCTCCCGCATGTCGACGCACTTGTCGGCGAGGGCGGACTTGCCAACCCCGACGCGCGCGCCGAGGGCCTGCCGTGGCAGGAGCCCGATGGCGGCTGGACCCCGACCGGGTGGCTGTCGCAAGGACGTACCGAGCTCTACACCGAAGTCGACACCGTCGGGCGTACGACTGACCGGCGCAGCGACTTCGAGGATGTCTACGGCGACTGGTCGATGCTTCGCGATGGCCAGGCGAAGCGCGAGTCGGTTGGCATCGTCGGCGTGGGTGACGGCGGGTTCAACGCGGCGATGCGTGCTGCCGAGCGAGATCCAGCTGGCCTGTCAGATGCCGACGCGCTCGTGCTGATGACGGCCGAGGGATCGCACCTCGACGAGCTGGCGGAGTACGCCGACAACCTGCGCAGACAGGCTGCCGGCGACGAGATCACCTACATCGTCAACCGCAACATCAACTTCACCAACGTTTGCTACACCGGCTGCCGCTTCTGCGCCTTCGCCCAGCGCCGCACGGATGCCGACGCCTACACGCTCTCCCTCGACGAGATCGGCCAGCGGGCGACCGAGGCCGTCGAGCTCGGGGCAACCGAGGTCTGCATGCAGGGCGGCATCCATCCCGACCTGCCGGGCACGGCGTACTTCGACATCGCCGCCGAGGTGAAACGCCGCGAGCCGAGCCTGCACGTACACGCATTCAGCCCGATGGAGGTCATGAACGGTGTCAGCCGAACTGGTCTGTCGGTGCGTGACTTCCTGATCAAGGCCAAGGAGTCGGGCGTCGACTCGCTGCCCGGCACCGCTGCAGAGATCCTCGACGATGACGTCCGCTGGGTCCTGACCAAGGGCAAGCTGCCGACGTCGGAGTGGATCGACGTCATCCGCACGGCGCACGAGGTGGGCCTGCCGACGACGTCGACGATGATGTACGGGCATGTTGACCACCCCGGCCACTGGGTCAACCACCTGCGGACGCTGGCCACCCTGCAGCGAGAGACCGGCGGGTTCACCGAGTTCGTACCACTGCCCTTCGTGCACCAGTCGTCGCCGATCTACCTCGCCGGAGTCGCCCGTCCAGGCCCGTCGGTTCGCGACAACCGCGCAGTGCACGCCATGTCGCGCATCATGCTGCACGGGCTGATCGACAACATCCAGTGCTCGTGGGTCAAGCTCGGTCCCGAGACCTGCACGCAGGTGCTGCGGGGTGGGGTCAACGACCTTGGCGGCACGCTGATGGAAGAGACCATCAGCCGGATGGCGGGCAGCACCAACGGATCGCGCAAGTCCATCGAGGAGCTCGAGTCGATGGCAGCGCTGGCCGGACGGCCCGCTGTGCAGCGCACCACGACGTACGGCCGCATCGCGACGGTGCCGGCATGACATTCACGGTGATCATGCCGATCAAACCGTGGGACGGGGCCAAGTCGCGGCTGCACGTCGACTCGGGTGCTCGACGTGCTCTCGCCATGGCGTTCGCGATGGATGCGCTCGACGCGGTGGTCAACTGCGACGTCGTGGGCCGCGTCGTCGTGGTGACAGGCGGCAATGAAGTGAGTGTGTACGCGCGCAGCGTCGGAGTCTTCGCCATCGCTGAGCCACCCGATGCGGGTCCAGATCCACTCGGGTCGGCCCTACGAGCGGGGGTCGACTGGGCTCTCGACCACCATCCGGATGAGGCCGTCGCCGTGATCCCGGCAGACCTGCCGTCGCTCAACTCCGCCGAGCTGGGTCTGCTGCTTCGTGCAGCCTCGTCCCATCCGCTGGCATTCGTCGCGGATGGGAACGGTGATGGTACGACGATCCTTGCAAGCCAACGACCTTCGTTGTTGCGTGCTGGCTACGGAGTCGGATCGGCCGAGCGTCACCGCTCATTCGGTGCCGTCGAGCTTGCCGCTCCTATGGGGCTGCGGAGGGATGTCGACGAGTTCCACGAGCTCCTTGAAGCACAGGCGATCGGAGTCGGCGCGCATACGCTGGCGACCCTCGAACGGCTAGACGCACGCGCCTCGGTCTAGCCGGGCTCAGCACTCGCTCTGCCCACAAGGACTGAGCATCAAAACTCCTGTCAAAAGAGGAATTTCGGTCAAAAGTTTCTGTCGGTGGGTTCGTCTAGATTTGTCATATGGGCACAGCAGCCGGCACCGAGCGGGTGATCCTCGACAGGATCGTCGAGCTTGAGGTGCAGCGTGCTCAAATCGAGGCCAAGACCGCGGCTCTGATGCTCGAGTTCCAGGACCATCGCCGGGTCCAGGCCCAGCGTCATGAGGACCAGCGGGTGCGAGACATGGAAGCCAGTTTCGCTGCCGATGAACTCGGTGTGGTGCTGCACCAGCCCACCCGAACGGTGCAGATGCGTTTGGCTGAGACGCGTCGGGTTCGCAATCTGCTCCCCAACACCTGGGCCGCGTTTGGCGAAGGGCGCATCGACGCCCACCGCTTGAGCCTCATGGCTTCCGCGACGGCGAAGCTGAGCACGCAAGAAAACCTGATTCACCTCGACGGGATCATCGGCGACTATGCCGCCACTCACACGACCGCGCAGCTCAAGGCCAAGCTCAACCGGTTCATCGCTCGGTGGGAAACCACGGATGCTGCGGTGAAGGAAGAGCGGTCCAAGCGGTCGGTGTGGGTCAACCACCAAGACGACGGCATGTCGTTCCTGACCGCCTACATCCCTACTCCCGATGCCTTGGTCATCGACGCGATGCTCACCGAGCGTGCCAAAGCCACCTCCGACGACCGCACCCTGGACCAGCGGCGTGCTGACCTGTTCGTCGAACAAATGCGCGGTGTTGCTGATGGTCACAGCACCAGCTCGCGTGCTGTCATCGGCATCACCGTCCCCGTCACCTCTCTCGCCAGCATGAACAACGTGCCCGGCGATTCGTTCGACGGATCGTTTGCTCTTCCTGCCCAGATGGTGCGCGAGCTGACCGAAGAGCCGGGCACCTTGTGGTTCCGGATCCTGACCGACCCCCTCGGCCGGGTCCTCGACACCACTGAGCCCAGACCGTTCCCATCAGATGCGCTCCGCACCGCGGTCCAAGCCAGAGACGGGACCTGCCGATTCCCCACCTGCACCAGACCAGCAATCGAGTCAGATCTCGACCATGAGATCCCCAGACCCCACGGCCCAACCAGTGGTGACAATCTGCGGGCGCTCTGCCGAAGGCATCACAACATCAAGACCATGCGGATCGCCGAACCCACCGACTATGCGATGAGCGATGCCAACCGCCTGTCGATCGACCAACTTCGCCGCCTGAAGGTGAACACAAGCGGGCTTGCCCGACTGGTTGTCTTCTAGATGCCAGGGCAGGAAAGTGTCCGTGTGAGCTACAGGGTTCGGATCGCCGCTTGTGCACTTCTCACGGCTGTGACCGGTTGCACCGTTGAAGCACCTGTCGAATCGGTTGCGCCTCCGGACGCACAACCGAGCACTTCTGCCGCATTGACCGAGGACCAACTGCGTGGACACTGGGGTGCCGACCTGAAGACTGCGAGTGACCTGAACGTCCCATGGCTTCAGTTCGACCCAGGCGGCAGGGCCGAAGGATACAACGGCTGCAACTGGGTCATCGGCACTTGGGAACTTGGCCCCGACTCCAACACGGTCCAATTGGATGCGCGATTGACCACCTCTGCCGCATGCCCAACCATCGAGGAACCACGATTCGATGTGCTGACCTTCGATGGAGCCAAGCTCAACTACAAACTACGTTCGGGGACGACGAAGTCGCTTCAGCGAAATCCGGCCGCCAGCTAGCGCCGCGCGAGACAGTTCACTAGGTGGTTTTGGAGTCAGCAGGCTTGGTTAGACGACGCTGATCGTCACGTCCTGACCCAGGGCACGCGCGAGGATACGTAGCCGCTCCGCCAGCACACCAGCTGCGACGTGGGCGCCCGGTGAGTCCGACAGTGCGCGAACCTCGATCACGTCGCCGACGACAATCGCATCAGCCAGAGTGAGGTCGACTCCTTCGCGGGCCAGAGCGAGAAGGTCATGGTCATCGTCTGGTGCTGGGAACCCGCGAGTATCGCCATTGCCTGCAGCCACAAGCACGGCGTCGCGGACGCCGAGGCCAAACATGTCGCTCTCCTCATCGCGAATGAGCGCGGCAGCACCGGTCGCGTCGTCGCCGAGCCACTCGGCGGGAAGGCCGCGTACGACGACGACCGGAAGGCCACTCAGCTTGCCCGCCACGATATCCGCCATGCCGGCAATCTCGTCGGCGATGGCGGGTGCCGTCACGGCGAGGACGTTGCCGTACGAGTCTTCAACTCCCTCGAAGGAGAGGGACGTCGCAATGCCCGACGCACCTATCGCGATGTCGGTCTGACCGATCCGCCAGGCGCGACCGACCGTGTCAGACACGATCACGCCGAGCTGAAGACCAGTCAGCTCCCGGAGACGAGCACGGATGCCGCGTGCAGAGGCGTCGGGATCCGGGGGTAGCGGGATCACGGTACCGACCTCGACGTTCGACGCGTCGATGCCGGCCGCTGCGAGCGTGAGCCCCGAGTATGTGCGCACGATCCGGGTCTGACCGCGCCTGGCGACGACCCGATCGGTCTGCGCCTCGAGAAGCGACTCGCGGTCTCCGGTCGTTGCAAGACCTGCGGCTTTGCTGATCACCTTGCTCGTCACGACGATCACGTCGCCGTCAATGAGCGCTTCGTCGAGATGGTCGACGATGATCGCGGCCAGGTCGTCGCCCGGTGCGATCTCGCCGATGCCCTGCAGCGGCCACGCCTGAAGGGTCACGCGAGGGCCAGATCGAGGGTGTCGCGAGCGAGCTGTGCCGTGGTCTCGTCATCGTTCATGTAAAGCGGCACGGCCTTGGCGCGTACGCCTAGCTGCTCGATGGACGCGACAGCAGCCGCATCGGAGGTGTCGACCAGCCACGCGTCGAGGACGCCCGCCGCGCTGCGGGCCCCCAAATGCTGGGCGACTCCGGCAGCACTGATCTCGATGCCGAGACCGTCGAGGAGCTGGTCGGCCATGCCCCGCACAGCTGCCGTGCCGATGATGGGCGAGACGCCGACGACAGGTGCTGTAGTCGTGCGCACCGCCTCGGCGATCTCCTCGACCGAGAGGATCGCACCGACCGAGACGATCGGGTTGGACGGCGGCAAGATCACCAGGTCGGCGTCACGGATCGCCTCGACCACTCCCGGACCTGCCGTGGCAGCGTCAGCGCCGCGAAACTCGACCGACCGAACTGGGACCTTGGCACCGAGGCGGATCCAATACTCCTGGAAGTGGATCGTGTCGATGCCGTCCGCACCATCGACACCGATGTGGGTCTCGACCTCGTCCTCGGTCATCGGCAGCAGGCGCACGCCAGGCTGCCAGCGCTCGCACAGTCGAGCCGTGATCTCGGCAAGGCCGACGCCCTCGTGCAGGAGTTTCGTACGGATCAGGTGAGTTGCGAGGTCACGATCGCCGAGTCCGAACCACGTCTCCTCGCCGTACGCGCCGAGCTCCTCCTTCGCGTTCCAGGTCTCGTGGGTACGTCCCCAGCGTCGCTCGGGGTCGATGCCGTTGCCCAACGTGTACATCACGGTGTCGAGGTCGGGGCACACCCGCATGCCGAACAACCAGATGTCGTCTGCGGTGTTGCCGATGACCGTGATCTCGTCCTCAGGCGCGTTGGCAACCAGCAGTCCTTGAAGGAACCGGGCGCCGCCGACGCCGCCTGACAAGACTGTGATCCGCATGGGCCCAGTCTGCCCGGGGGCCTAGAGCGCCGACTCGATGGCCCTGTAGAACGTCGGGTAGGCGTAGATCGTGTTCTTGAGCGTCGCGACCGGGATCTCCGCGCGCACCGCAAATGCCAGTGCGGACAGGGTCTCGCCACCGGTTGGTCCGGCGCTGGTCGCTCCGACGATGACCCCACGATCATCGTCGATCACCAGCTTGATGATCCCCTCGTTGCCCACGGCATGCAGCCAGCCTCGACTGCTCACCGGGATGTCGCCGGAGCCAACTCGTACGTTGATGCCCTTCTCGCGAGCCTGCTTCTCGGTGAGACCCACTCCGCCGACCTCCGGGTCAGTGAAGGTCACTCGCGGGAAACTCGAGTCATAATCCTCCAATGGCTTGCCGAGAATCGCCTTCGCAACTCGCTCAGCCTGATACATCGAGGTGTGGGTGAAGGCGCCACGTCCCACGATGTCTCCGATTGCCCACAAACCTTCCTTGCCATTCATTCCAGATACGTGCATCGAGTCGTCGACCTCGAGAAACTTTTCGGCTTCGACGCCGACGGTCTCAAGCCCGATGTCATCGATGCGCGACTTGCGACCGGCTGAGATCAGAACCTGCTCCGCCTCAAACGTCGCGTCACCACAGGTGACCGTGAACCGCAAGCCGTCGTGATCGACGCGATCGATCGTGATTCCGGTGTGAACGGCGATGCCCTCGGCCTCAAACACCTTGGTCAGCAGTTCTGACGATTCGGGCTCTTCAGGCGCGAGGATGCGCGGTGCCACCTCCAAGACAGTGACCTGCGAGTCGAAGCGCGAAAAGGCCTGAGCCATCTCGAGCCCGATGGCGCCGCCACCGATCACAATCAACGATCCGGGAACCGACTCAGTGCTGAGGGCTTCACGGTTGGTCCAAAACGGTGTGTCGGCCAGACCTTCAATCGGCGGGATCGCTGCGGTGGTGCCGGTATTGAGCACAACACCCTTGGAGGCAACGTACGTCTCTCCGTCGACCTCGACCATCTTGTCACCGACGAGTCGGCCATGCCCACGCACCAGCCTCGCCCCGGCATCGGTGGCCCGTTTCGCGGCGACCGTGTCGTCCCAGTTGTCGGTGGCCTCGTCGCGGATGCGCTTCGCAACTGGCGCAAAGTCCGGCTTGACCGAGACCGTGCCGGCGAGCGTCTCGACCCGTCGCGCCTCCGCTAGCGAATTGGCTGCACGGATCATCATCTTGGACGGGATACATCCCCAGTAGGGACACTCGCCCCCGACCAGCTCGGCTTCCACCGCAACGACATCGAGTCCCGCCTTGGCGAGTCTGTTGACGACAACCTCGCCGCCCGGACCGAGACCGACAACGACGACATCGCACTCATGAGTCATGTCCTCATCCTCGTGCACGCGGGCTCAGGCGGCCATACGAGGACCATCGGCGAAGCGAGCAGCACGAAAGGTTACGCCGAGGGGCGGGGTCCGTGGGTGTTGAGATAGAGGATCGGGCCCGCAATGTTGCCGTCGAGGATCGCCGCGAGCGCCTTGGCTGTGTAGACCGGCTCCAGCTCTAGACCTTCGACCTTGGCAAGCTCGAGCGCCTCGACGCTCTCGGGAGTCGTGGCTCCGTATGTGCTGCCCATCCAGCGCGGAGTGGCGGTGATGTCTTCCGGCCGTATGACGACCTTGCCAATGTCAGCACCCCGAGAGCGCAGCAGAGCTGCCGTCTTGGTGGCAAGCCTGCTGGTGGTGACGTCATCGAGTCGGAACGAGTCGTTGACCACAACGCCGAACACGCGTGTTGACAGTCCCGCGAGCCCAAGCCCGAGCGCCAGTCCGGCCAACGTGCCGCCCGAGCCGACCGCGGTGACGAGGGTCGCCGGTTCGGGCAGGTCGCCAGCAGCCACCTGCTCGGCGATCTCCAATGCAACCTCGACGTACCCGAGGCTGCCGACTGGAGATGAGCCGCCCGCTGGCAAGTAGTAGGGCAGGCGGTGCCGCGCGAGGATCATCGGCGCGGCCAGCTTGAGGCGATTGACCGACGGGTAGCGGTAGATCGTGGCCCCTGAGGCGTCGAGTCGCGCGGTTTGCTCCCGTACGTGGTCGTCGATCGGTTGGTCGACGAGCCCGAGCACTGTGTGCAGGCCGTGCTCGCGCCCATAGAGCGCGGCCGCAAGACCCCAGTGCGTGCCAATGCCGCCCACCGTGAACAGCGTCGACTTCCTGCGGCGATGCGCCTCGGGAATGATCCACTCGAGCTTGCGCACCTTGTTGCCACCCCAGCCACCATCACCGAAGGTGCTCTCGTCCTTGAGCCAGACGTCCTGTCCTCGGCCGAGACCCGTCAGTTGTCGCACGGGGGTCGGACTGGTGCCGAGCGTGACGTGCGGCAGATCGGCACCGGGGAAGAGGTCACCGAGTCGGCTCATGCCGTCACCCTAGAGGCAGAATTGCCGATATTGTGCCTGCCATGGCGGGAACACGTGCGAGTGACGCCGATCGCGATCTGTGTCTCAACGACATCGAGTCCGCCTTCGCCGACGGCCGCATCGACGACACGGAGCGAGAGTCCCGTACGCAGTCAGCCCTGCAGGCAAAGACCCTCGACGAGCTGGCCCAGCTGACAGCCGACCTGCGACCACCCAATGCGGCTCCACGCATCACCAGCGCGCTGTCCACTGCCTCGATGCCCAAGGGGTTGTTGACCAAGATCCTGATCGGCGCCCTCGTTCCGGCGATTGCATCGGTCATCATCTGGATCGCCTCGTCGAGCGGCAACAGCAGCAGTTCTGAGACCGACACCACCAGCCCGAACCTCAGCAGCCAACCCACGAAGGCGCTGAAGCTGCACACGGCGGCAGGTTTCGAAAAGTTCGTTGCCGCGACGAAGTCGGCGTTCGGCACAACCACGGTCGAGTCGGCAGCCATCTACCCCGACTATGCGAGCGTCAACGTCGTCGTGCCTGACAACCCGCGACGTACCGAGCGCTGGTCGTTCAGGGACGGCTACCAAGGCGATCCCAGCAAGTCGACTCGCAGAGGTGAGGACACAGTCGTCGACATGTCGGCCATCAACATTCCCGCCCTGATGGACGCGATCAAGCGCGCACCGGCCGAGCTCAACGTCGAAACGGTGAAGTCGATCTACGTGGTCCTTGGCGATCGCGACGACCTTCCCACCATGTCGGTCAGCGTATCGAACGAGTACAACGAGTCGGGCTCATACGTCTTCACCCTCGACGGAAAGGAGGTCTCCCGCTACCCGTTCAAATGAGGGTCATCGCCAGCGCTTGACGCTGAAGGCGATCAGCGCCCAAGTCGCCAGCGCCGACACCCACAAGCCGAAAGCGGCGGGCGGCCCGCCCGGGAGCTCGGGTCCGAAACCAACATTCAGCAGACTGAACTCTGGAATGTTGGGCCCCTTCCACCACACAACCCCGAGCGCAAAGAGCCAGACGCCACCGAGGACGCTCAGCACGATCCTGGGCACCGTGGCAACCCCGTACTTCGCCGCTTCGATGGCGCGCTTCTCTACGTAGCCCCGAGCCTTCTGCGCCCAGACATACCGGCGCGACAGCAGTGCAACTCCCCCGGCGACGATGAGCATTCCAGGACCGGGAAGTGGCATCAAGATGATGCCAACCGGGATCAGGATCCACCCGAGTATCTCCAGTCCTACGGTCCGGAACCACGACGTCACGGCAGTCCCGAGGCTCATGGGCACCAGCATGCCAGTCGGTCGCAATTGAGATGGCGCAACTCGGCGACCCACGAAACACTTGTTGGGTGAACACTCTGCGCATCAACAAGGCAGCCGCCCTGCTGGGGCTTGCCGAAGAGACCCTCGGTCTCACGCTGCCCATACGTCTTCGTGTGTGGGACGGCAGCGAAGCCGGACAGCCCGGCGCTCCTGTTGTGGTGATCCACAACAAACGAGCGCTACGTCACGTCATGTGGAAGCCGGGAGAGCTCGGCGTCGCCCGCGCGTATGTCCAGGGCGACCTCGACATCGAGGGCGATCTTGGCGAAGGTCTGCGTGCGATGTGGGCGGCGGTACGCGATGCCCGAGCCACCGACGGAAGCGCCGGGCGACCCAAGATCGGGCCGAGACAGGCAGCGAAGGCTGCAGCCCTGGCCGTACGCCTGGGAGCTATCGGACGTCGCCCGCCGGCACCGGATGCGGAGTCCAACCTGACCGGTGAGCTGCACAGCAAGGAGCGCGACCAGGCGGCGATCTCGCACCACTACGATCTGTCGAACGACTTCTATGAGCTGATCCTCGACCCCAACATGGCCTACTCGAGCGGTTTCCACGTCACGCCGCAGATGTCACTTGAGGAGTCTCAGACCGCCAAGCTGCACCTGATCTGCAAGAAGCTGGCACTAGAGCCGGGTATGCGGATGGTTGACATCGGGTCCGGCTGGGGCTCGTTGACACTGTTCGCGGCCGAGCACTACGGGGTGCACGTAACCGGGGTGACCCTGTCGTCAGAGCAGCGCGACTTCGTCCTGAAGAAGGCTGCCGAGCGTGGCCTGGAGGATCGGGTCTCGGTCAGCCTCCGCCACTTCCGTGATCTCCGGGAGTCAGGGGTCGCCGACAACGGCATCGACGCCATCGCATCGGTCGAGATGGGCGAGCACGTCGGCGACAAGGAGTACGTCGTGTTCACCGAGTCGATCCACCGCTACCTTCGACCTGGCGGCCGCGTGCTCATCCAACAGATGTCCCGAAGCAATGACGCCGTCGGAGACCGACCCGGTGGAGGGCCATTCATCGAGACGTACATCGCACCCGACATGCACATGAAGCCGCTCGCCAAGACAATCGGCCTCATCGCAGACTCCGGCCTGGAGATTCGCGACGTGCAGGCGATGCGCGAGCACTACCCCCAGACGGTTGCAGCGTGGGCTGAGAACCTCGAGAGCAACTGGTCGACCGCGGTTGCACTGATCGGTGAGGAGAACGCGCGCGTCTGGCGCCTCTACCTGGTCGGTGGCGCACTGGCGTTCGAGGAGAACCGTATGGGTGTCGACCAGATCCTCGCGGTCAAGCCCAGTGCCAACGGAGTCAGCGGCATGCCGACGTCTCCACTGGCGTGGCTGGCATAGTCGTCCACATGATCCCCAACGACATCTCCCAGTCCGTCAGCAGCCTCGCCGGTGGGCTCGGTGTAGTCATCGCGTTCATGGCCGTCGGGCTGGCGATCGCACAGCACCAGAAGAAGCTCACCGTCGTCGACACGATGTGGGGCATCGGCTTTGTGCTGATCGCGGCCGAGACGGCCCTGATCTCCTCTGGCGGTGACGGTGACCCCGCCATGCGTTGGATCCTGCTGGCCATGGCAGCCGTGTGGGGTTTGCGACTGGCCTGGCACCTGCACCGCCGCAACTCCAAGCTTCCCGAGGATCCTCGCTACGCCGAGCTGGCCGAGGCCGACGGTCGACCGTTCGCGCAAGTCGCACTGATGCGGGTGTTTCTGCCCCAGGGCATCGCCATGTGGTTGGTGGCCACGCCGATCATGGTCGGCGCCAACAACGAGGACGTCACCTGGTGGCTCGTCGGCCTCGGACTCGCCGTCTTCACCCTCGGCAACGTTTTCGAGGGTGTCGGCGATGCGCAGCTCGCGGCTTTCAAGAGCGATCCGGCCAACAAGGGCAAGATCATGGACCAGGGGCTCTGGCGCTACACGCGGCACCCGAACTACTTCGGTGACGCGTGCGTGTGGACTGGCATCTGGATCGTCGCCGCGAGTTCCTGGGCAGGTCTCGCAACCGTGATCAGCCCGATTGCCATGACGATCTTCTTGACGAAGGTCACCGGCGCAGCCCTCAACGAAAAGGGCATGAAGAAGAGCAAGCCGGGCTATGACGACTACGTACGCCGCACCAGCGGGTTCATCCCGTGGAAGCCGAAGCCGCCGAGAGACTAGCTGGAGACGAAAATGTGCGATGCCGACTCAGCGTCAAGCTCGGCCGTCTCGCCCTGACGCGCGATGATCACCCCGTCATGACCTTGCGACACCAGCACGTCATTGCCAGGCAATGCGCCGACGCGGCGCAACACCGACATGACCTCGGCGTCCTTCTGCAGCTCTTCGACGATCCGGCGGATAACGACGCGTGCGGGTTCGGAGCCGCCGCCGGCGATCTTGCTCATCGGCATCACGCCGTCGAGGAAGTCAGCGTCTTCCCCGGTCTCGCCGAGCTCGGCAAGTCCGGGGATCGGGTTGCCGTAGGGCGACTCCTGTGGATGGTCGAGCAGCTCGACGAGCCGCCTCTCGACCTGCTCGGACATGACGTGCTCCCAGCGGCAGGCCTCTTCGTGCACGAACTCGATGTCGAGGCCGATGATGTCGGTCAGCAATCGCTCGGCGAGGCGGTGCTTGCGCATCACCCGAGTCGCGAGCTGGCGGCCCTTGGACGACAGCTCAAGGTGGCGATCACCCTCGACCGTGAGCAGTCCGTCGCGCTCCATGCGAGCCACCGTCTGGCTGACTGTCGGTCCGCTCTGGTGGAGGCGCTCAGCGATGCGGGCGCGCAACGGGATGATGCCCTCCTCTTCGAGCTCATAGACCGTGCGGAGGTACATCTCGGTGGTGTCGATGAGGTCGCTCACGCCGACACCTCCGTTGGAAAGGCACGGTACGTCGGAGTCGGCATGAATCCACCCTTGACTGGTCGCTCGCTTCGCTCGCTCACGCCGACACCTCCGTTGGAAAGGCACGGTACGTCGGAGTCGGCATGAATCCACCCTTGACTGGTCGCTCGCTTCGCTCGCTCACGCCGACACCTCCGTTGGAAAGGCACGGTACGTCGGAGTCGGCATGAA